>NZ_JAYSDK010000003.1:78602-170057 GCF_041914405.1 Zoogloea sp.
CGGGGCCAACCGGGGGGGGGTGCGGTGGCCCCCTGCCACTCCCGGGTCTATTACACCTTTTGTTTTCATGGGGGGGGCGCCCCTTTTGTGGGGGGCGCCCCCGCCAACTGCAGAGACCCTGTAATGGCAGAAAAACCGTTGCGCGTGCTGGTTGCGGATGACATCGCGTCTAACCGGAGCATCGTTGGCACTTTCCTGGCCCACCTGAACTGCGTTCCGATCTATGCCGAGGACGGCGTCGAGGCGGTAGAGCTGTTCCGGCGCGAATCCCCCGACGTGGTGCTGATGGACCTGATGATGCCGCGCATGGACGGCTTCGAGGCGATCCGCCAGATCCGCAGCATCGCCGGCGACCGCTGGGTGCCGGTGATCATCCTCTCCGCCTTGAGCGGCGAGGGCGACATCGTTCACGGCCTCGACATCGGCGCCGACGACTACCTGGCCAAACCCTTGTCCTTCCCGGTCTTCGCCGCGCGCTTCAAGGCCTTGCGCCGCCTGCTCGACATGCAGCGGCGTCTGGCGAGTTCCCTGGAGCAGGTCCGGGCGGTGGCCAACGGCGTCATCGACGGCATCATCTCCGCGGACGACAGCGGCCGCATCCTGTCGGTCAATCGGGCCGCCAGCCAGATCTTCGGCTATCCCTCGTCGGAGATGATCGGCCAGCCCCTCGGCATGCTGATGTCCGACGGCGATTTCGGCGCCTCCGAGCTTTCCATTCCCGGCCTGTTGTCGTCCGGGCAGATGAAGGCTGGCGGCCAGATCCGCGAGATGCTCGGGCGGCGCAAGGACGGCACGACCTTCCCGATGGAGGTCGGCATGTCCGATCTCCAGCTGCCCAACCGGCGCATGTTCATCGGCGTCGTCCGCGACGTCTCCGAGGCGCGGCGCATCCAGCGCCAGCTGGCCGAGGACGCGGCGCGCCTGCAGCGCTACCACGACGAGTCGGAGCGCGAGCAGGAACTGGCGATGAGCATCATGGAGCGCCAGATCCGCAGCGACTGGCTGCACGACAGCGCGGTGCAGTACGCGGTGCTGCCGGCGCGCAACTTCTCCGGCGACGTGGTGGCCGTGGCACGGGCGCCGGACGGCTCCCTGTACGCGATGCTGGCCGACGCCACAGGGCACGGCCTGGCCGCCGCGGTCAGCGTGCTGCCAGCGCTGGGCGCCTTCTACCGGGGGGCCGCCCGCAATGCGCCGCTGACGAATCTGGTGACCGAGCTCAATGACCTGCTTTGCGGCCTGTTGCCCGCCGGGCGCTTCGTCGCCTCGGCCCTGGTCAGGCTGGAGGCCGCCCAGCCGGTCGGGCAGATCTGGGTCGGTGGCGTGCCGGACGTGCTGCTGATCGACGAGGCCGGCACGGTGGCCCAGCGTTTCGTGTCGCGCCAGCTGCCCCTCGGCATCCTGCCCTCCGCTGAAGCGGGCATCGCCTGCGAGGCTTTTGGTTGGGATGCGCCCTCCCAGATCGTGCTCTGCTCGGACGGCTTGACGGAGGCCGAGAACCGCCTGGGCGTGCAGTTCGGCATGGCGGGCCTGGAGCAGACCCTGCGCGCGACACCCCGTCCGTCGCGGGTGGCGGGCCTGCGGGAGGCGCTGACCCGCCACCTGGGCCGCCAGTCCGCCGCCGACGACGTCTCGGTGCTTATCCTCGATTGTCTGATGCAGGGTGGAGCCCACGCGCAGGCGGCCTGACGCCGAAACCGCCATACTGGGGGTGCCGGGGTGCCGGGGTGCCGGGGGGGTGGGGTGCCGGGGGGGGGACCAAAGGTGTGGGGGCGAATTCATTCGCCCCCACATGCACTCGGCCCCACAAGCCTTTTCCCCGCCATCCACAGGTTTCTCCATCCTGATGCTTTCCTCAAAATGGGAGCAGGTTTATTTGTCTCTGGCGCACTTTATGCTTTAAGGTGCCATGTCTTTCCAGGGGAGCTGTTCCATGCTTCGAGTGCTCGTTGTCGATTCTTCCCGCGAGCGTGCCGCCGACGTCTGTGCTGCGGTGGCGCTGGCTGGCCACCAGGTTGCGGCGGTGCTGTCCAATGCCTTCGACCTGTCCGAGCAGGTCCTGGCGACCAAGCCGGACGTGATCTTCATCCAGGCTGACTCGCCCAGCCGGGATACCCTCGAGCATCTGGCCATCATGAACCGGGACTGTCCGCGCCCGGTGCTGCTTTTCTCGCAGGACTCGGATTCGGCGGCGATCCGCCGTGCCGTAAAGGCCGGCGTGTCTTCGTACGTCGTGGATTCCGTGTCTTCCGAGCGGCTCGATTCCCTGGTCGAAGTGGCGATCGCCCAGTTTGAGGCGTTCCAGCACTTGCGCGCCGAGCGGGACGACGCGACCCGCAAGCTGAGCGAGCGTATCGTCGTGGACAAGGCCAAGGGCGTGTTGATGAAGGCCCGTGGACTCGACGAGGATGCCGCCTATCACGCGCTGCGCAAGCTGGCGATGGAGCGTGGCCGAAAGGTGGCGGACGTGGCCCAGGATGTGATCGATATGGCCAATCTACTACTCTGAAAGAGGTAGTCTCCGGATTGATGGGAGCTCAGATGGGGCGGTGGCGCGAAGGCGTTACCGCCCTTTTTGTTTTCCGCTTCAAGGTTTTTTCCGGATATGGGCCGGAATGGTGCCGGCAGGCATGTTGCTGCACTGCAGAAGTGCATATCTGGAGTGTGTTTCTCGTACCTCTTAGGGGGTATGTCTATCTCATTTTTGTGTTTTTTGTTTATATTCAATGTCTTGCTGTTGTTGGCACGCTCCTCGCTAAGTCGTAATCAAAGTCGGTCCAACGGCGGGCCGGCTTGATCAGGCGATCAGACTTGGACAAAGGCGTCCATCCCTCTTACGCGAAGTGCGTGGAGTGATGTGACGCCTCTTTTTTTGGGTAAGCGGATCAGGGGCATGTGATGAGCGCGCAATTCGACGACAAGATTCTTTCCCGCCGTGGCTTTCTGAAGGCCGGCGCGACTATTGGAGGTATGGCAGCGATGGGAACGATGCTCCCGACGAGCAGCGCATGGGCCGCAGGTTCCGACAAGCCGGAACTGGAAGAGGTGAAGATCGGTTTCATCCCGCTGACTGACTGTTCCTCCGTGGTGATGGCGTCGGTGATGGGCTTCGACAAGAAGTACGGCATCAAGATCACCCCGAGCAAGGAAGCCTCCTGGGCTGGCGTGCGCGACAAGCTGGCCAACGGTGAGCTGCATGCGGCCCACGTGTTGTATGGCCTGATCTACGGCCTGCACCTGGGCATCGGTGGTCCGAAGAAGGACATGGCGGTGCTGATGACCCTCAACAACAACGGCCAGGCGATCACCCTGTCCAACGGCCTGAAGGAAAAGGGCGCGGTCGATGGCGCCTCGCTGGCCAAGGTCATCGCCAAAAAGGAAAAGGAATACACCTTCGCCCAGACCTTCCCGACCGGCACCCACGCCATGTGGTTGTACTACTGGCTGGCCGCCCACGGCATTGACCCCTTCAAGGACGTCAAGAACATCGTCGTGCCGCCCCCGCAGATGGTCGCCAACATGCGCGTCGGCAACATGGACGGTTACTGCGTCGGCGAACCGTGGAACCAGCGCGCGATCGTGGACAAGATCGGCTTCACCGCGGTGACCACCCAGGACATCTGGACCGACCACCCGGAAAAGGTGCTGGGCTCCACCGCCGAGTTTGCGGCCAAGTACCCCAACACCGCCCGCGCGATGATCTGCGCGATCCTCGAAGCGTCAAAGTGGATCGACGCCAGCGCTGCCAACCGCGCCAAGACCGCCGAAACCGTGGCCGCCAAGAGCTACGTGAATACCGATGTGGATGTGATCCGCAGCCGCATGATCGGCCAGTACGAAAACGGCCTCGGCAAGAGCTGGTCCGAAAAGAACTACATGAAGTTCTACAACGACGGCCTGGTGAACTTCCCCTACCTGTCGGACGGCATGTGGTTTCTCACCCAGCACCGCCGCTGGGGCCTGCTCAAGCAGGACGTGGATTACCTGGGGATCGCCAAGGCGATCAACAAGACCGAGCTTTACAAGCAGGCCGCCGGCATCGTCGGCGTGCCGGTGCCGAAGTCTGATTTCCGTACCTCCAAGCTGATCGACGGGGTGGTGTGGGACGGCAAGGACCCGAAGAAGTACGCCGCCAGCTTCAAGATCCACGCCTGACCGTGGGGGCGAATTCATTCGCCCTTGTCCGGTTGAACAAAATCCGCGGGCGAATGAATTCGCCCCCCCACGGGGATTCAGCCCCGCAGATTCCTGGAGACCCAGATGAGCACTGCGACCCTTACCTCCGGCCTCGTGACTGTCGGGCCGGACACCGAAGCCGGTCCCGAGATGCGGGACGATGTCATCGTTGCCAAGCAGGAGGCCCCCATGGCTACCGCTTCCGTTTCCCGTGCCCCGTCCGCCGAAGCGGGCGAACCGTCCGCCTCCTTCGGCGAGCGTTGCAGTGCCCTCCTGCGCGTGGTGCTGCCGCCGCTGCTCGGCTTTGCCTTCATCATCGGCCTGTGGGCCATGGTGGCGATGAAGTCCGCCGATTTTCCCGGCCCGGCAAAGACCCTCGATGCCGCCATCACGCTTTTTTCCGATCCCTTCTACCAGAACGGCCCGAATGACCAGGGCATCGGCTGGAACATCCTGTCGTCCCTCAAGCGGGTTGCCATCGGCTTCGGCGTGGCGGCGCTGGTGGGTATCCCGATGGGCTTCATCATCGGCCGCTTCGCCTTCATGAACAGCATGCTCGAGCCGATCATCAGCATCCTGCGCCCGGTCTCGCCGCTGGCCTGGCTGCCGATCGGCCTGATGGTCTTCAAGGCCGCCGACCCGGCCTCCACCTGGACCATCTTCATCTGCTCCATCTGGCCGATGATCCTCAACACCGCCCAGGGTGTGCAGCGCGTGCCGCAGGACTACCTGAACGTGGCGCGGGTGCTGAACCTGTCCGAGTTCAAGATCATCACCAAGATCCTCTTCCCGTCCGTGCTGCCCTACATGCTGACCGGCATCCGCCTGTCCATCGGCACCGCCTGGCTGGTCATCGTGGCCGCCGAGATGCTCACCGGCGGCGTCGGCATCGGCTTCTGGGTGTGGGATGAATGGAACAACCTTAAGGTCGAGCACATCATCATCGCCATCTTCGTGATCGGCATCGTCGGCCTCGTGCTCGAACAATGCCTGCTACTGATCGCCCGCCGCTTCAGCTACGGCAACAACTAACCGGCCCGGATCGAGGAGTCCTCACATGAACGCAATCGTCAAGGTCGAAAACGTCGGCATGACTTTCGACACCAAGAAGGGTCGCTTCATCGCGCTGCAGAACGTCAATCTGCAGATCCGCCAGGGCGAGGTGGTATCCCTGATCGGCCACTCGGGCTGCGGCAAATCGACGCTGCTCAACCTGATCGCCGGCCTCACGCTGCCGAGCTCCGGTGCGATGATCTGCAACGGCCGCGAGATCGCCGGCCCCGGCCCGGAGCGCGCGGTGGTGTTCCAGAACCATTCCCTGCTGCCCTGGTTGACCTGTTTCGAGAACGTCCATCTGGCCGTCGAGCGCGTCTTCGGCGCCAAGGAGGGCAAGGACAAGCTCAAGGCGCGCACCAATGCCGCGCTGGAGATGGTGCACATGAGCCATGCGGCGCAAAAGATGCCCCATGAGATCTCCGGCGGCATGAAGCAGCGCATCGGCATCGCCCGCGCCTTTGCGATGGAGCCCAAGATCCTGCTGATGGACGAGCCCTTCGGCGCCCTCGACGCGCTGACCCGCGCATCCCTGCAGGACGAGCTGATCGGCGTGATGGAGAAGACCGGCGCGACCGTGGTGATGGTGACCCACGACGTGGATGAAGCGGTGCTGCTGTCCGACCGCGTGGTGATGATGACCAACGGTCCGGCGGCGACCATCGGCGAGATCCTCGAAGTGAAGCTCGCGAAGCCGCGGGACCGCCTGCAACTGGCCCATGATCCGCACTTTGCGGAATGCCGTGGGGCGATCCTCGAGTTCCTGTACCAGAAGCAGATGAAGAAGGCGGCCTGAACGACGGCTTGAGATTGGCAGCGAGGCCCGGCTAGATGCCCGGGCCTCGCTGCTTTTGAAGCCAGGCGGCGCAAAAATACCTGTGGGGGCAAATATCCCCGTGGGGCGAATTCTCGTGGGGGCGAATTTATTCGCCCTCAGCGGATTGACCGAAATCCGCGGGCGAATGAATTCGCCCCCACAGAAGGAGAAAGTGCGCCCCCGGCTCCGTGAGCCTACTTCAGCGCGAAGCCCCGGTTGCTGAGGGCTTCCACCAGGCGGTCGCGGCCGGACAGGGAGCCGGCGTCACGGACGCGCTTGGTCGAATGGTTGGACCAGGTGCCGCGCACCTTCATGCCCTGGCTGGTGTAGAAGGCGCTCATCGCGCTGTCGTAGTACTCCAGGCCGGCCTGCTGGGCGGGCAGGGAATAGGTTTCCTGGTGCAGCACGACGGACTGCAGCGGGCGCGGCTTGACCGAGGCGGGTTGCTGCGGGTCGGGTGTGCCAACGCACAGGCCGAACATTGCGACGACCTTCGGCGGCAGTTGCAGTTCGGCCGCCACGTCTTCCGGGCGGTTGCGCATCGCGCCGATATACACGGTGCCGAGGCCGAGGGATTCGGCGGCGGTGACGGCGTTCTGCGCCGCCAGCGCGGCGTCGATGACGCCCACTTCGAACATTTCCAGGTAATCCAGCGCGGCCGGGGTTTCGCCGAGCTTCTGCGCGACCGCCTCCAGGCGGGCCAGGTCGGCCAGCCACACCAGCAGCAGCGGGGCCTGGCGGATGTGTTCCTGGTCGCCGGCCAGCTCGGCCAGACGGGCCTTGCGGGCCGGATCGCGGACCGCCACGACGCTCCAGGCGTGCAGGTTGGAGGAACTGGCGGCGGACTGGGCTGCAGCAATGATCGCGGCAAGGGTGTCGTCGCTGACCGGGTCGGGCAGGTAGGCGCGCACCGAGCGGTGGGCCAGCAGGTGATCGATGATCGGGGAACCGGCGGACGGTACGGCGACGTCGGCGCTGCCGTAACGGGCCTGGTAGAGAGAAGCGGTGCTCATGGGATTCCTGGCTGTGGTGAAGGCGGGCGGCGGGGCGCCTGGCCCCGTCGCCGGGAATCCCGATTTTACCGCCAACAGACCGGCCAGGTCCGCCGGCGGTAGCGGCTTATTCCGCGTTGCCGCCGCTGCGACGGCTGCGCGCTGCGACGGCGGTTTCGCCGCTGGCCTCGCTGTCGTCCGCGTCGTCGGCACCCAGGGCTTCCGATACCTGGCGGACCTGCTCTTCCACCAGATCGGCGCCGCGGGCGGCGGCGTCGGCCAGTTCGTTGAAGCCGGCTTCGGCTTGGCGCAGCACCTTCTTTACGTGGCCGATGGCGGCTTCGCCGTTGGCGTCGGCGCTGCGGGCGGCGTGTTCGAGCTGACGGCTCACGGTCTGGTCGAAGACGGCGACCTGGTCGCGGGCCAGTTGCAGGATGGACTGATGCGCGTCGCCGATGATCTCGAAGTACTCGCGGACCAGGCTGGCGGAGTCGGCGCGCCAGTCGGACAGGCGTTCAATGGGCAGCGCATCGAGCTTGATCTCGCTGCGGGAGGCCAGTTCCTCCAGATGGCTGCGGCCTTCTTCGAAGAGCTGGCGGCCGTTGCGCAGGGCCAGGTCGGCGAGCTTCTCGGTGGCCTCGACCCACGCGCGGGACGCCGCATGCAGGTTGTCGAGGGTGGCCAGTCGGGTCTGCTGGATGTCGGACGGGGACAGGTACATGGGGTTCTCCTGGGATGGGGGCCGGCTCAGGCTACGGCCCGGTAGTTGCAGGCACGTGACAGACCCGCCAGCCCCATGGGAGTTCAATGCCGGGAGAATAGGTCGCGGAGTTTGCAGAGGGTGGTGGTGATGTCGAAGCGCGGATCGGGCAGCGCCTCGCCGGCCAGGATGCGCGCCAGCGCCGCGTCGGGCTGCTGTTCGCCGGTCAGCAGCACCTCGGCACCGCGCTTCGCCATGTGGCGCACTAAGCCGTCGCCGGCGCTGGCGGCGATGACCACCTCGACACCGTCCAGCGGGTGCGGGCCGTCGTCCTCGAAGTGGTGCAGGACCTGCTCGCGGGCCAGCATGATGGCATTCGGGGCGGGCAGTGGCGAGCCGGGGATGCAGTCGTAAACCAGCCAGTTGCGGGCCTGGCCGGCATGGCCGGCGACGAGCTGCTCGCCGGTGACGGGAATGGCAATCTTCATCGGCGGCGGCTCCGCTCAGTGGGCGGCGCGCAGGCTGGCCGCCTCGGCCTCGTCCTGGGTCAGTTCCTCGGGCAGACAGCCGATCGGCAGGCCGAGGTCCTGGCCCTCACCCTCGAAGCGCACCAGGTAGATCTCCTCGCTGGGCATGGCTTCCACGTGGCCGAACTGGACCACCACGCCGCGGGTGCCGGCTGCAGCGATCAGGGCGCCTTCTTCGTAACCGGGCAGGCCGCCGTCGTTGAACAGGTCTTCGCGGCAGAACACCACGTCTCCGAGCTGGTATTGGACGATGTCTTCCATGGATCTTCTCCGGTTTCAGGTGGTGATGCGGTAGCTCAGCAAGTTCGGTGCCACGCCCGGCATGCTTTTCGCTGATCCATGGGAGAGCGCCGACTGGCGGCGCATCTGCGTGGAGAATGCGATGGAATGGTCCGACGAGCGCTACCTGCTTGGCCTGGCGGAAATGGATGAGACCCACCGTGAGTTTGTGGCGTTGGTGAATGCGGCTGGGGCGGCTACCGGCGCGGCCTTCGTGGCGGCTTTTGCGGCCCTGTGCGCCCACACCGAGACGCATTTCGCCAACGAGGAGGCTTGGATGCGCGACAGCGCCTTTCCTGCTGAGGGCGAGCATGCCGGCGAGCACCGCCGCGTGCTTGGCGACCTGCGGCGTTTCCGCGAGCGAGTCGAGAAGGGCTCGACGATGATGGCCAAAGCCTATATCCGCGAGCAGGTGCCGGGCTGGTTCGACCTGCATGCGGCAACGATGGTTGCGGCGCTGGCTGCGCACCTCAAGGCTCGTGCCGCTTGATGGGGCCGGCTCGCGGCGTGCGGGCCGGCGGGCAGGACTCAGCCGCCGAGGACGGCCTCGTAGGCCTTGCGCAGCAGTTCCAGTTCGATCTGCGCGCAGCCGCGGGCTTCGGTGATCGCCACGAAGCGGCCGCCGGCGCCGGCAATCGCTTCGAAGGGCGGGTCCATGGCGGTGAACAGGGCCAGGTGGACCTCGACGCAGGCATCGCCGATATCCACGCAATGGCGGAATTCCGGTTCGATCTTGAGCCCGCCGGAGGGCAGGCCGAGGCGCCGTTCGGCTTCCGCCAGATGGACCGAGGGCAGCGTGACGACCGCTGTTTCGGGGGCCTCCTCGTCCGGGCACAGGCTGGCTGCGGCCGGGAATGGGGTGAAGCCGCACATGCCGTGCTCGAAGCGCACGAAGCGCAGCCGCGCGCTGGTGGGATGCTTGTGGGCGAAGATCAGGCGGGCGCCGCCAAAGGTATCGGGGGCGTCACTCATGGGACGCCCCCGGCCTGTGACATGCCTGACACCCGCCCGCTGTTTGTCGTGTTTACGACAGAGGCGGGCGTGGTCATCAGGCGAGCAGTTCCGACTTGATCTGATCCAGCCAGGTGTCGACGCGCTCTTCGGTCTGTTCCTTCTGGTTGTCGTTGTCGAGGGCCAGACCGACGAATTCGCCGTCCACCACGGACTTGGACTTGGAGAACTCGTAGTCGTCGGTCGGCCAACTGCCGATGATCGTGGCGCCCTGGGCCTTGGCGGCGTCGTACAGGAGGATCATCGCGTCGCAGAACTCGTGGCCGTAGGCGTCCTGGTCGCCGAAGCCGAAAATGGCGACGGTTTTCCCAGACAGATCAACGCCCTTGAAGGTCGGGAAGAACTCTTTCCAGGAGTCCACCAGCTCGCCGTCGCCGAGGGTCGGGGTTGCCAGGATGAGGGAGCTGAACTTGGCAACGTCGTCGGCGGTGGCCTTGGACACGTTGAACAGCTCGACCACATCTTCGCCGAGCTTTTTCACGATGGACTTGGCCACCTTGCGGGTGTTGCCCGTCTCGCTACCGTAAAAAAGACCGATCTTGCTCATGAGGGATTCTCCTAGGACAGTTTGGGTTTGGTTGGTGCTGACTCGTCCTTTGCAAGAGACGGGCCAGCGCCGGAGCCCGGTGCCGCTGGAGAATCCCCGGAGCGGGGGAGGGGTCAGGTCGGCCGGAAGGACGGATGGCCGGTGGCGTAGCCGGCCTCGATTTCCTCGGCGACGACGCGCCAGATGGGCTTCACGAAGAAACGCAGACCCTTGATGATGCTGTCCACGTTCATCATCGACGGCACGCGGATGCCCCGGTGCTCGACCGGGCCGCCGATCTGGGTGATCTTGACGCCCAGCTTGGCGAAGTGCTCCGCCAGCCGCGGCTCGGTGAGGACGAACAGGGTCTCGATGCCTTCGTGCTTGGCGAGGGCGATCACGCCGAGGTAGAGGCCAATGGGGATGTACGGGAAACGCGGCTGTTCCTTGGTGCCGAAATCCTCGTCGCTGATCGCTACCGCGGCCTTGGTTTCGCCCTTGCGTCGGCGGTAGTAGGCGCGCACGGCGAGGCGCGAGACTTCGGCGATGGCGCCGCGGGGCTCCTTGGCCGGATCGATGATGGAGCGGTTCAGCGTGGCGGCGCAGGTGCGCTCGAAGGGCAGCGGGTAGTCCGGATCTTCGGGGCGGGCCATCACCAGACGGTTGCAGCCCACCAGTGTGTGCGGCTCGGTGGACGTGCGCAGCAGGCAGTGCAGGCTGTGCCGGTCGTATTCGTCCGTCTCTCGACGGTCCGGGCGAACCGGCTCGAAGCCGAGTTCCTCGCAATACACTTCGTGCCGGATGCCGAACACGTTGTTACGGGCGGCGTCGTCGAAGGCGGTGGCGATCTCGAAGTACTTCCTGAATCCTTCACCGAGGCTGAAGCGATCGAGTAGCGACATGGCGTTGGCCCTTGAGGTCTGAAGATTACTGGCGATACCCATTTACGGCCGGAAGTGCCGATTCCTTGAAGGGAATGGGCATCTGTTTTGATTGTAGTACGTAGGCATGCGCTTGGCGTATCGTGGCACCCAGCCTGGGTGTGGATGTGGGGGATTGGGTGCATCGAACTGTCGTATCATAGGATTTCACTCCCCGAGGGATACAGACAGCATGGCAAGCCGTGCCTTTGACTACGACGAAGCCTTCTCCCGCAACATCGGCTGGGTGACCCAGGCCGAGCAAGCCGCGCTGCGCGGCAAGCGGATTGCCATCGCTGGTGTCGGCGGGGTGGGCGGCGTGCATCTGCTGACCTTGGCCCGCCTGGGCGTGGGGGCCTTCCATGTGGCTGACATGGATACCTTCGACCTGGTGAATTTCAACCGCCAGGCCGGCGCCATGATGTCCACGCTGGACCGGCCGAAGGCCGAGGTGATGGCCGAGATGGCCCGCGACATCAACCCGGAGGTGGATATCCGGGTGTTCGGCGAAGGCGTCAATGCCGGCAACCTGGATGAATTCCTGGCTGGCGTCGATCTCTACGTGGACGGCCTCGACTTCTTCGCATTCACGGCCCGGCGCGACACCTTCAATGCCTGCCATCGGCTCGGCGTGCCGGCGGTGACGGCGGCGCCGCTGGGCATGGGTACCGCGGTGCTGAGCTTCCTGCCCGGGCGGATGAGCTTCGAGGAGTATTTCCGCCTCGCCGGCTGCGACGAGGACGAGATGGCGGTGCGTTTCCTGCTCGGCCTGTCGCCGGCCATGTTGCAGCGGGCCTACCTGGCCGATCCGTCGCGGGTCGACTTCGTTGCCCGCCGCGGCCCCAGCACCATCGCCGCCTGCCAGTTGTGTGCCGGTGTGACCGCTACCGAATCCCTGAAGATCCTGTTGCGCCGCGGCGAGGTGCTGTGCGCGCCTTGGGGCTTCCAGTTCGATGCCTACCGCAACCGCTACGTGAAGACCTGGCGGCCCGGGGGCAACAATAACCCGATCCAGCGTATCGGCCTCGCCATCGCCCGCCGCCAGCTGCGGGCGATGCGCGAGGCGGCACGTGCCCGAGGAGGGCAGCCATGAGCCGCCGCGACATACTGTTGAAGATCCTCGACCTGGCCCGCTGGGCGCCCAGCGGCGACAACACCCAGCCGTGGCGCTTCGAGATCCTGGCGGATGACCACATCGCCGTGCACGGCAACGACACCCGTGACTGGTGCCTCTACGACTTTGACGGCCACGCCAGCCACATGGCCCATGGGGCGCTGCTGGAGACGCTGCGCATCGCCGCCAGTGGTGAAGGGCTGGCGGCGAGTTGGAGCCGGCGTCCCGGTTCCGACGACAGCGCGCCGGTATTCGACGTACGCCTGGTGGAGCAGCCCGTGCCGGCCGCGGATGCCTTGCTGCCTTTCATCGAGGCGCGCGTGGTGCAGCGCCGCCCGATGCGAACAACGCCGCTGAGCGATGCCCAGCGCCAGGCCCTGGCCGCCGCACCGGGAGCCGGCTATGCCGTGCAGTTCTTCGAGTCATTCGCCGAGCGTCGCCGGGTGGCCGGCCTGCTGTGGCGCAACGCCTACTTGCGCCTGACCTGCCCGGAAGCCTTTCCGGTGCACAAGGAAATCATCGAGTGGCGCAGCCGCTACAGCAAGGACCGCATCCCTGAGCAGGCGGTTGGCGTGGACAGCCTCACCGCGCGCCTGATGGAGTGGGTGATGAGCAGTTGGGGGCGGGTCCAGTTCTTCAACAAGTACCTGGGCGGTACGATCGCGCCGCGGGTCCAGTTGGACTTCATCCCGGCGCTGGCCTGCGCGTCCCACGTGCTGATCCGCCCCACGCGGCCGCCAACGAGCGTCGAGGACTATGTGCGCGGTGGCATCGCGATGCAGCGCCTGTGGTTGACCGCCACCTCCGTCGGCCTGCACTTGCAGCCCGAGATGACGCCGCTCATCTTCCGTTGGTATGCCCGCGCCGGCCGCAGCTTTTCGGCGCTGCCGGAGATCAGCCGCGGCGCCGCGGCGCTGGCGGAGGAGTTCGAGCGTATCGGCGGTTTTGGCCGGGAAGAAGCGCTGACCTTCTTCTGCCGGGTCGGTGTATCCCCCGTCCCCTGGTCCCGCTCGGTGCGCAAGAGCGTGGATGAATTGATGCTGCAAGCCTGATGAGCAACGAGCACCCATCTCACGATCACGATCACGCGCACCACGACGACCACGCCTGCGGCCACGATCACCACCATCACGAGCACGCGGCGCATCACGGCCATGCCCATGGACACGGGCATGGTCACCATCATCACGGCCCGGTTTCCTATGATCGGGCCTTCGCGATCGGCATCTGCCTGAATGTCGGTTTTGTCCTCGTCGAGGCCTTCTACGGCTGGAGCGCGGACTCCCTGGCGCTGCTCGCCGATGCCGGCCACAACCTGTCCGACGTCGCCGGCCTGATCCTCGCATGGGGCGCCGCGCTGGCCGGCCGCCTGCGTCCGACCCACCAGCGCACCTACGGCTGGCAGCGCGCGTCCATCCTGGCTGCGCTGGCCAATGCAATGCTGCTGCTGTTCGCGATGGGAGCGCTGGCCCTGGAGGCCGCCCAACGCCTGCAGGCGCCGGAGCCGGTGGGCGGGTGGACGATCATCGTGGTGGCGGCCATCGGCGTGGTGGTCAATGGCATCACCGCGGCGCTGTTCATGTCCGGCAGCAAGGACGACCTCAACATCCGCGGCGCCTTCCTGCACATGGCGGCCGACGCGCTGGTGTCCCTGGGCGTGGTCGCGGCCGGCGCGTTGTACCTGCATTTCGGCTGGCAATGGCTCGATCCGCTGGTCAGCCTGGCCATCGCGGTGGTCATCGTGCTCGGTACCTGGGGCCTGTTCCGTCAGTCCCTGCACCTGGTCTTCGACGGCGTGCCGGACAGCATCGATCTGCTCGAGGTGCATGCCTGGCTGCGCGGCCTGCCCGGCGTGAGTGGCGTCCATGACCTGCACGTGTGGGCGCTAGGCACCTCGGACGTGGCGCTCACCGCGCACCTGGTGATGCCCGGCGGCCATCCCGGTGATGCGTTCTTTACGAAGCTCGCCCACGAACTGGATGAGCGCTTCCACATCCAGCATCCGACCATTCAGATCGAGATCGAAGGCATCGACGACGGTTGTGCGGCCCCGCTGAAGCTGGGTTGAGCGGGAGAGGACCGAGCGAGCTTGCGCCAGGCTGGGCCGGAGCCTGTAGGGGCGAATTCATTCGCCCGCGGAGCTTGATCAATGGATGAAGGGCGCATGAATTCGCCCCCACAGGTGTTCTCTTCCGCAGTGGGTCAGCCCCACAGTTCGGCCCCTCGTCCTTCCTGTAGCCTTAGCGCTTGCCCCGTTCCGCGGGGCGCCTTTCCTGAGCTGGCTGGGAGAGTCCGGACCGTTGTTCAGTTGCGCGCTGCGCGGGCCAGGAAGCGGTCCAGCGCGGCGCCGAAGGCCTGCCGGTCAGCCTGGCTGAAGGCGGGCGGGCCCCCAGTTTGCACGCCAGCGCCGCGCAGTTCCTCGAGGAAGTTGCGCATCGACAGGCGTTCGGCGATGTTGGCGGCGGTGTACATCTCACCGCGTGGATTCAGCGCGTGGGCCTGGCGTTCGAGCACCGCCGAGGCCAGCGGAATGTCGGCGGTGATGACCAGATCACCTGTCTCGACCTGGCTGACGATGTGGGCATCCGCCACGTCGAAGCCGGAGGGCACTTGGACGGCCCGGATGAAGCGCGACGGAGGCGTGCGCAACATCCGGTTGGCGACCAGGATGGTGGGTATTTCCAGGCGTTCGGCGGCGCGGAAGACGATGTCCTTGACGACCGCCGGACAGGCGTCGGCGTCGATCCAGATCTGCATGGCGTGAGGCCCGGTGTGCTGAGGCCCGCCAGTTTACCCCGCGCCGCGCCCGGCGGCAGGAATCACCAGATCCCCTCGGGGGCCTTCAGGCGTTCCACCGGCTGGTCGAGCAGGATGTGTTCCTCGACGATGGTGGTCACGTCGGCAGTCGTCACGCCGCTGTACATCACGTTGTCCGGATAGACCAGCACGCTGGGGCCGGCCTGGCAGGGGCCGAGACAACCGGTGTTGGTCAGCAGGAATTCGTTCCACAGGTTGCGTTGCTGGAATTCCTGCTGGAAGGCCTGCCACACGGTGTTGCAGCCCTTTTCCTGGCAGGAGCCGCGCGGGTGGCCGGGCGGGCGGCCCTGGACGCAGACGAGGATGTGCTTCTTCGGTTTCGGCATGATGCGCTCCGCAAATAGGGTGTGCCCCTTCAGGCAGATTTTGTGCCAATGCGCCGCAGCAAAAGGAATCAAGGACTTGGCCCCGGCAAGTGTGGCGCGTATGCGACATTGCCGCGCCATTTGTCGGTGGAGCGGGGGTTTGTCACGGTAGCGATCGAGTGTGAGGCATATGCTGCAGTGCAATAGTGTTGTGTTAGATTGAGATGCCGGGTTGATATTGGGGCGCCCGCTCCGGTATCCGCCTCTTGTCTGACCCGGTCGGTTATTCTCCCCCCGCAAAGGGAGTGGCATTTCGAGGTTCATTGCCATGACCCGCATGCTCGAACGAAGTGGCGCGCTGCCTGCCCCTGTTGGCAGCCTGGCGTCTGATATTCCATTGCAGCTGGTGCGTACTCCGGTGCCCACTCCCGGCCGGCGCAGCCGTTGGCCGGCCCGTCTGGACCTGTTGCAGAGTGTCTCCGGGCTGTTCCTGGCATTGTTCCTGGTGGCCCACATGTTCTTCGTGTCGTCCATCCTGATCAGCCAGGAGGCCTTCTACACCGTGGCGCGCTTCTTCGAGGGGGCCTATTTCCTGGCCACGCCGCAGCCGTGGATCGTCTCCTGCGTGGTCGGCGGGGTGCTGGTGGTGTTCGTGCTGCACGCCTGGCTGGCGCTGCGCAAGTTCCCGGCCAACTTCCGCCAGTACAGGGCCTTTGCCGAACACCGGGCGCGCCTGCGCCACGACGACACCGGCCTGTGGTGGATCCAGCTATGGACCGGCTTCGCGCTGTTCTTCCTGGCCAGCATCCACCTCTACGGCATGCTGGTGCATCCGGAGCTGATCGGCCCTTACGAATCTGCCGACCGGGTGTGGACCGGCAGCATGTGGCCGCTGTACCTGATATTGCTGTTCGCGGCGGAGATCCACGGCAGCATTGGCCTGTACCGGCTGGCGCTGAAATGGGACTGGCTGCCAGGCCGCGATCCGGTGGCTGGGCGGCGTCGCCTGCGCATGCTGAAGACTGCCTTCAGCCTGTTCTTCATCGTGCTCGGCCTGCTCAGCCTGCTGGCCTATGTACGGCTGGGCATCGCCCATGCCGACCGCGCCGGCGAGCGCTATGTGCCGTCCGGCGACGGGACGCCGGCCAACGTCGCCTCGGGTATGAACGTGGCGCCGGCGATGGCGCCCGTCCGGCGGGGAGGCTGAGATGCGTATCCTCTACACCGACGTGTTGGTCATCGGCGGCGGACTGGCCGGACTGCGGGCGGCCGTTGGCGCCAGGCGTCGTGGCCACGACGCGATCATCCTGAGCCTGGTGCCGGCCAAGCGTTCCCATTCGGCGGCGGCCCAGGGCGGCATGCAGGCCAGCCTCGGCAACACCGCCAAGGGCGAGGGCGACAACGAGGACGTGCATTTCGAGGACACCGTGCGCGGCTCCGACTGGGGTTGCGACCAGGCGGTGGCGCGTCTCTTCGTGCATACCGCGCCGCAGGCGGTGCGCGAGCTGGCGGCCTGGGGCGTGCCGTGGAACCGGGTGCGCGCCGGCGAGCGGGAGGTGGTGATGGACGGCCGCCGGGTGACGCTCAGCGAACGGCCCGAGGCCCACGGCCTGATCGCCGCCCGCGACTTCGGCGGTACCAAGAAGTGGCGCACCTGCTACGTCAGCGACGGCACCGGCCATGCCATGCTCTACGCGGTCAGTGACAAGGCGGTGGCCGAAGGCATCCCGGTTCATGAGCGCATGGAGGCCATTGCGCTAATCCATGAAGGCGGTCGCTGCCACGGTGCCATCGTGCGCAACCTGGTGACCGGTGAGCTCGTCGCCTACGTGGCGAAGGCCACCTGTATCGCCACCGGCGGCTTCGGGCGCATCTACCGGGTCACGTCGAATGCGGTGATCAACGAGGGCATCGGTGCGGCGATCGCGCTGGAAACCGGTGCGGCCTGTCTCGGCAACATGGAGGCGGTGCAGTTCCACCCGACCACGATCTTCCCGGCCGGCATCCTTGTTACCGAAGGCTGCCGTGGTGACGGCGGCCTGCTGAAGGACGCCGCCGGCCACCGCTTCATGCCCGACTACGAGCCGGAGAAGAAGGAGCTCGCTTCCCGTGACGTGGTGTCCCGCCGCATGGAGGAGCACATCCGCGCCGGCCACGGGGTGACGAGCCGCTTTGGTGAGCACCTTTGGCTGGACATCACGCTGCTCGGCGCCGCCCATATCGATGGCCGCCTGCGCGAGGTGAAGGAGATCTGCCGCCATTTTCTCGGCATCGATCCGGCCCGCGACTTCATCCCGGTGCGGCCGGCCCAGCACTATTCGATGGGCGGCATCCGTACCGACGCCCGTGGCGAGGCCTATGGTCTGGCCGGCCTGTTCGCCTGCGGTGAGGCCGCGTGCTGGGATCTGCACGGCTTCAACCGGCTCGGCGGCAACTCGGTGGCCGAGACGGTGGTGGCCGGCATGATCGTCGGCGAAAACATCGCCGACTTCGTGGAATCGTCCGCGGGCGAGCTGCAGGTGTCGACGGCTCTCGTGCGGGAATTCCTCGCCGCCGAACAGGCGAAGCTCGACACTTTGCTGCAGGGCAATGGCAGCGAGAGCGCCACCGAGATCCGGCGGCGCATGCAGGACATCATGACCGACAAGGTCGGTATCTTCCGTCGCGGCGACCTGCTGGCCGAGGCCGTCGACGAACTTCAGGCGCTGCTCCAGCGCAGCCGCCGGATCGGCGTTGCCACCCGGCGGCCGGGCAGTAACCCGGAGCTGGTGGCGGCCTACCGGGTGCAGAAGATGCTCAAGCTGGCCCTGTGCGTCGCCTACGGCGCCCTCCAGCGTACCGAGAGCCGTGGCGCCCATTACCGGGAAGACCATCCGCGCCGCGACGACACCAACTGGCTCAAGCGCACTCTCGCCAGCTGGAACGATCCCTTCCAGACGCTGCCGACCCTGGCCTACGAGGCCCTCGATGTGCGCCACATGGAGCTGCCGCCCGGCTGGCGCGGCTATGGCGCGCGGGATGCCATCGAGCATCCCGCGACGGCAGCGCGGGCAGCTGAAATTGTCACCATCCGCGAGGCCTTCGGGCATGCCGACCGTTACACCGTGCAGCAAGCCCTGATGCCTTACGAGCACTTGGTCCCGGTGCGTTTCCGGGGCCGTAATGAAAGACTGGGAGACGCATCATGAATGCCCCCAAACCCGGCATGCGCGTGCTGACGCTGCGCCTGCCCCTGCTGGACGGCAGGCTGCATCCCTTCACGCTGGTCGAGACCCACGGCATGACGCTGCTCAGGGCCATCCGCCAGCTGCGCGGTAGCCTGCCGGCCACCCGACTCGACAACTTCATGTGCCACGCCGGCGCCTGCGCGGCCTGCCAGGTGCTGATCGACGGTCGCCCCGGCGTGCCGTGCTCGACCTTCACGGGTGACCTGGGCAGCCAGATCAGCGTGGTGCCCGGCGAGCACGCCGACGGCTGGGGGCCACTACGCGATGACAGCCGGCGCATGCATCGGGGCTGAGTGCCCTGTGGAGAACGATGCCATGACTACTGACACGTCCCGTCAGCTGACCTTGCGAATCCTGCGCAGCAGCCCGAGCGAAGGGATCGAGCCCCACTGGCAGGACTTCCGCGTCGAGGAGGCGGAGGGCATGACCCTGTTCATCGCCCTCAACGAAGTCCGCGACACCCTCGATCCGTCCCTGCAGTTCGACTTCGTCTGCAGGGCCGGCATCTGCGGCAGCTGCGGCATGCTCATCGACGGTCGGCCGGGCCTGGCTTGCCGCAGCCTGACCCGCGACTTCGGGCCGCTGATCACGCTGGCGCCGCTGCCGGTGTTCTCGTTGATCGGCGACCTGTCGGTGGACACCGGCAGCTGGATGCGCGGCACCGCCGAGCGCCTGGAAACCTGGATCCACAGCCAGGCCGAGCCCGACCTCACTGCCGTCGAGGCGCCGATGGCCCCGGAACTGGCCGAGGCCATCTATGAGCTGGACCGTTGCATCGAATGCGGTTGCTGCGTGGCGGGCTGCGGCACGCTGCGCATGCGCGAGGACTTCGTCGGCGCGGTGGGCCTCAACAAGATCGCCCGTTTCCGTCTCGACCCCCGCGATGAGCGCAGCGACGAGGACTACTACGAACTGATCGGCGACGACGCCGGCGTGTTCGGCTGTATGTCCCTGCTCGGCTGCCACGATGTCTGCCCCAAGGGGCTGCCGCTGCAGACCCAGATCGCCTTCCTGCGCCGCAAGATGGTGGCGGTCGGGTTCAAGTAGGCTTTTACGTATCTTTCGCGGCCGCCCACAGGTGCGCCGCGGCCAGTGCGCGCCACGGCGCAAAGTCGGCGAGCCAGGTTTTGGTTTCGGCCTCGCCGACTTTTTCTTCCCTTCCCAGCAGTTTCTGCAGGCCGCGGCGCACCGCCGCGTCGCCATGCAGCGAGCCATCCAGATGCGCGAAGCCGCGCAGCAACGCGTAATCCACTGTCCATGGGCCGATACCGCGGATGGCCAGCAGGCGCTCGCGGATCTCCTCGGCGGGCGTGGTGGTGAGCCAGGCCTCCAGCGGCAGCTTGCCGTCGGCAACTAGGCGGGCGAGCCTCAGCAGCGTGTCGGCCTTGGCTTGCGACAGGCCGGCGCTGCGCAGGTGAGCCTCGTCCTGCGCGGCAAATTGCGCCGCGTCCGGGTAGCAGGCCAGGCCGCCGCTGTGACGGACCCCGACGCAGGCGATCAGCCGGCGGCGTATGGAAATCGCCGCTGCGGTGCTGATCTGCTGGCCGGTGACAGCCCAGCTGAGTGCCTCGAAGGGCGTCGCGGCTTGCGGCACGCGCAGTCCGGCGTGGTGAGCCAGCAGCGGGCCGAGCTGGGGATGGTGGCGGTGGGCCGCCTCGAAGGCGTCCACCGGCTGGTCGAGGCCCAGGACGTGCCGGGCCAGGCCAGCAACCGCCCCGGCGCTGGCTGGCGGGCCGTCCACCTCCAGTTCCACGTCAACCTGGCCGGGCTGGAAGGCGACCCGCAGGCAGGCCGGCGCGCCGTGCCAGAGAAGCCCCTTCGCAAAGCCGTTGGCATCGATCCGCTCGGCCAGCTGCTGCGGGTCGCGGGCCTGGAAGGCCAGAATGTCGGCGGGCCGGAAGGAGGCGGGAAGGGAGAGACGCATGGCCGTGATCCTTGATGGAGCCGTGGAGTAGGTGCGGGCTCGGTGCTCAGATCCCTGGCTCAGGGGCTGATTCAATGGTTTGGACTATGGTTTCGACTGTAGGGGCGAATTCATTCGCCCTCTGTCGGTTCCAGGACCTCCGCGGGCGAATGAATTCGCCCCCACGGGAAGCAGGAGGGCGTACCCGGCCCATCGTCAGCCCGCCTTCCTGAAGGTCAGGTTGATGCGGCACGCACCGGTGGCCGGGTGCTGGCCGTCCAGCAGCGGCAGCACGCCGTGGAAGCGCAGCCGCGCCGGGCCGCCCCACACCAGCACGTCGCCGTGGCTCAAGGTGAGGCGCGCGGCTTTGTCGCTGCGGGCGAGGCCGCCGAACAGGAAGGTGACCGGCAGGCCGAGGGACACGGACACGATGGGCTGGGTGAAGTCCTGCTCGTCTCGGTCCTGGTGCAGGGACATCCGGGTGCCCGGCGCGTAGCGGTTGATCAGGCAGGCATCCGGTACGAAATCGGGGAAGCCCGCCTGCGCTGCCGCGGCGCCGGCGAGGCGCAGCAGGCGCGGAGAGAGCGGCGGCCACGGCTGGCCACTGTCCGGGTCGGCGGCCGCGTAGCGGTAGCCGTGGCGGTCGCTGATCCAGCCAAGGCTGCCGCAGTTGCTCATCGTTACAGACATCGGCTGGCCGCCCGGTGTGAACATCCGGCGGAACGGTGCGCGGGCGGTGACGGCTTGTACGTCGGCGAGGATAGCCTCCGCGTCGGCCAGCGCGAAAGCGTGCAGCAGCACAGCGCCGGGGGCGATGGGTTGGCACGGGTCGGTCGCCGCGAAGAGATCGAGGGTCATGGTCGGGCTTCACGTTCGAGCAGGGCCTGCTTGCGTTCGACGCCCCAGCGGTAGCCGGCCAGGCCGCCGTCGTTGCGTACCACCCGATGGCAGGGCACGGCCACCGCCAGCGTGTTGGCGGCACAGGCGCCGGCCACGGCGCGCACCGCCCGCGGCAGGCCGAGCCGGTGGGCCAGCTCGGTGTAGCTCAGCCGGCTGCCGGCCGGGATCTCCCGCAGCGCGTGCCAGACGCGCAGCTGGAAGGCGGTGCCGCGCAGGTCCAGCGGCAGGTCGAGGCCCTGGGCGGGGCTTTCGACTAAGCCGGCCACCTGGGCCACCAGTGCGGCGAAGTCCGGGTCGTCGCCGACCAACTTGGCGTGGGGGAAGCGGTCCTGCAGTTCGCGGGCGAGGGCGTCTGCGTCGTCGCCGAGGCTGATCGCGCAGACGCCGTGCGGGCTGGCAGCAACGAGGAGGGCGCCGAGGGCGCTCTGGCCGATCGCGAAGCGGATCTCGGTGTTGGCGCCACCGGCCCGGTACTGGCTCGGCGTCATGCCCAGCGCGGCGTCGGTGTCGGCGTAAAAGCGTCCGCTGGAGGCGTAGCCGGCGTCGTACTGGGCGGCGCTGACCGATGGGCTGGCGGCGAGGCCGTCGCGTAGGCGACGGGCCCGTAGCGCGGCGGCGTAGGCGCGGGGGGTGAGGCCGGTCCTCGCCTTGAAAAGACGCTGCAGGTGGAAGGGGCTGAGCTGGGCCTGGCGGGCAAGTTCGTCCAGGTTTGGCACGTGATCGGCGCTTTCGATGAAGCGGCACAGCTCGGCGATGAGCCTGCCCTGGCGCTCGGCGAGGGGCGGCAGGTCCGGCCGGCAGCGCCGGCAGGGGCGGAAGCCCGCGGCCTCGGCGTCCGCCGCGCTGGCGTGGAAGGCCACGTTTTCCGGGCGCGGCCGGCGCGAACCGCAGGATGGACGGCAATACACGCCGGTGCTCTTCACCGAATAGAAGAAGCGGCCGTCGGCCGTCGGGTCGCGGGCCAGCACCGCGGCCCAGCGTGGATCGGCCAGGGTCCGGGCGGCATGGCTGTTGAGAGGGGCGTCCATGGTCGGGTCTTGATGGGATGCTGCGATACCCGAAATCTAGCCCTTGCCGGGCCAGCTTGCACTCCGCGGCTTGCTTTTGAATTGCGGGGCTGTCGTTGGGGCGAATTCATTCGCCCTCCCAGCGTGGATCCACCTCCGCGGGCGAATGAATTCGCCCCAACGGGGAATGCGCCTGACCCTGCCGGGATTGTTCCTGGCTCCCGCGTGTCCAACCGCCGTGATCACCTTGCCGGGAGGGCGCCATGCTGCATCCGCTGTTGTCTTCCGAAGTCGCTGCACTGTTCGCTGGCTTTGGTCTGCCGGCGCCGGGGGCGGGCAGCCTGGTGGCTCGCTCGCCGATCGACGGCAGCCGCATCGGCAGTTGCGTGGAGTGTGACGACCTGGATGCCGTGGTGGCCCGGGCGCGGGTGGCGTTCCTGGCCTGGCGGGAGGTCCCGGCGCCGCGCCGTGGTGAACTGCTGCGGCGCTTCGGCGAGGTGCTGCGTCGGCATAAGGCAGCGCTGGGCCGGCTGGTCAGCATCGAGAGCGGCAAGATCCTGTCCGAAGGGCAGGGCGAGGTGCAGGAGATGATCGACATGTGCGACTTCGCGGTCGGCCTGTCGCGCCAGCTCTACGGCCTGACGATGGCCAGCGAGCGGCCCGGTCATCGCCTGATGGAAAGTTGGCATCCCCTCGGCGTGTGCGGCGTCATCAGTGCCTTCAATTTTCCGGTTGCGGTATGGGCATGGAATGCTGCGCTGGCCTTGGTGTGCGGCAATGCGGTGGTGTGGAAACCGTCGTCGCGCACGCCCCTGTGTGCACTGGCCTGCCAGGGCTTGCTGGAACAGGCGATAGCCGAGGCGGGCGACGTGCCGCCGCACCTCAGCCAAGTGGTGATCGGCCCCGGGGCCCTTGGCACGGCGCTGGCCGACCATCCGGATGTGGCGCTGCTGTCGGCGACCGGCTCGACGGCGATGGGGCGCAGCGTGGCGCCGCGGGTGGCCGCCCGCTTCGGGCGCTGCCTGCTGGAGCTGGGCGGCAACAACGGAATGATCGTGGCGCCTAGCGCCGACTTGGAGCTGGCGCTGCTGGCCATCGTCTTTTCCGCCGCCGGTACCGCCGGACAGCGCTGCACGACCTTGCGCCGCCTGATCGTGCACGAGTCCGTCGCGGCGTGCCTGCTGCCGCGCCTCGTGGCGGCCTTCGCCAGTCTGCCGGTTGGTCATCCGCTGGAATCCGCCACGCTTGTCGGCCCGCTGATCGACAGTGCAGCTGTCGATGCCCATCGGGCGGCGCTGGTCCAGGCCCACGTCGAGGGCGGCTGCGTGCATGGCGGCGAGGTGGTGGCGGTGGCCAACTGCCCGGACGGCTGCTACGTGCGCCCGGCGCTGGTGGAGATGCCCGGGCAGACAGCGCTGGTGCGCCGAGAGACCTTTAGCCCGATCCTCTACGTGCTGCGCTACCGCACGCTGGACGAGGCAATCGCGCTGCACAACGGTGTGCCCCAGGGCCTGGCATCGGCGATCTTCACCACCGATCTGCGGGAGGCGGAACGCTTCCTGTCGGCGGCCGGCAGCGACTGCGGCATCGCCAACGTGAACATCGGTCCGTCCGGCGCCGAGATCGGCGGCGCCTTCGGCGGCGAGAAGGAGACCGGCGGCGGCCGTGAGGCCGGGGCGGACGCGTGGCGCGCCTACATGCGGCGGGCCACCAACACCATCAACTATTCCAGCGCGCTGCCGCTGGCCCAGGGCGTGCGTTTCGATGCGCCGAACGCTTGAGCGCATGGGCCCTGCAAGCGTCGTCAGCTGTTAGGCTGTGGTCCCGCCACGTGCGAGTTTTCGATCCCGAACCGATGCGTCTCCTGCCCCTGCTGCTCGCCCTGTTCTGCTGCAACAGCTTCGCCGACGTCTGCGACGAGCTGCCGAAGCCGTCGGTGACGGTGAAGCTGCACGAGGAGCCGGTCGGGCTGGACACCGTGACCGGCTTGCGCACCCTCAGCCTGATGGGGCCGCGTTCCCTGCAGGAAGGGCAGCGGGTGCTGGGCCTGACGCGGGGGGCGGCCATCGTGCGTTTCGAGACCAAGGTGGTGTCCCGCGTCGATGCCTCCCGCCAGTGGGAATGCGCCAGTCCGCAGATCAGCATGACCTACGGATTCAGTCCGCTGACCGTGTATGTGGCGAAGGAGTTTCCGAAGGACAGCTGCGCCTACCGGGAGATCTACCAGCACGAGCAGCGCCACGTGGACGCCTATCGCCAGCACCTGGCCAGTATCGAGAAGGAGCTGGCCGACACCTTGTCTCGCCGCTTCACCACCGGTGGCCCGTGGCGCGGCCCGGTCGGGCAGGCGCGGGCGCGCATCGCCGGCGAGCTTGAGGAACGCTGGAGCCCTTACGTGCGGCGCGAGATCAACAAGGTGGAGCTGGTGCAGGCACAGATCGACACGCCGGAGGAATACCGCCGCGTGGCCGAGCGCTGCGACGGTGCCATCAAGAAGATCACCCTGCAGGCGCTGCAGCGCTGAACTGCATGCCCGGTCAGGCGGGCGGCGGCTGCCAGCGCAGGGCCGCGGCCCGCCGGGCGAGGCGGCTCGTACGTACGTGCAGACGCAGCAGGCGCCGGGCTTCGGGAAAGGCGGCGAGGGCGGCCGCGTCGTCGACGATCTCCGCATCGGCGGCCAGCCAGGCCAGGTCGCCACGGGCGAAATCGATGAACAGCAGGCCGGCGCGCGGGGCCAGCAGAAGGTTGCCGAGGGTGTTGAAGTAGTTGTTGCCGGCCAGGTCGGGCACCGTCAGCGTGTCGCCGTCTATGCGCACGAAGCCGGCCGGGCCGCCCCGGTGGGAGACATCCACGCCGTGGGCCGGCAGGCCGTCGTCGTCCGGGTGGGCGCTGGCGATGAAGAAGGTGTCGGCCGCTGCGACCAGCGTGCGCACGGGGTCGCCCAGCCCAGTGAAATCCAGGCTTTCAGGTCGGGCTTCCTGTCCGGGTGCGTACTCGGCCTGGCGCGGCTCGATGTACTTCGGGCAGTTGCCGAAGCTCTGTTCGACATGGATGTCGATTCCCACGCCATCAACCGCGACGACCCGCCCGTTGGCCCGGTTGCGGCGTCGCGTGTGGGCCTCGATGCCGAGCAGGCCGACGCGGGCGCCCGCCTGCAGCAGACCTTCCAGTGGATCGCCGGCCGGCGGCAGCGCGGCGATGCGCAGGCGGTCGTCCGCCGGCGCGGTGATGAAGCCCGGTGCGCCGGCCAGCAGCGAGGCCCACGGCTGGCCGGCGCCATCCACCGCGCCGGCCACGACGAAGGGCAACTGGCCGAAGAAGGTCTGGTGGGTTTCCGGCATCGCCGGCCGGATCACCCGCGGGCCGACCTCGGCCAGCCGTTCCCGGCTGCCGGCGCGGGCCTGCAGGGTTTCTTCGCCGGTGTGGAAGCTGGGGCCAGCCATGGTCGTCAGGCCGCCAGGCCGATGGCGGTAGCCGGCATCGGGATGAAGCCTGGCAGCGCTTCCACGCGGGCCAGCCAGGCGCGGATGTTCGGGTAGTCGGCCAGCGACACATTGCCTTCCGGCGCGTGGGCGATGTAGGTGTGGTTGGCCACGTCGGCGATGGTGGCGTGCTCGCCGACGAGGAAGGGGCGTTCGGCCAGCTCCTTCTCCATCACCGCAAACAGCGCGTGGGCGCGGGCGATGACTTCCCTCGGGTTGAAGTCCATGCCGAACACCGTGACCAGGCGGGCTGCGCAGGGGCCGTAGGCAACCTGCCCGGAGGCTACCGACAGCCAGCGCTGGACCTGGGCCGCGCCGGCCGGGTCGGTCGGCAGCCAGCTTGGGTCGCCGTAACGGCGGGCCAGGTAGACGAGGATCGCGGTGGAGTCGGCGATGGTCAGGTCGCCGTCCTGGATCACCGGCACCTGGCCGAAGGCATTCATCGCCAGGTAGGCGGGTGTCTTCTGCTCGCCGCCGGCCAGGTCCACGTCGATCGGCTCGACGGGCAGGCCGAGCAGGGACAGGAAGAGCTCGGCCCGGTGGCTGTGGCCGGAGAGCGGGAAGCGGTACAGCTTGATCGGCTGGGCGGGGGTGTTCATGGTTTCTTCCTTTGGTGTGGGTGATGGCAGCTAGTGTGCGTTGATCCGATTTGTGGATAAATGGCGCAGTTCTGATTTCACTTATCCAATAGATGGAGTAATAGCCATGGACAAGCTGAAGGCTATGGCGACCTTCGTGCGCATCGCCGACGACGGCAGCCTCAGCGCCGCGGCGCGCAGCCTGGGCAGTTCGCTGCCGGCAGTGGTGCGCACGCTGGCGGCGCTTGAGGCCGAGCTGGGCGTGCGCCTGTTCAACCGCACGACGCGCCGCATCGCGCTGACCGAGGAAGGGCGGCACTACCTGGCGAGCTGCCGCAATCTGCTGGCTTCTCTCGACGAGGCGGAAGCCGCCTTGAAGGAGGAGGCTGGCGAGCTGTCCGGCCAGCTCACGGTGACGGCGCCGGTGCTGTTCGGGCAGATGTACGTGGCGCCGGCGGTGAACCGCTTCATGCTGCGCCACGAACAGCTGCGCTGCCGTCTGCTGCTCTTCGACCGGGTCGTGAACCTGCTGGAAGAAGGCATCGACGTGGGCATCCGCATCGGCGCGCTGGAGGATTCGACGCTGATCGCCCAGCCGGTTGGCGCGGTGCGGCGCATGGTGGTGGCCAGTCCGGACTACCTGCACGGCCGTACGTTACCTGTGCATCCGAAGGATCTGCTGCAGGCCGACTGCATCGGTTTCTTGTCGGGTTCGGGGGGCTGGTGGCGCTTTGAGGACAAGGGGCGCTCCTTCGGCGTGCCAGTGAAGGGGCGGCTGGAGTTCAACCATGTGGCGCCGGCGGTGGATGCCTGCGTGGCCGGGCTCGGCTTCGGCTGCTTCCTGTCGTACCAGATCGCCGGCCACCTCGCCGCGGGGCGGCTGCGGCCTGTGCTGGAGGATTTCGAGCCGACGCCGCGGCCGGTCAGCGTGGTCTACCCGCACGCGCGCCTGCTGCCGGCGCGAGTGCGGGTGTTCGTCGACTGGATGCGCGAGGCACTGGCGATGTGAGGCGCTTCACCCTGGCCGCTCAGCAGCGATGGTAATGTTGTCGGTATAAATTCGAACGCCATCGATGGGATGCTTCCCGTCGCCACGGGAGCTGCGGGAATGCCACTGTCCCTTCGTCTGTCGCGATACCTTGCCGCCAAGGGCTGGGTGCTCGGGATGTGCTGCCTTTCCGGCACCCTGCTGGGGCCAGCGGCGGCCCAGGCTCTGAGCCCCCAGCAGGTCTTCAACCTGGTGTCGCCGGCCGTCGCCGTGCTGGAAGTAGCCGGCGGCGAAGGCCAGCCGACGGTCGCCCTGAGCGCCACCGAGATCGGGGCCGGGCGCTTCGTTTCAGTCTGTGAAGGACTGGATGGCGCCAGCGTCCTGAATCTGAAGCTTGGCGGGCAGGTTCATGCAGGGCGCCTTGCCGCCCGGGACCGGGAGCGCAACCTGTGCCTAGTCGTCGTGGAAGGCCTGCCGTCGTCCGGCGTGGCTCTGCGGCGGAGCCTGCCAGCCACCGGAAGCCGCGTTTTCGCGCTGTCGAATGCGCTGGGGCTGGGCGTCGGGATTTCCGAGGGGGTGGTGGCCGGCGTCCGGCGCTATCCGGCGGGGAACCTGATTCAGTTCACCGCGCCGATCTCGCCGGGGTCCGAAGGCGGGGCGCTGGTGGATGAGTCGGGTGCCGTGGTGGGCATCATCGACTACCGCCGCCGCGACGGCCAGAACGTCAATTTCGCCGCCGCGATCAGCTGGAGCGACGAGATCGAGGCACGTGCCGCCGCTGCTGCCGCGGCCCTGCAGCGCTACGACGCGGCGGCCCTGTTGATGAAGCAGGGCAAATGGCAGGAACTGGATGCGCAGGTGACCGAGTGGATTCGCCGCGAGCCTGGCAGTACCGATGCCTGGCGCTTCCGGGTCGCCGCGGCCCACGGCCTCAAGCAGGCCGAACGGGAGCTGGAGGCCTGGACTGCGCTGCGCCGGATCGCGCCGGAGCGCGCCGAGTGGGGGATCGGCCTGGTGTCGGCACTGCTGGCTGGCGGACGGCGGGACGAGGCGCTCGCGCTGGCCGGTACGCTGGCCACCGAGCACCGGGAGCTGGCGGTGGTGCACCTGGTCCTCGGGCGGGTGCGTACGGCCGCCCGCCTCAACAAGGAAGCCGAGGCGGCCTACCGTACCGCCATCGAGCTCGACCCCTGGCTGATCGAGGCCTACCGTGGCCTGGCGGAACTGGCCCAGCTGCGCGGGGATCATGCCACCTCGATCTCGATCTGGTCGCGGATTTCCGGGCTGTACCCGGAGGCGCCGGGGCCGCGTTTCGGCCTGGCACGGGCCTACATCAACGCCGCCCAGCCCGCCCGTGCCCTCGCGGTACTCGAACGCCTGCCGGAGGCGGAGCGGGACGGCGCGTCGGCCTGGTTCTGGCGCGGCATCGCGCTGGCCGCGCTGGAGCGTCCGGAGGCAGCCATCGAGGCTTATCAGGCATGCCTGGCACGCCGTTTCGAGGAGCCCGGCCAGGCGTGGGCGGGGATCGGATTTGCGCACTACCGCCTGAAGAATTACCCCGACGCCATCGCCGCCTTCAAGGCAGCCGTGGAGGCCCAGCCCGCGCAGGATGACTGGCGCTACCAGCTGGGTGTCACGCTGAAGGACGGCGGCCGCCCGGCCGAGGCCCTGGCCCTGTTCGACGAACTGGCGACGCGGGTGCCCGGTGAGGCACGCAACTGGCGCCAGAAGGGTTTCACGCTGAGCATCCTGGCGCGCCATCAGGAAGCCCTGCCGGCACTGGAGCGTTCGCTGCAGCTCGACCCCGCCCAGCTGAAGGTGTGGGGTGCCCTGCTGGAGGCCCAGCAGGCGCTGGGCCAGCGGGATGCCGCGCGCAACACCTACGACAGGATGCGGGCGATCGACGGCAAGGCCGCGGAAGAGGCCTACCTCAACTATCTATCCCCTTATGAGGAGGTCGCCCGATGAGAATGGCGGCAGTGCTGGGACTCGTGCTTGCCGGTCTAACCGGAGGGCACGCGTCGGCCGGGGAGGAAGGAGACGCCCAGCGCGTCTTTGCACGGGTGTCGTCCTCCGTGGTGACGATCAAGACGGTGGACGAGCAGGGGAAGGCCGCGGCCCAGGGGAGCGGTGTGGTGGTCGGGGCCGGACTGGTGGCGACCAACTGCCACGTGATCGAGGACGCGAGCGGGATCCGTGTGCTGGCTGGTTCGCACGAACTGGCTGGTCGCTGGTTGCGTCGCAATGCGCCGGCGGACCTGTGCCTGCTGGCCGTCGCTGGCTTGACGGCCGCGCCGGTGCCCTTGCGCCAGGTGGACGGGCAGGCCGTCGGGGAGGCTGTGTTCGCGGTCGGAAACCCTCTCGGCTTCGGCTTGGCGGTGAGTGCGGGCCTGCTCGCCAGTGTCAGGCTCGAACTGCCGCAGCCCTTCCTCGTCGCGACCGCGCCCCAGTCGCCCGGCTCCAGCGGCGGCGGGCTGTTCGACCGGGACGGGCGGCTGGTCGGCATCACCCGGGCGGTGCTCGGTACCGGCCAGAACTTCAACATGATCCTGCCGGCCGCGCAGGTGGCGCGCATCCTGGTCGGTGGTGACGAGCCGCCCCCTGCGCCGGCGCTGCCAGCGCCGGAGCGGGCCTGGATGACGGAGGCGGAGGCTCTCATCGCCGCCCGGAAATGGGCGGAACTCGAGCCCCACGCGCGGGCCTGGATGGCCGCCCGGCCGCGCTCCGCGCACGCCGCTTTCCTGCATGCCAGCAGCCTCGTGGAACTGCAGCGCCCCAGCGAGGCGGAGCCCAGCCTGTTGAGAGCCCTTGAGCTTGACCGCGATCACGCCCAGGCGTGGGAGCTGCTGGCCTCAGTGCAGTATCGTCGCGGCGCACGCGACGAAGCCGAGAAGTCCATGCAGGAGGCGGCGCGCCGTCAGCCTTTCAGTGCCTGGGCTCCCTTGTTGCGTTCCAGCTGGCTTTACGAGGAAGGCCGTCTGGCCGAGGCCGAGACATACGCGAAGGAGGCCATCCGGCGGAATCCCGGCAGCGTTTCCCCGTGGCGCCAGCTCGGGCTGATCGAAGACCGGCTGGGCAAGCGGGACGATGCCTTGAAGGCGTTTGCGACCGCTCTGCGCCTCGGGGACCCGGACAGCACGGCGCGGCGGCGCCTGGCCGAGCTCTACGCCGAAACCGGCCGGCCCGACGAAGCCCGCCGCGTGGCGCGTGATGCCGCGATAAGCCGCAACGATTCCGAAAAGACGCAGCTCGCCCTCGGCTTTGCGGAACTCAATCGGGGGCGCCTGCGGCCCGCCGAGGAGGCCATGCGCAGGGCTGTTGAACTGGCGCCGGAGTCGGCCGATGCCTGGACCGGGCTCGGCGCAGTGCTGATGAAGCTGACACGGGTTGCGGAAGCGGAGAAGGCCTTCGATCAGGCGGTCCGGCTGGCTCCCGGCCAGGCCAACCACCTTGCCAACCGGAGCATGGTCCGGCTGGAGCTCAAGCGCGTGCAGCGAGCCCTCGACGACGCCCTGAAAGCCATCGAGCTCGATCCGAAGAGCGTGGGAGGGTGGCGCCAGGCGGCGCTGGCCTACCTGGCCGCCGGCAAGCCGCGGGAGGCTGGCATGGCCTTTCAGAAACTCGAGGGCTTGAGCAGCGTGACCCCGGACGAGCGGGTTTCGTGGGCGGAAAGCTTGCTCGGCACCGGCAATCCGGACCAGGCGCTGGCCATGGTGCGGCAGGCCGAGGCGGCCGATCCGAAACTGCTGCGCATGTGCTTGACGACCGCCAAGATCCTGGGGGCCAAGGGGGACGTGGAAGGCGCTTTGCGCTATGAACTCAGGGCCATCGAGATCGATCCCGTCAATGTGCTGGCCTGGAGCGGGAAGGGTTTTGCGCTGATGAGGCTGGGCCGCCTGCCCGAAGCGCTGGAGGCGCTGGAAACCGCGGTGCGTCTCGACCCCGAGCAGGTCAATGCGTGGGTCAATCTGGGGGAAGCCCAGTTGCGCAGTCGCAACCTCGGGCGGGCCATCCAGGCCCTGGAAAAGGCGATCAGCCTGAAGCCGTCGGCGATGGATGCACGCATCCACCTGGCCCAGGCCTATCTCGGCGCGCGTCTGTTCCAGAAAGCCCGTACACAGGTGGAGAGCGTGCTCGAGACGCAGCCGAACCTGGCTCCGGCGCTAGGCCTGTTGACCATGAGCTACCTGGCAGAGGGGAACGGCGCGGCTGCCGCCGCGGCCTTCCAGCGCTTCAGGCAAACCGCGCCGGAGGCCGCGAGGGCGCTGCGGGCCCAGGCGCTTGGCAGCGGCCTGCCGGCGGCCCGCAGCCTGCCGGAGTAGTTCAGGCTGGCCCGGGGGTCAGCGCTCCCGCTGCCACAGCATGCCGTGGGTCACGATGAACTGATACTTGCGGGCATGCTCGCGGATCACCAGCGGCACCTCTTCCTCCCGGCGCAGCACGAAGCCTTCGGCGGCGAGGAAGGCCTTGAGGGTGTCGGCGCTGCGTACCGCCCTGCCGTCCTTCTCGTAGCCGCCTAGCCAGGATTCCCTCGGCGTGAACTGCTCCAGCCATGAGTAGGGCGAGAACAGGGCGACCAGGCCACCGACCTTGACCAGCCCACGCGGCCCGCCGAGGCGGCCGAGCAGGGCCATCGGGCTGGGCAGTCGGCACAGCAGGTTGGCCAGCAGCACCGCGTCGAAATCGGCCAGCTCGGCCGGTAGCGAACAGGCGTCGGCCTGGCGGAAGCGCACCCGACTGCGCTCGATGGCCGGGTCGATGCGGGCCGTCACGGTTTCACCCAGATCGCCCTCGTCACTGCGGAAGTACGGCCGGCTGCCGTCTTTCAAGAGTGTGCCGGCGGCGTCGATGAAGGCGCGGGACAGGTCGACGCCAAGCACTTCGCCGAAGCCACGGGCCAGCTCGAAGGTCCCTCCGCCGACGGCACAACCGATGTCCAGGGCGCGGGCTGTGCCGGTGCCGTATTGCCGGGCGCCGTCGAGCAGCCAGTCGGCGCAGCGTTGCGGGAAGGATGTGGCGCGCTGGGGGCCGCCGGCCCAGGGCATCTGGGTTTGCGGCTCACCGTGGTGGAGCAGCATGTAGTCGTCCACCATGCGGGTGTCTTCATACACCTGGCTGGCGCTGCCTTCGCCGCCCAGTTTGACCACGTGGCCGTCGTGAGCGGCCTGCACGACGCGGAAGCCGGCGTGCTGGAAAAAGTGGGGGCGGAAGTGAAAGCGCGCCCACACGCTGGCCTCGTCGCCACAGGAGATCCACGAGCCGCCGAGGATCATCTGGTGCTGGCCGTCGTAGCAGGGCGTCGAGAAGTCGTCGTAGTAGGGATGGACGCGTGCGCCGGGCAGTGGGTTGAAATCGTCCCCATGCCATTGCCAGACGTTGCCGAACACGTCGTGCACGCCGGCCAGGCTGGGGCTGGCGGCATCCACCGGCCACGGGGAGCCGTGGGCGAGCTGACTGTTCCAGCCGTAGACGGCGGCGAGGGCTGCGCCGTCGTGGCGGGCGGGGGGATCGGTCTCGGCCCACGAGGCGTCGCGCAGCGCGTGGTGCTCGGCCTCGGTGGGCAGCCTACAGGGGATGCCGTCGCGGGCGCTGCGCCAGGCGCAGTAGGCAGCGGCCTCGTGGGCATTGACCTCGGCCGGCCAGTGCCACGGCATCTCGATGGTCTCGAACAGGGTGCGCAGCGTGTAGCGGTGCAGGCCGGCGGGGCCGTCCGGTACCCAGAAACAGGGCCATTTGCTGTTGCGGAAGCCGCGCCATTCCCAGCCGGCTTCGGTCCAGTACTGGCGCTCCAGGTAGCCACCGTTCTGGATGAATTCGAGGAAGGCGCCGTTGCTGACCAGCTGGTTCTCCACTTTGAAGGTTTGCAGCGCCACACGCCGCTCGCCGTATTCATTGTCCCAGCCGAAGCTCGGCCAGCTGCGCGGCTTGCCGATCTTGACCACGGTGGCTGGGATTTCGAGCAGGCGCGGGGCTGGAAAGTCCTGCCCGGCCTGCGGCGGAAAGTGGGCCGCCACGCCGGCGCTGGGGTGCAGGGCCGGCCATTCTTCCGGGCGCCGCACATCGTCGAGGGGCAGTTCGCGGATCAACACCGAGGAGGTCTCGATGTGGATGCGCTCGTGCTCGAAGCCCATGAACAGCGCCCACAACGGGTCGTCCATGGTGATGGGGGCATGGCCGCGGACGAGGCCAGGGTGGGTCTCGATGAGGCGCCGCACCGTGAGGTAGACCTGCTGGCGGTAGGTATGCACCTCCGCGAAGCTTGGCCACAGCATCTCGTTCTTCGACATGTCGTCCCAGCGCATTTCATCCACGCCAGTCTCGAAAATGCGTTCGAAGTAGGGATTGACCGGGTTGTCGATGAGGCCGGCGACGCGCAGCTTGTTGATGTATAGCGCCGCCGGGTGGCCGTAGTAGAAGACCATTGGGTGGCGCAAATGATGGTAGGGCGGGCGGTAGAAGGCTTCCTCGCCCTGCAGGCTGGCAAACAGCACCTCGGTCAGCGTCCAGCCGTTGTCGAAGGTGGCCAGTACCGTTTCGCGGGTACAGGTGGCGAGGTCGGGCTGGGGCAGGGCGGTGAGGCGGCCATCCGGCTGCAGGCCGGGGCAGTTCTCCGGGGCCAGCCCGGTCCACCACCAGGCCGGGCGCGGGCCGCGCAGCAGCGCGTCGTGTTCGCCGCGGAGGTTCTGGCGCCAGGGTTCGATGGCGCTCGGGATGTCCGGTTCGAGATTCGGGTGCTGCATGCAGGTCTCCTGGAAATTTTGTTGTCGTGGTTCAGGTGTTGTATCAGGCGAAGAGTTCAGCCTGGATGGGTATGGGTGTTTCGTGTTCGGGAATCGCGTCGCGCCTGACCAGGTTGCCGACGCGCACGCCGAGCAGGCGGATGCGCCGTTCCAAGGGCACGCGCTTGAGGCATTCGCCGGCGGCCCGGCGGATCGCCGCCGCCTCGCCGATGGGCGCGGGCAAGGTCAGGTCGCGGGTGACGGTGTGGAAGTTGTCGAAGCGCAGCTTCAGGCCGATGGTCTTGCCTACGTAGCCTTTGCGCACCAGGTCGGCGGCGAGCTGCTCGCACAGGCGGGTGAAGCGTTGCGACAGTTCGCTGCGGTCCTGGCGGGGGTGAAGGTCGCGCTCGAAGGTGGTTTCGCGGGAGAGGCTCTTCGGTTCGCTATGGGTGACCACCGGGCGGTCGTCCTGCCCGTGGGCGGCCCGGTGAAGCCACTGGCCGTAGCGTTCGCCGAACTGTTCCTGCAGCCACAGGGCGTCGGCGGCGGCCAGCTCGCCGATGCTGTGGATGCCCAGCGCGTCCAGTCGCTCCGCGGCCTTCGGCCCGATGCCGTTGATGCGCTTGGCGGGCAGCGGCCAGATTCGCACCGGCAGATCGTCGGCCGCCACCACGGTGATGCCGGCCGGCTTTTCCAGGTCGGAGCACAGCTTGGCGAGCAGCTTGTTGGGGGCTACCCCGAGGGAGCAGGACAGGCCGGTGGCGTCCCGCACGGCCTGCTGCAGGCGCAGTGCAATGGCGCGGGCGCCTTCGCGGCTGCCATCCGGGTTGAGGGCGGTGAGGTCCAGGTATATCTCGTCGATGCCCCGATCCTCGAGGTCCGGCGCGATCTCCCGCACCGCGGCCTTGAAGAGGCGTGAGTAGTGGCGGTAGGTGTCGAAGTCGGCGGGCAGCAGCAGCGCGTCCGGCGCCAGCTGGGCGGCTTTCATCAGGCCCATGCCGGAATGCACGCCGAGGGCCCGCGCCTCGTAGGTGGCGGTGGTGATCACGCCGCGGCCCACGTAGTCGCGCAGGCGCGGGAAGCGGGCCGGATCCTCGACCGTCGTAGCCCGACGTCCGCCCACCACAGCAGGCAGGCCGCGCAGCTGCGGGTAGCGCAACAGCTCCACCGACGCGTAGAACGCGTCCATGTCCAGGTGGGCAATGCTGCGAGGAAGCGGGGGCATGGGTCCGGTTGAAGCCGCAGAGGGCCTTATTGTGCATCAAGGGGCGGCCAAGGGATGCGGCTCGGCGTTCTGGCGGAGCGATGGGGCACAACTGCCGCCTGTCGGGTGGGGTACGCACTTATACTCCTGGCATCTTTCTTCCGCCGTGCCCCGGGGGGCATCCACAACATCAAGGAGAACAAGCGAATGTCAGTCGAGGAACGTGCCAAGGACGTGGTGCGCCAGTACGTCGCCGCCTTCAACCGTGGCGATCTACCGGCTCTGAAGGCGCTGCTGGCCGAGGATGCGGAGATCCAGGGCGTGCTGGGGCAGGGCATCTTCGAGAAGATCGAGCCGGTGTGGCGCCAGTTGATCGAGGGCTACGGCATGCAGTTGTCCATCCAGGGCCTGATCGCCGAGGGCAACATCGTGGCGGCCCGCTATATCGAAACCGGTACCTTCCGCGCACCGGCCTTCGGGCACGAGCCGACCGGGAAGTCCTACGAGCTGGTGGCGATGGAGTGGTTCGAAATCGAGGAGGGCCGCATCAAGCGCCGCTGGGGCGCGCGGGATGCGGCTTCCCAGGCGCGGCAGCTCGGCATCGCCTGAGCGCCGCGCCTTTGCTGCCTTACTTCTTCCGTCGCAGCATCAGGCCACCGAGGCCCAGGGCTGCCAGCGCCAGGCTGGCCGGTTCGGGGATGCGCTGGGCCTGGTAGCCGGCGAGCACATCGCCGCTGATGCCAAGCACGAAGAACTGGTTGGGGTTGGCGGTGGGCACGCCGTTTACGCCGACGGTGTCGAGGAAGTCATTGTCGTTGGTGACGATCAGGGTGTGCTGCAGCACGCCATCCACCAGCACGTTAGGGCCGAAGGCGAGGCCTTCGATCTTGGCCGGGATCGTGCGGTCGGTGTAGCCGTTGGCCTTCAGCAGCGCCGCCAGGTCCACGAACAGGCTCTTGCCGACACTCTTGGCGGCCAGCGCGCTTTCACCGGAGATATTGCTGACGTCCTGGCCGGTGCTCAGGTCCACCTGGAAGATCTTCTTGAAGCCGGCCTTGGAGTCGTCGCCGAGGCCCTTGCCGTCGCGCTCGTCGATCAGGAACTGATGGTCGTTGATCGCAACGATCTCGCTGATGCTGGTGTACTTGGGTTTGGCGGCGGTGCCGATGTTCTCGAGCTGGTAGGCGTATTCGTGAGTCACTTTGCCGGTGGCCAGGTCCACGGTGACGATGCGCACCACGCCGGCGTTGGTGCCGCCGTCCTGGGCCAGCGGGCTCTGCATGATGCCGACCAGGGTCTTGCCGTCTGGCGTGATGGCCAGGCCTTCCATGCCCTTGTTGGCGACGCGGCCGCTGGTGTTGCTGGCGATCTCGGTGTCGCCGACGGCGGACAGCTTGGACACCGCGAACTTCTCGGGCAGCGTGATCACGCCGGTGCGCTCGCCGGTCGCGCGGTCGAAGCGGTAGATGTAGGGGCCGTATTCGTCGGAGATGTAGACGCTCTTGCCGCTGGCGGCGACGCGGATGCCTTCCGGGTCGAAGCGGGCGTTGGCGCTGTTGGTGGACAGTCCGGCGGCGAAGGCGTCGGAGCGGCCGGTGAAGTAGTTCTGGCCGCTGCCGCCGGTCAGCACCGGGGCGCTGCCGTAGTTGAGGGCGGTGGTGCTGGACAGCAGCGTGGTGGCGTTCAGCACCGGGCTGAGGGTGGCGACGCTGCCGGCGCTGAAGCTGGCCGAGGACAGGCCCAGGCTGAGGGTCTGGAAGCGGGGGATCCAGCTGGTGGTGTTATCCACCGCGGTGTTCCAGGTGGTGGCGTTGGGGCCGCGGTCCGGTGTCAGCAGGAAGGTGTCGCCGCCAGCCCAGGCGACAGCGGAGCCGAGGCCGCCGAGGATATTGGCGGCGGTGCCGTTTTCGAGGGTGCCGGTGAGGCCGGACAGGTCGGAGCCGGACAGGCTGCCCTTGCCGATCAGCGCAACGCCGGCATGGGCGGAGGTGGCGATGAGGGCAGGGACGAGAAGGGCGAGCAGGCGGGGGGCGAACATCGGGGAAACTCCTTGCAGGTCGGGTAGCTGAATTGACTAACGCTACGCGGCATGCATTTCGCCGAAGTTACGCCCGCTCCGGTTTGCAAAGGTTTGCAATGTCGCTCAGACGGCCTCCTCCTCGGCGGCCCGCTCTTCCAGCTGCAGTGCCCACATCTGCGCGTAGGCGCCACCCTGGGCGAGCAGTTCCGCGTGGCTACCGCGCTCGACGACGCGGCCCTGGTCGAGGACCAGGATCTCGTCGGCGTTCATCACCGTGGACAGGCGGTGGGCGATGACCAGCGTGGTGCGGCCACGGGCGGCGGCGTCGAGCTGGGCCTGGATGGCTTTTTCGGTCTTCGAGTCGAGGGCCGAGGTGGCTTCGTCGAAGATCAGGATGTCCGGGTTCTTCAGCAGCGTACGGGCAATGGCGACGCGCTGCTTTTCGCCGCCGGAGAGCTTGAGGCCGCGTTCGCCGACGCGGGTCTGCCAGCCGTCCGGCAGGCGGCCGATGAAGTCCTCCAGCTGGGCGGCGCGGGCGGCAGCCTCCACCTCCTCGCGGTTGGCGTCGGGGCGGCCGTACTGGATGTTGTAGAGCAGGGTGTCGTTGAACAGCACGGTGTCCTGCGGAACGATGCCGATGGCGGCACGCAGGCTGTCCTGGGTGAGGCTGCGGATGTCCTGGCCATTGATGCGCACTGCGCCGTCCTGCACGTCGTAGAAGCGGAACAGCAGGCGTGCCAGCGTGGACTTGCCGGAGCCGGAATGACCGACCACCGCCACTGTCTTGCCGGCCGGGATGACGAAGTCCACGTCGTGGAGGATCGGGCGGCTCGGGTCGTAGGCGAAGTTAACGCGGTCGAAGGCGACGCCAGCAGGACCGCGGGCGAGGGCATGGGCACCGGCACTGTCGGCCACTTCCCGGTGAGTGGCGAGCAGGTCGAACATGCGCTCGATGTCGGTGAGGGCCTGGCGGATCTCCCGGTACAGCACGCCGAGGAAGTTGAGCGGGATGTAGAGCTGGATCAGGAAGGCGTTGACCAGCACCAGGTCGCCGAGGGTCATGCGCCCGGCCGCCACGCCGTCGGCGGCCCGCCACATCATCGCGGTGACGCCGACGGCGATGATGGCCGCCTGGCCCATGTTGAGAAAGGACAGCGACTTCTGGTTCTTGATCTGGGCGGCCGTCCACTTCTTCAGCTCGGTGTCGTAGCGACGGGTCTCGAAGGCTTCGTTGTTGAAGTACTTCACCGTCTCGAAATTGATCAGGCTGTCGATGGCCCGCGCGTTGGCGGCCGAGTCCAGCTCGTTGGCCTGGCGGCGCAGTGCGGTGCGCCAGTTGGTGACCTTGAAGGTGAAGGTGATGTAGAGCGCCAGCGTGACGACGGTGATGATCGCGAAGCTGGGTTCGTACTTCACCAGCAGGATGCCCAGCACCAGGCCGATCTCCACGAAGGTCGGCAGGATGGAGTACAGCGTGTAGCTGATCAGCGAGCCGATGGAGCGGGTGCCGCGCTCGATGTCGCGGGTCAGGCCGCCAGTCTGGCGTTCCAGGTGGAAGCGCAGCGACAACGCGTGCAGGTGGCCGAAGACTTGTAGCGAGATCTCGCGCACCGCCTCCTGGGTGACCCGCGCGAAGACGATCTCGCGCAGCTCGGTGAACAGCGACGTGGAGAAGCGCAGTACGCCGTAGGCCACCAGCAGCGCCGCTGGCACCACGATGAAGGCCTGGGAGCGGGAGATGTCGAGGCCGTCCACCAGCTGCTTGAAGACCAGCGGCACGGTGACGTTGGCGAACTTGGCGGAGATCAGGCAGCCGAGGGCGAACAGCATCCGCCACTTGTAGGCCCACAGGTAGGGCAGCAGCTTCCTGATGGTCTGCCAGTCGTGGCGCTCGCCGGAGGCGGGTTGGGGAGGGGGGCCGGAGGGGGAACGTCGCATTTTTTTCTGGATGTGGGGGCGGTGGGGCGCCCGGCAAACGTGGTTGGACGACGCCAATTGTAGGTGCGACCCCCCTGTGGGGGCGAATGAATTCGCCCCCACAGGTAAGCCTGGTTGGGCTTCAGTTGTCGCTGGCGAGCAGGCGCAGGGCTAGGCCGATGAACAGCGCACCGCACAGGCGGTCCAGCCAGGGGCCGAGCCGCGGGCGGCGGGCGAGCAGGCGGCCGATGGTGCCGGCAGCCAGTGCCAGACCACCGAATACCACGACGGTCTGGGCCGCGAAAACGGTGCCGAGGGCCAGCATCTGCAGGCTCGGGTTGCCGGCGGCGGGATCAGTGAACTGGGGCAGGAAGGCCAGGAAGAACAGGCCGACCTTGGGGTTCAGCGCGTTGGCGACGAAGCCGCGACGCAGGTCGCGCTGCCAGGGCTGGGGCGGCAGGCTGCCGGTAGGGGCGAGACGGCCGCCGCTGCGCAGGGCCTGGATGCCCAGCCACAGCAGCCAGGCCGCGCCAGCCAGCTTGACCGCCAGCAGCAGACTGGCGGAGGTGCGTACGACGGCTGCTATGCCTAAGGCGGCCCAGGCAGTATGCGTTGCGCAGCCGGCGGCGCAGCCCATGCCGAAGGCCAGGCCGGCACGCCGGCCACGGGCCAGGCTGTGGCCGATCACCATCAGGTTGTCGGGCCCCGGCGCGAGGGTGATCAGCACGGAGATGCCGAGAAAGGCGAGGAGGGTGTCGAGGCTGGGCATGGCGCCCGATTCTCGGCGGCGCGGGCGGGAGCGTCAATGGATGTCGGCCCAGCCCGCGCCGTCCGGGTCAGTGCCGGTGAGTACCGTCTTCCATGCACAGGACCGCCGGGTCGTTGAGGGCGGCCTCACCCATCCGTTGCAGGTTGTCGAGAACACGCATGGAGGATTGCTCCATCGAGTCCAGATGGCGGAGTACCGCGCTCATGTCGCCGTCGGCATAAGACTGCAGGACATTGACGCCGGCCCGGTGCACCTCGACGTGGGGCGGTTCGACCTCCCGGTAGCCGGGCAACTGGCTGAAGCAGGCGCGGCCTTCGCCTTCGTAGTACCACTTGCCGAGGCGGCAAGTGGTGTGGGTGGCGAGTTCGGACGCCTTAAGGTCGAGCATGCCGAAAACCGCCAGGTAGATGCGGAACTTGAAGACGATGTGGTCGATCTTGGCGACTTCGACGAAGCTCTTCGCCGCGCTGCCGGCGATGACATTCTCCATGTTGGCCGACAGGCCCATCAGCAGGCGCATGTCCTCGGTGGCACGCTGGCCGCGATCGCTGAAGCGGCTGGAGGCTTCGGCCAGGCGCCGCATGCTGTCCCGTGCCTGGGTCGAGTCGTCGTGGATGCGCTCTACCAACGTAGAGATCTCGGCCGTGGCGCTGGCGGTGCGCTCGGCGAGCTTGCGCACTTCATCGGCGACGACCGCGAAACCGCGACCGGCCTCCCCGGCGCGGGCCGCCTCGATGGCGGCGTTGAGGGCCAGCAGGTTGGTTTGGTCGGCGACGCCGCGGATCAGATTGACGATGGCGCCGATCTCGTCGGCACGCTGGGCAAGCGTATCCACTTCGGCTGCGGACCTCTCCGATTCGGCGGCCAGGCGCTGCAGGCTCTCGGCGATCTCGGTGGTGGCCTGACCGCTGGCCTTGGATACATGGGCCGCTTCGACGGCCTTGTCCTTTTCCTCGTGCAGCAGGCCGGCCATTTCCGCCAGGCTCCCCTGGGCGCCGGTCAGCGACGAGCCAAACTCAGCCATGCGTTGCACGACGCCGAGCAGGTTCTCGCACTGGATGCGCTTCTCATCTTCCGCCCGGCGCAAGGCGTCGATTTCCTGCCGCAGTGCCTCGTTGTCGTCCTGCAATCTGGCTTCCCGCTCTCCGCCACTGCGGAGTTGGGCCTGGAGCTTTTCGTATTCTGATCTGCTGATCCACATGTTCTTGCCTGACTATGCTGGTGGGGCACGTAAGCCCGGTACGGTGACTTTTCGCGCCTCAAAATTAAGGCTTCTCTTATAGCGGTTGCTGTCGAGACATCACGATTGTCCGCCGGGTAATTCTGTTACGCTTTGTGAAAAATCAATATATTTAACAATATTGATATATTTGTCGTTTTGCCTTGTGCCGCATTCCCTTGCTGATGGTATGCGGCACAAGGTGGTGGCTGATACGGGAAAGCGCTCTGCTGCCTGCGGTGGGGGTGTCATGAAACCGACAAAACGCAAGGCTTGTTGGACGCGGTGGCCGGGTAAGGTCTCGTGAAATGCCTGCGGGGCCGCGTCCTTGCTCGAAATATGTGATCGACAGGGGCGGGCATCGATCTTGCTGAAACGGAGCAACCCGTTTTGTGCCTGCATCATGTCCGAGACTCTCGCCACCCCGCCCGATGTCATGCCTGTGCCCCTGTCCGCTGCCGCGGTGGTGCAGGCCTACCATCAGCGGACCAAGCACCGCTTTGAAGCCTATGCGGCCGGCCCGGGCACCCTGGACTGGGATGCTCAGCCGGCGGCCTTCCGCCACTACGAGGGCGTGCCGCCGATCGAGCTGCCGCTGGCCTGTGCCGAGCATCTGACCGCGGCGCCGGTGACTCCGGCCATTCCCGACCTGGCCAGCATCGGTGCGCTGCTGCACCTGTCCTTTGGCCTGACCGCCTGGAAGACTCTCGGCCCGGACCGCTGGGCGGTGCGTGCCAATCCGTCGAGCGGCAACCTGCATCCGGTCGAAGCCTATGTGCTGGTGGCCGGCATCCCGGCGCTGGCCGACGGGCTCTACCACTATCGGCCGGAGATCCACGCGCTGGAGCTTCGGGCCGTGCATCTGAAACCGGTGGTGGCCGGCCCGGTGCTGGCGGTTGGCTTGTCCTGCGTGATGTGGCGGGAGGCCTGGAAGTACGGCGAGCGGGCCTTCCGCTACTGCCAGCTGGATACCGGCCATGCCCAGGCCTGCCTCGATTACGCCGCGGCGCTGCTGGGCTGGCGGGTGGCCGAGCAGCCCCAGGTCGGCAGCCATACGTTGGCGGCCCTGCTGGGGCTGGACCGGGCGGCCGAGTTCCCCGGCCGCCGCGCCGAGGTCAGCCAGGAGGAGGCGGAGCTGCTGCTGACGGTGGATTTCACCGGCGGCGCCACCTGGCTGGATCCGCTGGCCTTGCACGAGGCCGCCGGAGCGGCCCGCTGGCAGGGCGTGGCCAGCCTGATCGACCGCTTTCCGATGTTCCGCTGGCCGGTCATCGCCGAGGTAGCGGCGGCCACGCGGCGCGCCGACGACAGCGGTGCGGCGCCCAACCCGCAGCGCATCCCGCGCGTGCAGCCGGCATCCCTGATCCTGCGGCGGCGCAGCGCCCAGCGCTTCGATCCGGCCCACGTGATGGGGCGGGCCGATTTCGAGCTGCTGCTGGAAGCCCTGCGCCCGGCGACGGGCGCGCGCATCGGCCTGCTGATGTTCATCCAGCGCGTCGAAGGCCTGGTGCCCGGCGTCTACTTCCTGCCCCGTGGCCCCGTCGAGGGCGGCATGGCGGAGCGCCTGCAGGCCCGCTACAAGCTGCTGCCGGTAGATGGCCTGCCCGCCGCCGACGCCCTGTTCAGCCTGGCTCCGGCAGACCCGCTGGAGCTGCGCCGGGTGGCGCGCAGCCTGCACTGCCACCAGGACATCGCGTCGAATGCCTGCATCGCCTTCGGCATGCTGGCGCCCTTCGCCGAGCTGGTCAATGCGGATCCGCCGGCCTACCGCGAGCTGTACCGGGAGGCCGGGGCCCTCGGCCAGGTGCTCTACCTCGAAGCTGAGGCGCTGGGCCTGCGCGGCACTGGCATCGGCTGCTTCTTCGACGATCCGGTGCACGGCGTGGCCGGCTTCGACGACGGCGCCTTCCAGACCCTCTACCACTTCACCATCGGCCTGCCGATCATCGACGGCCGCGTTGAAACCACGCCGCCCTACCCGGGGCGCAAGGATGTCCTGCGATGAGTTCCATGACCACTTCCACTGCTGCCGCCACCGGTTTTGTCCGCATTGATGCGGATGCCGCCGCCGACCTGATCTACCGCCGGGGCAGCGCGACGCTGCCGGCCCTCGCGGTGTTCGACGTGCGCGACCGGGCGACCTTCGAGCGGCGCCATATCGACGGGGCCGAGCACCTCACCGAGGCCCTGCTCGGCGGCACGATCCGCCGTCTGCCGAAGAACACGCCGGTGCTGATCTACTGCTACCACGGCAACGCCAGCCAGGTGTATGCGGAGATGTTCGCTGACTTCCGCTTTGTCGAGGTTTACAGCGTGGACGGCGGTTTCGAGCCCCTCAACGCGGCATTGGCCCGGCGTACCGGCGGCCTCGCCTCGGTGGCCTTGCCGGCCGGTGCCAGCGCGGCGCTGCGAGCCTTCGTCGCCGAGTTCGAGTTCGACCCGGACGACCTGGATGCGCCCCGCGCCCAGGGGCTGACCCCGCTGATGCGCGCGGCCTTCAACGGCTCTGCCGAACTGGTGGACGAACTGCTGGCTGCCGGGGTCAATCCGGCGCGCCGCAACGGCGACGGCAACAACGCCCTGTGGCTGGCCTGCGTGTCGCGGGATAAGGCGACGCTGGCCCGCCTCATCGCGGCCGGTATCGATGTGGACAACGTCAATGAAGCGGGGGCGACATGCCTCATGTACGCGTCCTCCAGCGGCCGCGCCGAGGTGGTCGAGGCGCTGCTGGCCGCCGGAGCCGACCCCTACATCCGCAACTTCGACGACGCCCGCGCGGTGGACCTGGCGTCTAGCCTGGCCTGCCTGAAGCTGCTGCGCCACACCGCCAACTGAACGAAGGCCGACAGGAGAACCGTGATGAACAAGTTCCGCTCGATTGCCCACCTGATGGAACAGGTGGAAGGACCCTTGTCCCGTGCCGGGGTGGTGGTCAGCGAGGCCTGGCGTGACAACGAGCAGGCAGTGGGCTTTTTCAGTCACGGGGACGTCGGGCTGGCGGCCTATGTGTACTCCTACGGCCAGGCCGCCGGGCGCTACGGCATCAACCTCGATTTTCCCGAGCCGGATGGCTCACCGCTGCTGCCGGTGCCGACCAGCGCCGAGAACCTGCCGCTGGCGGCGATCGTGCAGATGCTGCTGGAGCATTTCGAGGTGCCAGTGACGGCGTTGGCCTGAGCTGCGCCGGCTAGCACCACGGCCATGGCAACGCTTTGCGGCTTTCGTGGCGTTTACGGTGTGGACCAGAGGTCCACGGTGCCCAGTCCGCTCATCAACGGTGCCCGCTGCAGCAGGAAGGCTTCCGCCCGGTCAGCCGGCAGGGGCTCGCTGATCAGGTAGCCCTGGATCTTCTCGCAGCCGATGCTGAGCAGAAACTTGAGCTGCGCCTCGGTTTCCACGCCCTCAGCGATCACCTCCAGCCCCATCTTGTGGGCCAGCAGCACCGTCACGTCGCAGATGTCCGCATCGCTGGGATCGGTCTCGATGTCCTTCACGAAGGAGCGGTCGATCTTCAGGGTGCGGATCGGGAACAGCTTGAGGTAGGCCAGCGACGAATAGCCGGTGCCGAAGTCGTCGATGGACAGGGTCAGGCCGCTCTCGGTGAGCGCCTTCATCACCTCGATGGTCTCGTCGGGGGAGGCCATCGACACCGATTCGGTGACCTCCAGGTCGAGCAGCTCGGCCGGCAGGCCGTGGTATTCCAGTAACGTGTGGATGCGCCGCGGCAGGGTCTTGTCGAGGAACTGCCCGGTGCTCAGGTTGATCGACATGCGGATCGCGCCGAGGCCCTTGTTGCGCCAGTCGCGCAGCTGCCGGCAGGCCTCCTGGAGGACCCAGTCGCCCAGCGCGTCGATGATGCCGGCCTCCTCGGCCACCGGGATGAACTCGGAAGGCGGGACCAGCCCGCGGGTCGGATGCTGCCAGCGCACCAGTGCCTCCACGCCGACCAGGCGACCGCTGCGCAGGTCCATCTGGGGCTGGTAGTACAGCACGAACTGCTGCCGTTCGAGACCGATGCGCAGCTCCGATTCGAGGGCCAGGCGCTGGGCCGTGGCGGCGTTCATGCCTTCCGTGAAGAACTGGTAGTTGCCGCGCCCCTTGGCCTTGGCGTAGTACATCGCCACGTCGGCGTTCTTCAGCAGGTCACCGATCTCCAGCGCGTCGTCCGGGTACATGCAGATGCCGATGCTCGGCGAGGTGCGCTGTTCCTGGCCGTTGATCTGGTAGGGGGCGGAGATCGCGCTGACGATCTTGTCGGCCACATAGGCCGCGTCGGCCGGGGTGTCCACATCGGGCAGCACGACGACGAACTCGTCGCCGCCGAGGCGGGCCACGATGTCGCTCTTGCGGACCGTGCTGCTCAGGCGGTTGGCGACCTGGATCAGCAGTTCGTCGCCGACGTGGTGGCCGAGGGTGTCGTTGATGGCCTTGAAGCGATCCAGATCGATCAGCATCAGCGCCATCTGCATGTCGTTGCGGTGGCAGAAACCGATCGCCTGCTCCAGCTTCTCGTTGAGGCTGAAGCGGTTGGGCAGGTTGGTCAGGGTGTCGTGGTGGGCCAGGTGGCGGATGCGCTCCTCGGAGGCCTTCAGCTCCGAGATGTCGATGAAGTTGCCGATGTAGTTCTGTACCTGGCCGTTGGCGTCGCGCACCAGCGAGATCGACAGCCACTTGGGGTAGGGTTCGCCGTTCTTGCGGCGGTCCCACAGCTCGCCCTGCCAGGCGCCGCTGCGGTTCAGGCTGTCCCACATTTCCTTGTAGACCTCGGGCGGGGTGTTGCCGGCGGACAGCACGCGGGGGTTCTGGCCGACGACTTCTTCCTGCTGGTAACCGGTGAGCTTGGAGAAAGCCTGGTTGGTGGCGACGATGCGGTTCTGCGCGTCGGTGACGATGATCGCCTCGTTGCTGTTGGAGAACACCGTGGCCAGCAGGCGCAAGTGTTCCTCGGTGCTCTTGCGCTCGGTGATGTCCTGAACGGTGCCCTCGTAGCAAATGAATTCGCCCGCCGGGCCGCGTACCGTGTGGGCGTTTTCCGAGATCCAGATGATCGAGCCGTCGCAGCGGCGCACCAGGGATTCGAAATTGATGACCTCACCGTGGTTTTCCATCAGGTGGCGGAAGGTATGGCGGCGGCTCGGATCCACGTAAAGCCGGCTCTCGATATCCGACAGGTCGGCCATCAGCTGCTGGGGCGTCTCGTAGCCATACAGCCGGGCCAGGGCCGGATTGGCGGCCAGGTAGCGTCCTTCGCGGGTGGTCTGGAAGATGCCTTCCGAGGCGTACTCGAAGATGTGGCGGTAGCGCAGTTCGGTGCGCTCCAGCGCCTCCAGCGTCGCGCGCCGCGGGGTCACGTCCTCGATATAGCCTTCGATGACGCTCTTGCCCTGCTCGTCGGGCACCGTGATGCCGCGCTCCAGCACCCACTTGGTGTTGCCGCTGGCGGTGGTGATGCGGTACTGCACCGCGAAGCGCTGGCCGTTGCGGGCGGCGCTGCGGATCTGCGCGCGGACGCGGGCCCGGTCGTCGGGATGGGTGATCTCTTCCCAGGAGATGCAGGCGTTGTCGACGATCTCCGCCGGGGCGTAGCCGCACAGCTCGGCGCTGCCCTGGCTGACGAAGACCATCGTCCAGGATGCGTCGTCCATGCAGCGATAGACCATGCCTTCGAGGTTGTTCACCAGCGTGTCGAGGATGCGGGTCCTGTCTACGGCCCGGGGCGTGAGGAGGCTGGTTCGACGAGGGCGTCCGAGTTGTGCTTGCACGGTGATGGCCTGCGAAGAGCTGCAATGGAAAGTGGCGATACTTCAGCAAGCAGCATGCCTGCTCCAAGGCCATGTCCATCGCCGGAATCCCCGGCAAAACGCACCTTGGTGGTGCGCAGTTCATGTGTGGTGCACTGCAGTAATGCCCAAATTGTGTTGAAAAAGTCAGTTTGTCGACAAAATCACTAGTCATTTTTGGTTTTTTTCATTTTTGACGAGTGAGATTTTTCATATCCAGAATGAAAACCCGGCTTGCCGCAGAGGCGGCTTGCGCGTGCTTGGGCTGCGCGTTCCGGGAGACCGTTTTCGGCTTCTGTCTGGCAGGGCCGGCGCTGCTCCCGTCGGTCTGGTGCCGTGGTGCATGGCACAGGATCTGCATTCGACCCCCCAGGACGACTCCCAGCACCGTTCCTTGCTTCAGAAATGGCGACGGCCGGGCAAACCCACGAACACGGTGATTCAGAATGCGCACGAACCTTCCCGTCACGAACACTGAAACATTGCTTCCCGAAGGCGAGTTCATCTATTCCCGCACCGACCTCCACGGCAGCATCGTCGAGGCCAACGAGGCCTTCGCCAACATCAGTGGTTATCAACGGGAGGCCATGCTTGGCCAGCCTCACAACATGGTGCGCCACCCCGACATGCCGAAGGAGGCGTTCGCCGACATGTGGCAGGACCTCAAGGCCGGCCTGCCGTGGCGCGGCCTGGTGAAGAACCGGCGCAGTGACGGTGGCTACTACTGGGTGGTGGCGAATGCCTCGCCGGTGCGCGAGAACGGCCGGGTAGTCGGCTTCCAGTCGGTACGCTCGCGCCCGTCGCGGGAGGACGTGCGGGCGGCGGAGGATGCCTACCGACGCATACGCGAGGGTGACCGTTCGATCCGCATCGAACATGGCCGGGTCGTGCCGGCGCGTCGCTCGCCATGGGCGGTGTTTACGTCGGCGCCGGTCCAGCTGGTGGGGGTGGGCAGCCTGTTGCTGATATTGGCGGCAGGCGCCGTCGCCCAGAGTTTCGTCAGCCTGCCCTTCCTGCGCGAGCTCATGCTCGGTGCGGGGGGCCTGGGGCTGCTGTGGGGGCTGTGCTTCCTGTTCGGCTTCGTGCCGGGCCTGACGCGGGATGCGGAGGCGCTGCACGCCTATCTGGGCCGTCTGCTGGCCACCGGTGACCTGCGCCAGCGCTTCGAGCTGTCCCGCTGCGACGTGCTCGGCGACATTGCCCGCGATGCGGACCGCTTCGTGTCATCGGTGCAGGCTACCGTGCAGGGTATGGGTGACACGGCCCGGCAGGTGGCGGTGGTGTCCGGTGAGGTGGCCTCGGGTGTCAGCAACGTGAATGAGGCGGCGCGGGTGCAGAGCGACGCGACTTCGTCAGCGGCGGCGGGTATCCAGCAGATCACCGTGGCGATCGGCGAGGTGGCCGAGCACGCTGGTGCCACACGCGGCGCGGCACAGACCGCCAGCGAGGTGTCGGAGCGTGGTGGCCAGGTGTCGGCCAAGGCCTGCGACATGATCATGATCCTGGCCGATACGGTGCGCGATGCGGCCGGGCAGGTGGAACTGCTCGGCCAGCAGTCGGTGGAGATCTCGCGCATCACCGGCGTGATCCGCGAGATCGCCGAGCAGACCAACCTGCTGGCGCTCAATGCGGCCATCGAGGCGGCGCGGGCCGGTGAGCAGGGCCGCGGCTTCGCGGTGGTCGCCGACGAGGTGCGCAAGCTGGCCGAGCGCACCGGCAAGGCGACCCAGGAGATCAGCGCGATGGTGGCCGGCATCCAGGGCGAAACCCAGAAGGCGGTGGACGGCATGCGCGATGGCGCCGGACAGGTGCGCGACGGGGTGCTGCTGGTGCAGGGGGCTCAGACCGCGCTGCAGGAGATCAACGCCCAGATGGAGCGAACTCTCGGCATGGTGAACGACATCACCCATTCGTCCGCCGAGCAGCGCAGCGCGATGACCCTGATGGCGCAGAACATCGAGCGGGTGGCGTCGATGACCGACCAGAACGTGGCGGTGGTGAGCCAGACCCAGAGCGCGGTGGCGAGCCTGGATCAGTCGGTGGACCGCATGAGCAAGGCGATCGGCCAGTTCGTCGTGTGAGCGACAGGCGGCCGCGGGACCCTCAGTGCAGCGTGCGCGGCATGGCCAGCGTGAATTCGGGGATGTCTGCGTCGAAGGGCGTGCCGTCCTCGGCGACCATCTGGTAGCTGCCCTTCATCGTGCCCACCGGCGTGGCGATGGTGCAGCCGCTGGTGTATTCGAAGGACTGACCGGGCTGCAGCACCGGCTGCTGGCCGATCACGCCGGCACCCTGGACTTCCTGCACCGTGCCTTCGGCATCGGCGATGATCCAGTGGCGGCTGACCAGCTGGGCGGTGATGCGGCCGACGTTGCGGATGGTGATGTGATACGCGAACACGTAGCGGTTCGCCTCCAGATCCGACTGCTCTTCGATGAAGCGGGAAACCGCGGTAACTTCAATGGCTTCCTGATCTACGGCGTTTGTCATTTTTGTGGGCGCTCAGGTTGGGGAACCCTTATTGAAACTGAATTGCCCGGCAGCTGCAACCGCAGCAGACGGGCGTTGAGCGTGTGCCACCTCACGTTGGCGGACCCTGATCCGGGCGGGTAAACTGGCGCCCCTCCCGCGTCTCCCCCGCCAGGATTTACCATGACCTACCGCATTGCTCCCAGCATTCTGTCCGCCGATTTCGCCAAGCTCGGCGAGGAGGTGGCCAACGTGATCGCCGCCGGCGCCGACTGGATCCACTTCGACGTGATGGACAACCATTACGTGCCGAACCTGACCATCGGCCCGCTGGTCTGCGAAGCGATCCGTCCTTACACCACGGCGCCCATCGACGTGCATCTGATGGTCAAGCCGGTGGACCGTATCGTGCCGGACTTCGCCAAGGCCGGGGCCAACGTGATCACCTTCCACCCGGAAGCCTCCGAGCACGTCGATCGCACGCTCGGCCTGATCCGCGACAGCGGTTGCCAGGCCGGCCTGGTGTTCAACCCGGCGACGCCCCTCAACTGGATGGACCACGTGATGGACAAGCTCGACGTGGTGTTGGTGATGAGTGTGAACCCGGGCTTCGGCGGCCAGTCCTTCATCCCCGGCGCTCTCGACAAGCTGCGCGAGGCCCGCGCCAAGATCGACGCCTACGCCGAGCGCAGCGGCCGCAAGATCCTGCTGGAGATCGACGGTGGCGTGAAGGTCGGCAACATCGCCGAAATCGCCCGCGCCGGTGCCGACACCTTCGTGGCCGGCTCGGCCGTCTTCGGGGCCGGCAAGGACAGCGACCCGCAGCGCTACAACTCGGTGATCGGCGATCTGCGCGGCGCGCTGGCCGGCGTCTGATCTTCTTCCGCACGGCCGCGCCGCCTGGCCGACGGCGGCACGCCGTGAATCCGCAGGAAAGCGCGGCGCATCCGTTCCGCGTCGCCGAAGCCGCAGCTGCGCGCCACCGCCTGTACCGACGCGCTGCCGCTCTCCAGCGCCGCGGCGGCGGCTTCGACCCTTAGCCGCTCGACCGCCCGGGCCGGCGTCACCCCCATCTCCGCCTTGAAGCGCCGCGCGAAGTGGCGCGGGCTCATGCACGCCCGCGCGGCGAGTTCATCCACGTCGAGGCGCGCCTGCAGGTTGTGCCGGACGTAGTCCAGCAAATCCGTGAAAGTGCTGCCGGCCACCTGCATGTCGGCGATTTCGGAGAACTGCGACTGCCCGCCGGGGCGCCGGTAATACACCACCAGCTGCCGCGCCACCTGGCGTGCGACGGTGTCGCCGAGGTCGTCGGCGATCAGCGCGAGGCTCAGGTCGATGCCCGCGGTGATGCCTGCCGAAGTCCACAACTTGCCGTCGCGGATGTAAATCCGGTCCGCGTCCAGGCTGACCTGCGGAAAGCGCTGCGCGAAGGCGGGAGAGCGCCGCCAGTGGGTGGTGGCGCGGCGGCCGTCGAGCAGGCCGGCCGCCGCCAACAGCCAGGCCCCCGAGCACACGCTGGCGGCCCGCCGGGCGGCCGTGCAGGCTGCGCCGACGAAGGCGAGGGTCGCGGCATCCGCCGAGGCCGCATCCACGCCGTCGCCACCGGCCACCAGCAGGGTGTCGATGGCATCCAAGGTTTCCGCCGCACGGGTCAGGATCTGGATGCCGCCGGAGCTCGCCACCGGGCCGCCGGCGAGGGACAGCGCTTCCAGTTGGTAGCTGCCCGGCACTGCGCCGTTGGCGGCTTCGAAGGCGCTCAGCGGGCCGGCTGCGTCGAGCAACTGGAAGCCGGGATAGACGAGGAGGGCGATGCTGCGTGTCATGGCAGAAAAAGTGGCTTGTTGGTCATTTCTGCCATCACTCTAGCCTGCGACGATGGGGGCGTCCAAATGTCCGGAGTCCCGCCCCATGAACCGCAATGTCCTCCTGCTGGCCCTGTGCCAGGCCCTGACGATGACCGTCATCGGCTTCGTGCTGGCCGCGTCGGTGTCGATCAGCCACAGCCTGTCGGTGGCGGTCGGCCTGGCGACCGTGCCGCTGGCTGCCCAATACCTGGCGACGCTGCTCGCGCTGCAGGTCGCCGCCCGTCTGCTGGCGCGCTTCGGTCGGCAGAAGATCTTCGTGGCCGGCGCCCTGTGTGGCGCGGCCGGCTTGGGCCTGGCTGCGCTGGCCGTGGCGCTGGGCCATTTCCCGCTGTTCGTGCTGGCCGGCATTGGCATCGGCGTGCAGGGGGCGACGGGCCAGTATTACCGTTTCGCCGCGCTGGAGGCCGTGCCCGCTGCCGAGCGCGGGCTGGCGGTGTCGCTGACCCTCAGCGGCGGGGTGCTGGCGGCCTTCCTCGGTCCCTTCCTGGCCCGCGAGACGCGTCAGCTGTTCGACACTCCGTTCGTGGCCAGCTTCCTGATCCTCGCCGGGCTGTCGCTGCTGGCGGCGGTGCTGGCCGGGCGGCTGCGCCTGCAGGCATCGGCTGCGCACCTCGCCGGCCCGTCCCGCCCCATCGCGGCGATCCTGCGCGACGGGCGGGTGCGCCTGGCGCTGGCGGCCGGCGCGGTGGGCTATGGCGTGATGAACCTGCTGATGACCGCCACGCCGCTGGCCATGCTGTGCGCCCGGCTGGACTTCGATGCCACCGCGGGGGTGATCCAGTGGCACCTGCTGGCAATGTTCGCGCCGTCCTTCGTCACCGGCCACCTGATCCGCCGCTGGGGCAGCCTGCCGGTGATGCTGGCCGGCTGCGTCGCGCTGCTGCTGGCGGTCGGCGTGGCGCTGGGCGGCGATGCGCTGGGTCACTTCCAGCTGGCCCTGGTGGGCGTCGGGCTGGGTTGGAACTTCCTCTACGTGGGCGCCACGACGCGGCTCGCCGAATGCTGGCGCGAGGCCGACCGGGCGCGCCTGCAGGCCCTCAACGACAGCCTGGTGTTCCTCGTCGTGTGCGTGGCCACCTTCGCCGCCGGGCCGCTGGTGGATGGGCTGGGCTGGGAGCGGGTCAATATCCTGGCGGCGCTGCCCGTGCTGATGGTCGCGGTGGCGGTGCTGCGTGCGTGGCGCCGCCCGGTGCTGGCGCCGTCGACCTGATCTCCCTTATCCTGCGCCTCCGGGGGCGGCAGAAGCGCCCCCGTTCCCGTACCGCTTCATGAGTTCCGTAATGTCCGCTGCCCTTGCCCCCGCTTCCCGCGCCGTCCGTGCCGTGCTGTTCGACCTGGATGGCACCCTGCTCGATTCCATCCCCGACCTGTCGGAAGCCTGCCGGCGCATGATGCTCGAGCTCGGCCGTCCGCCCCACGATATCGAGGTGATCCGCACTTTCGTCGGAAAGGGCATGCTCAACCTGGTGCGGCGCTGCCTGGAAGAGAGCGGTTCGGCCGAGGAGGCGGAGATCGATGCGGCGGTGGCCGCCTTCCGCCGCCACTACGCCGACGTGAACGGCGAATGCACACTGATCTACGACGGCGTCGTGCCGGCGCTGGAGGCCCTGCGCGAGCGCGGCGTGGCGATGGCCTGCGTGACCAACAAGCCGGCCGCCTTCACCGGGCCGCTGCTCAAACGGATGGGCATCGCCGGCTTCTTCGGCGCCACCGTCAGTGGTGACACCCTGGCCGACAAGAAGCCTCACCCGGCGCCGCTGCTGCACGCCTGCCAGTTGCTCGGCGCGGCGGCGGAAGAATCCCTGATGATCGGCGACTCCGCCAATGACGCCGAAGCTGCCCGTGCCGCCGGCATGCCGGTGCTGCTCGTCACCTATGGCTACAGCGAGGGCGTGGCGGTGGACAGCATCGAATGCGACGGGCTACTATCGAGCCTCACTGATGCGCTGCCGCGCATCCTGGGCTGAATCCAACGGATCCCAACATCATCGTGACCCGCAAGCGCGTGTTCTTCGTAGAGGAGTTCCCTGCCGTTCGTATCCCCCGCTCTGGCGGATGCGGCGGCCGGTCATGGCTGCTCGCCTGAGCTGCCCAGAACTGTCGCGGGCCTGCCCCGTGATACCCTCGCGAAAAAAGCACCACGCCCTTCCGGAGTCTCCATGACCGAAGCCGAATTCCACGCCCTGGCCGCCCAGGGTTTCAACCGCATCCCGGTTACCGTCGAAACCTTCGCGGATCTCGACACCCCCCTTTCCGTCTATCTCAAGCTGGCCAACGCGCCCAACACCTACCTGCTCGAATCCGTGCAGGGTGGCGAGCGTTTCGGCCGCTATTCCATCATCGGCCTGTCCGCCCCGACGCGCATCGAGGTGCATGGCCGCTCGGTGCTGCTGCTGACCAATGACCGCGTCGTCGAGCGCCGCGACGGTGGCGACCCGCTCGAATACATCGCCGAGTTCATGGAGCGCATCAAGGTGCCGCCGCGCGCGCGCCTGCCGCGCTTCGCCGGCGGCCTGGTGGGCTGCTTCGGCTACGATACGGTGCGCTACATCGAGCCGCGCCTGGCCAAGACCGAAAAGAAGGACGTGCTTGGCACGCCGGACATCCTGCTGCTGCTGTCCGAGGAAATCGCCATCGTCGACAACCTGTCCGGCAAGCTGACCCTGGTGGTGTATGCCGAGCCGGGCGTGCCGAACGCCTACGGCCGTGCGCAGAAGCGCCTGAAGGAGCTGGTCGGCAAGCTGCGCGAGCCGGTGTCGGTGCCGACTGAGGTCCGCGCCGAGCCGTCCGAGCCGGTGTCGAGTTTCGGCGAGGAGGCCTTCAAGGCTGCCGTGCAGAAGGGCAAGGACTACATCGTCGAGGGCGACATCATGCAGGTGGTGCTCAGCCAGCGCATGAGCAAGCCCTTTGGCGCCAGTCCGCTGGCCCTGTACCGGGCGATCCGCAGCCTCAACCCGTCTCCCTACATGTTCTATTTCAACTTCGAGGACTTCCAGGTAGTTGGCGCGTCGCCGGAGATCCTGGTGCGCCTCGAGGACAAGGATGTCACCGTGCGTCCGATCGCCGGCACTCGCAAGCGCGGCGCGACCCACGACGAGGACCAGGCGCTGGAGCAGGAACTGCTGGCCGACGAGAAGGAGCGCGCCGAGCACCTGCAGCTCCTCGACCTCGGCCGCAACGACTGTGGCCGCGTCGCCAAGACCGGCTCGGTGCGCGTCACCGAGCAGTTCACGGTGGAGCGCTACTCCCACGTGATGCACATCGTCTCCAACGTGGAAGGCAAGCTGAAGGACGGCCTTGATCCGCTGGCCGTTCTGCGCGCCACCTTCCCGGCCGGCACCGTGTCGGGTGCGCCCAAGCTGCGTGCGATGGAAATCATCGACGAACTGGAGCCGACCAAGCGCGGCATCTACGCCGGCTCGGTTGGTTACATCGGCTTCCATGGCGACATGGACCTGGCCATCGCGATCCGCACCGCGGTGCTGAAGGATGGGCAGATTCACGTGCAGGCGGGCGCCGGCATCGTTGCCGACTCCGACCCCCAGGCCGAATGGGTGGAAACCCAGACCAAGGCGCGCGCCATGCTGCGCGCCGCCGAGATCGCCGAAGCCGGACTCGATACGGCCCTGTAAGCACAGAGAACGCCGTGGCCCGGCTGGCCCTGCGCGTCGCTCCGCGATGCCCGGCCGCCCCGGCCCGACACCCCTCAACGGCCCCCGTTCCGGCGGGGCGCCGCTCCGGAAAGGATGCGCAGCCATGCTGCTGATGATCGACAACTACGACAGCTTCACCTACAACCTCGTGCAGTACTTTGGCGAACTGGGTGCCGACGTGCAGGTGTATCGCAACGACGAGATCACCCTCGAACAGATCGCCGAGCTCAAGCCCGCCCAGCTCGTCGTCTCCCCCGGCCCGTGTTCGCCGGCAGAGGCGGGCATCTCGGTGGCGGCGATCAAGGAATTCGCCGGCAAGATCCCGCTGCTCGGCGTGTGCCTCGGCCACCAGAGCATCGGCGCGGCCTTCGGCGGCAAGATCATCCACGCCAAGAAGCTGATGCACGGCAAGGTCTCGCCGGTCCATCACCTGGACAAGGGCGTCTTCAAGGGCCTGCCCAACCCGCTGACCTGCACCCGCTACCATTCCCTGGCCATCGAGCGCGAAAGCCTGCCCGACTGCCTGGAGGTTACCGCGTGGACCGACGATGGCGAGATCATGGGCGTGCGCCACAGGACGCTGTTCGTCGAGGGCGTGCAATTCCATCCGGAATCCATCCTTACCGAGCGCGGCCACGACCTGCTGCGCAACTTCCTCGAACAATCCCAAGCCTGACCGGAGCTGGCCATGACGTTTTCCGCCCAGGAAGCCCTGCAACGCACCATCGACCATCGCGAGATCTTCTACGACGAGATGCTCTCGTTGATGCGCCAGATCATGGCCGGCGAGATCTCGCCGGTGATGACCGCCGCCATCCTGACCGGCCTGCGGGTCAAGAAGGAGACCATCGGCGAAATCTCTGCCGCTGCAACGGTGATGCGCGAGCTGGCGACCAAGGTCACGGTGCCCTACGACCGCCACTTCCTCGACGTGGTCGGCACCGGCGGCGATGGCTCCCACACCTTCAACATCTCCACCGCCACCATCTTCGTGGCGGCGGCGGGCGGTGCCAAGATCGCCAAGCATGGCGGGCGCAGCGTCTCCAGCAAGTCGGGCAGCGCCGACGTGCTGGAAGCCCTGGGCGTGAATCTCAACCTCAACGCCCAGCAGGTGGCCGAGTGCGTGCAGGAGACCGGCATCGGCTTCATGTTCGCCCCCAACCACCACAGCGCCATGAAGAACGTGGCGCCGGTGCGCCGCGAGATGGGCGTGCGCACGCTGTTCAACATCCTCGGACCGCTGACCAACCCGGCCGGTGCGCCGAACACCCTGCTCGGCGTGTTCCACCCCGACCTGGTCGGCATTTGCGTGCGCGTGATGCAGCGCCTCGGCGCCGAGCACGTGCTGGTGGTGTATGGCCGCGACGGCATGGACGAGGTTTCCCTTGGCGCGGCGACGATGGTTGGCGAGCTGAAGAATGGCGAAATCCGCGAGTACGAGATCCATCCGGAAGACTATGGCCTGCTGATGAAGTCCAGCCGCAGCCTCAAGGTCAGCACCGCCGGCGAGTCGAAGGAGATGCTGCTCGGCGTGCTCGACAACCACCCGGGACCCGCCCGCGAGATCGTCGTGCTCAACGCCGGTACCGCGCTGTACACGGCCAACGTCGTTGACTCCATCGGCGAGGGCATTGCCCGCGCCCGCGAGGTACTGGTCTCCGGCGAGGCCCGCGCCAAGCTGGAAGCCTTCGTCGCCTGCACCCAGAGATTCGCCTGACCCCGTAGGGGCGAATTCATTCGCCCGCATTGCATTGATCCGCCTCCGCGGGCGAATGAATTCGCCCCCACAGGAGAGTCGATTCGCCCCCACAGGAGAACTGAATGTCCGACATCCTCAACAAGATCCTCGCCGTGAAGCGCGAGGAAGTGGCTGCCGCCCGCGCCGCCGTCTCCGACGCGGCGGTGCGCGAGCAGGCTGCTGCCCAGCCCGCCGCCCGCGACTTCGTCGGGGCGATCCGCGCCAAGATCGCCGCTGGCCGGGCCGCGGTGATTTCCGAGATCAAGAAGGCCAGCCCGTCGAAGGGCGTGATCCGTGCCGACTTCCGCCCGGCCGAGATCGCCGCCAGCTACGAGAAGGCCGGCGCGGCCTGCCTGTCGGTGCTGACCGACCGCCAGTTCTTCCAGGGCGCCCCCGAATACTTGCAGGCCGCCCGCGCCGCCTGCAGCCTGCCGGCCCTGCGCAAGGACTTCCTGGTCGACCCCTATCAGGTCTATGAGGCCCGCGCGATGGGGGCCGACGCGATCCTGCTGATCGCCGCCGCCCTCAGCCTGGCCGAGATGCAGGAGATGGAAGCCATCGCCGAGAGCCTCGGCCTCGGCGTGCTGGTCGAAGTGCATAACGGCGCCGAACTGGACCTGGCGCTGCAGCTGCGTACGCCGCTGGTGGGCATCAACAACCGCAACCTGCGCACCTTCGAGGTCAGCCTGCAGACCACCCTCGACCTGTTGCCGCGCATTCCGGCAGAGCGCATCGTCGTTACCGAGTCGGGCATCCTGCAGCCGGCCGACGTGGCGCTGATGCGGGCCAACAAGGTCAATGCCTTCCTGGTCGGCGAAGCCTTCATGCGTGTCGACGATCCGGGTACTGGCCTGGCCAGCCTGTTCGGCTGACCCATGAGTGATGCGCCGGAGCTGCCCGCTGCCGATCCGGCGCCGGACGGTGCTCCGTCGCCGTCCACCGTTCCATCTTCCTCCCCGCGCCGGGAGGCCGTCTCCGCCCGCCTGCTGCGCTGGGTGCTGGCGACGATGCTTGGTCTGCTCACTGCCGTCGTGCTGCTGCTCGGCTGGCTCGGCGCCACCGAGTCTGGCCTGAAGGCGCTAGCCGGAGTGGCCGATGGTCTCAGCGGCGGCCTGCTGAGCCTCGACAAGCCGCAAGGCTATCTCCTCGGTGAATTCAAGCTCGGCAGCCTGCAACTGCGCACGCCGACGCTGCAACTGGAGATCCGCAACCTGGCGGTGGACTGGCGCCCCGGTGTGCTGGCCCGTGGCCGCCTCGACGCGGCGTCCGTGGTTGCGTCCGAAGTGCGTGTCGCGAGCCTTCCCGACGATACGCCGCTGAGCCTGCCGGCCAGCCTGGAACTCCCCGTCGCCGTCCACCTTGGCTCTGTCCGTGTCGATCGCCTGCTCACCGGCAAACTGATCGATGGTCAGGCCGCGCCGCCGGACCTGGAACTCACGGGGCTTGACGGCAGCCTTGAGTCGGACGGGCGTCATCACGATTTTTCGAACCTCAAGGCGGCCGCAGCTTTCGGCCAGTTGGCCGCCAGCGGCCGTCTCGATGGCCGGCGTCCTTTTGCCTTGACTGCCAAGGCCCGGCTGACGACCCGCCAGGGCGGCGACGCCTACACGGTGGACGCCGAGGCGGACGGTACGTTGGAGAAGGCGCTGTCCATCCTGGCCAAGGCCAGCGGGGCCAGCGGGGCCGGCATGGAGGGCGAGGCCCGCGTGCAGGCCACACCCTTCGCGGCGCTGCCGCTGCGTTCGGCCAGGATCCGCGTGCATGGCGTCGATCCCGCCCATTTCCATACCGCCGCGCCGACGGCCCGGCTCGACCTCGAGGCCGATCTCGAACCGAGCGCGGCCAAGCCGGCCGAAGGGCGCCCGCTCGTGGCAGAAGACTGGGTGGTCAGTGGGCCGCTGACAATCCGCAATCTCCAGCCGGGCCCCTACGATCAGGGCAAGCTGCCGCTGGAGTCCCTGAGCGCGCGGCTGCGTTGGGCCGGCGGTGAGCTGGCAGCGTCCGAGCTGGCGCTGCTGCTGCCCGGCCAGGGCCGCATCGGCGGTCGCCTGGCCTGGCGAGCCCCCGGGAAAGCCAAGGAGAAGGCTCAGGAGCAAGGCAAGGGAGAGGCGGGCTTCGGCCACCTGGATGCCGATCTGCAGGTGAGCGGCGTCGATGCCCGCCGCCTCGACCGGCGCGCCGTGGCGACCCGCATCGACGGCCATCTCCGCGCCGACGTGGAGGCGGCCGGGCAGAACTTCAGCGCCGAGCTGCGCGACCCGCAGCTGGCGCTGCGCCTCAAGGCCCGCCATGCGGCGGGGGCGCTCAGCGTCGAAGAGCTCGTCGCCACCGCGCGCCAGGCCCGGCTGGACGCGTCCGGCAAGCTGGTCCTCGACGGCGACGGGCGCTTTGAGCTGCGCGGCCGCTTGAGCCACTTCGACCCCCATGTCTTCATGACCCGCGCGCCGGCGGCCGATCTGAACGCCCGCTTCGACGCCAGCGGCCGCCGCCAGCCGAGTCTTGCCGGGCGCGTCGGCTTCGAGCTGCTACCAAGTAGCCTCGAAGGCAAGCCGCTGGTCGGCAAGGGCGAGCTGGCTGTGGATGGCCAGCGCATCGCCAATGCGGATGTGAACCTCGACCTGGCTGGCAACCGCTTGTCGGCCCAGGGGCGCTACGGCAAGCCCGGCGACGCGCTGGCGCTGCACGTGGATGCGCCAGCGCTGGACGTCCTTGGCCGCGGCATGGCCGGTCGCTTGAAGGCGGATGGCGTGCTGTGCGGAACGCTCGCCCAGCCGGCCGGCGAGCTTGAGCTGCTGGGCGAGAAGCTGGTGATGGCCGGCCTGCGCATCGAGCGGCTGGACGGCCGTGGCCGGCTGGCCGAAGGGCGTGATGGCGTCATCTCGGTCGCCGTCGGGGTGGCCGGCCTGCAGGGCGCGACGGCCAAGGAGGCCCTGGTCAGCCGTGGCAGTTTCAACTTCGATGGGACTCGCGCTGCCAACCGGCTGCGCGTGGACGCCAGCGGGCCGAAGGGTAACGCCGTCAGCCTGGCCCTGGCCGGCACCCTGTCCGACGGACCGCGCTGGGAGGGCCGGCTGGAAAGCCTGGTGGCGCGCGGCGACTATCCGCTCAACCTTCAGGCGGCGGCCCCCCTTGTGCTGTCGTCTGAACTGATCCGGCTGGGGCCGGCTGAGCTGCGCGGCGGGGCCGGCGGGCGCATCCGCCTCGACGAGACCCGCTGGCAGGCCCGACGCCTGATCGCCCGCGGCAGTGTCAGCGGCGTGCAGGTCGGCTTCATGCTCGATCCGGCGACGCGGGCCGTCAAATCCACTGGCGATTCCCTGCAGATCGGCGGCCAGTGGGATGTGGACATCGGCGAGCAGGTCAATGGCCTGCTGCGCTTCTACCGGGAGAAGGGCGACCTGGTGCTACAGGGGGATTCACCGGTCCGCCTCGGGCTGGACGACTTGCAGCTGTCCGTGTCGGCCAGCGCCAACCGGCTCGCCTTCGGCTTCAGCGCCCACGGCAGCCAGCTCGGCAGCGCCGCCGGGGCCGGCACGGCGCTGGCCGAGCGCACGCCGTCGGGCGAGCTGCGTCTGGTGCCGGATGCGCCGCTGCTCGGCTCCGCCAAGGTGGACATCCCTAACATCGCCTGGGCCGGCCCGCTGGCCGACCAGAACCTGAAGACCGAGGGCAGCCTGAAGGGCGAATTCGCGCTGGCCGGAACGCCGGCACGGCCGGAGACTTCGGGGCGCATCCGTGGCGAACGGCTCGGCTTCGTGATGGCGGACCAGGGCTTGCACCTGTCTGGCGGTACCTTGGCGGCCGATTTCGACAAGGATCGCCTGCGCCTGGAGGATTTCAGCTTCGCGTCGCCAAACCGCGTTCGGCCGCGGGAGAGCCGCCTCGACGTGGCCCGCCTGACCCGCCAGCCGGGCAGCCTGACGGCCCGTGGCGAAGTCCAGCTGGCCAGTGGCGAGGGGCGCTTCAGCTTCCGCGCCGAACGCTTGCCGCTCTTGCAGCGGGTGGATCAGTGGCTGGTGCTGAGCGGCGAAGGGGAGGTGCTGAGTGGTTGGAACTACGCCACCTTGAAGGGCCGGCTGGTGGCCGACGCAGGCTTCGTGGAACTGTCGCGCACGCCGGCCCCCAGCCTCGGCGACGATGTGGAGATCATCGATCCCCATCACAACGGCAAATCGGCGAGCCCCTTCCACATGGGCAGCGACCTGGTCGTTAATCTCGGCAACGCGCTGTACGTGAAGGCCCTCGGCGTGGATACACGGCTGGCCGGCGAGCTGCGCCTGCAGGCCGGTGAGGGCAAGCCCCTCCATGCCAGCGGCGTGATCACCACCCAGGGTGGGGTCTTCGAGGGCTACGGGCAGAAGCTGTCCATCGAGCGCGGCATCGTCACCTTCGGCGGGCCGATCGCCAACCCCAGCCTCAACGTGGTGGCGCTGCGCAAGGGCCTGAGCGTGGAGGCCGGCGTCGGCATCGGCGGCACGGCGCGCAGGCCGGTGGTGCGCTTGGTTTCCGAACCCAATGTGCCGGACCCGGAGAAGCTCGGCTGGATCGTCCTCGGGCGTCCGCCCGACCAGGGTTCCGGCGGCGAAATGGCGCTGCTGCTGCCGGCCGCCCAGGCCTTGCTTGGCGGCACCGGCGGCGGCTTGCCGGCCACGTTGGCGCGCAACCTGGGTTTCGACGAATTCTCCATCGGCGCCAGCAATGACCCGCGCAGCCGGGTGCAGACCAGCAGCGTGGCCACCGGCAGTGTCACCGGCACAACCTCCAGCGCGTCATCCCAGGCCGCGGGGACGACGGTGCCCGGCCAGGTGATCTCCATCGGCAAGCGGCTGTCCACGCGGGCGTTGCTGTCCTTCGAGCAGGGCATCGCCGGCACCACCAGCATCGTCAAGCTCAGCTACCAACTGACCCGCGGCATCTCGGTAATCGGCCGGGCGGGCAGTGAGAACGCGGTGGACATGCTGTTTTCCGTGTCCTTCCGCTAGGCCCGGGCCGGGGCTTGATCCCGGTCATGGACGGAGGCCGGCGGCTGCGGCGAGATGTGGGCCTTGCCTATTGGAGTCGTGCCGTGTCCGCCAACCTCGACCCTCGCCGGATCCCCGTCGCCGCCGTGTTTGCCGCCATCGGCGAGGGTTGGCGCTGTCTGCGCCATTGCCTGCAGCCGGCCGTCGCGCTGGCAGGGGTGTTTGCCGCGCTGGGGTTGCTGATCCACGGGCTGCTGTGGCGCTTCGGCCTGACGCCGATGATGCTGCCTTTCGCCGGCGGCTTCCTGCTCGTCGGCCCCGCCGTGCTGGCCGGTTTCTTCGGGCTGCGCCGGGCTTATGGCGCCGGGCGCCGTGCCCGCCTGGCCGACGCGCTGGCCGGCTTCCGCCAGGCGCCCCGCGGCCTGTGGGTGATGGCGGCGGTATGCACCCTGCTATTGATGATCTGGCTGACCGACGCGGCGACGGTGTACAGCTTCATGATCGGTAGCGATGTGCCGACGCCCGCCCAGGTGCTGCGCTTCCATGCCTTCACCAGCGTGATGGGGGCCGTGCTGGCCTTCATCGTGTTCTGCGTGGCGGCCTTCTCGATCCCGCTGCTGTTCGACCACCGCGCGACCCTGGTGCCCGCGGTGAGCGCCAGCGTGCGGGCGGTGTTCGGCAACTTCGCCGCGGTGCTGGTGTGGGCCCTGACCCTCGCGGTTGCGCTGATCGCCACCGCCCTGTGTCCGCCCTTGCTGCTGCTGTCCCTGCCGTGCCTCGCCTTTGCCAGCGATCTGCTTTATCTTGAAATTTTCCCGCCGGACTGAGGTCTGCACGGGACAACCTCATTTCAAGAGAGAAAACATGACAACCCAAGCTGTGGCGACCGAAGTCGCCATTCTCGGCGGCGGCTGCTTCTGGTGCCTCGAAGCGGTGTTCGTGGATGCGGAGGGCGTGCTGTCCGTCAAGTCTGGCTACATCGGCGGGCACATCGATTCGCCCACTTACCAGCAGGTGTGCGATGGTGACACCGGCCACGCGGAAGTGGTGCGCATCGAGTTCGACCCGGCGCGGATCGGCTTTGCCGACCTGCTCGACGTGTTTTTCGCGATTCACGACCCGACGACCCCAAACCGCCAGGGCAACGACGTGGGTACCCAGTACCGCTCGGCGATCTTCACCACCAGCACCGAACAGGATGCCGCTGCCCGCGCGAAGATCGCCGAACTGACCCGAGAAGGCGTCTTCCGCGATCCGATCGTCACCGAAGTGCTGCCGGCGCCGACCTTCTGGGCGGCCGAGGCCTACCATGACGATTACTTCGCGCGGAATCCCTTCCAGCCCTATTGCCAGTACGTGGTAGCGCCCAAGGTGGCCAAGTTCCGCAGCAAGTTCGCCAAGCGAGTGAGGGCCAGTTGAAATAGAATCCGCCGGTCTATCACAAGGAGTGTTCCATGACCCAAGTCACCACGGCGAGCGGCCTCGTCATCGAAGATCTGGAAGTCGGCACCGGTGCCGAAGCCACCGCCGGCCAGCACGTGCAGGTGCATTACACCGGCTGGCTCACCGACGGCAAGAAGTTCGACTCCAGCAAGGACCGCAACGACCCCTTCGTTTTCCCCCTCGGCGCCCGCCACGTGATCGCCGGCTGGGATGAGGGCGTGCAGGGCATGAAGGTCGGCGGCAAGCGCAAGCTGACCATTCCGCCGAACCTCGGTTACGGCGCCCGCGGCGCTGGCGGCGTGATCCCGCCGAACGCCACGCTGGTGTTCGAGGTGGAACTGCTGGCGGTCAAGTGATCCGGTAGCGGATCGCGGTAATGAGAAAGGGCGCTGAGGCGCCCTTTTGATTTTTGTGCGGCGCCACGCGCAGCATCAGCCGTAGGGGCGAATTCATTCGCCCTCCGTGCGTCGATCGACCACCGCGGGCGAATGAATTCGCCCCCACAGTCCCAGCCCACAGGCTCCGTTCTTACGTTCCGGCCAGCAATTCCAGGATGTCTTCCCCGTAGGCCTCCAGCTTGCGGTCGCCGACGCCGGAGATGGTCCCCAGTTCTTCGATGCTGTCCGGGCGCTGGTGGGCGATGTCGCGCAGGGTGGCATCGTGGAAGATCACGTAGGCGGGCACGTTGCGCTCCTTGGCGGTGGTGGCACGCCAGGCCCGCAGGCGGTCCAGGAGCACGGCTTCCTCACCGGTGGCTTCCGGCCAGTCGCGCAGCTTGCGGCTGGTGTCGCCCTTGCGGCCCTTCTTGGCGGGGGCGGTGTCGATGCGCAGCGTGAAGCTGCTTTCGCCGCGCAGTAGCGGGCGGGCGGCTTCGGTGAGGATCAGCGCGCCATAGCGTTCGTGATCCACCGCCAGCGCGCCGTGGGCTACCAGCTGGCGGATCAGCGTGCGCCAGCCCTTGTCGTCCAGCTCGGTGCCGATGCCGAAGGTGCTCACTTGATCGTGCTGCCACTTCTTCACGTTGTCGGTGGCTTTACCGATGAGGACATCCACGACGTGGGCTGCGCCGAAGCGGCTGCCGGTGCGAAACACGCAGGACAGGGCCTTGCGGGCCGACTCGGTGGCGTCGCGCACCTGCGGCGGGTTCAGGCAGGTGTCGCAGTTGCCGCAGGGCTCGGCGGCTTCGTCGAAGTAGCCGAGCAGGCGCTGGCGGCGACAGCCGGTGGTCTCGCAGAGGCCCAGCAGGGCGTCGAGTTTGGCGGTGGCGACCCGCTTGACCTCGTCGCCGGCCTCGCCCTGGTCGATGAAGCGGCGCTGCTGCACCAGGTCGGCCACGCTGTAGGCCATCCACGCCTCTGCGGCCTGGCCGTCGCGGCCGGCGCGGCCGGTTTCCTGGTAGTAGCCCTCGATGGAGCGCGGTAGGTCCAGGTGGGCGACAAAGCGTACGTCGGGCTTGTCGATGCCCATGCCGAAAGCGACGGTGGCGACCATCACGATGCCGTCCTCGCGCAGGAAACGGTCCTGGTTGAGGGCCCGCTCCTCGGGACCCATGCCGGCATGGTAGGGCAGGGCGGTGATGCCCTTCTCTTGCAGCCAGGCGGCGGTTTCGTCCACCTTCTTGCGGGAGCTGCAATAGACAATGCCAGCCTCGTCCATGTGTCCGTCCTTCAGGAAGGCCAGCAACTGGGCGCGGGGATTGTCCTTGGGGACGATGGTGTAGCGGATGTTCGGCCGATCGAAGCTGGACACGAACTCGCGGGCGTCGGTCAGGCGCAGGCGCTCGGCGATCTCGCGGCGGGTCTGGGCGTCGGCGGTGGCGGTCAGTGCGATGCGCGGCACCTGCGGATAACGTTCCGGCAGGATCGACAGCTGCAGGTACTCGGGCCGGAAGTCGTGGCCCCATTGGGACACGCAGTGCGCCTCGTCAATGGCGAACAGGGCCAGCTGGCCGGATTCGTGCAGGTGGTCGAGCAGGTCGAGGAAGCGCGGCGTAACCAAGCGCTCTGGCGCCACGTAAAGCAGATCGAGCGCGCCGGCCAGCATCGCCCGCTCGATCTCCATGGCCCGCTCGAAGCTCAGACTGGAGTTGAGGAAATCGGCCGCCGCGCCGACTTCCTTCAGCGCGCTGACCTGGTCCTGCATCAGCGCGATCAGCGGCGACACGACGATCGCCACGCCGGGCCGCAGCAGCGCCGGGATCTGATAGCACAGGGACTTGCCGCCGCCGGTGGGCATCAGCACCAGGGCGTCGCCGCCGGCCGCCACGTGTTCGACGATGTCCTCCTGCGGACCGCGGAACTGGGTGTAACCGAAGACGTGGAATAGGGTTTCGCGGGCGCGGCTCATAGGGCCGGGATTTTACCCCGCCCGGCGGTGCAGGTCAGAACAGCTTTGCAATATGTGTGGCCAGTCCGGTGGGGCTGGTGAAAGTCAGCTCATACATGCCCGACAGGCCTGCGGCCTGCTCGTCGGTGAGGCCCGTGCAGCACAGGATGAACTGGCTGCGGTCGATGCCCAGGCGCTTCCTCAGCTTGAGGTACTTGTCGATGTCCTGGCGGAACTCGCCGGTCTTGCATTCGATGCAGACGGGCGTGTTGTCATCGACCAGGAAGAACACATCGAGTTCGTGCAGGTCTTCGTTCGGGAAAACGACGGACAGATTGCGGGTGCACGAGAAAGGCCGCGCCTTCTGCTGGAATAGGGCGAGGAGTTTCATCAGTGCGTACCACTCCAGCCATTCTCCGGCAAAGAAGCTGCGGATGGCCGGCACCGACTGGATGGTGGCGCGCCCGATCTTGTCCTGCTTCTGATAGAAGTACTTGGCAAGAAAGGTGTGCTCGTAGAGGCGCTTGCAGAAGGCATTGATGGCTTGCCCATCCTTCTGGCTGCGTTCGCCGAGCTTGAGGCTGAAATGGGGAACGTCCTTCTGCTGGCCCCAGCGGATCTTTTCGACCACCTCGCCCAGGAGGGCGTAGTTGTCGCCGATCTCGACGGCGATCTCGTCAAAGAAGCTGGTGGTATTGACCGCATCCAGGCTTGGGCGGACCTGAATCTGGCGACGCTGAAACCAGCTCACGATCTGCCGGTGCCATTCTTCGCTGGCCAGGTGGTCCGTATTGTGAATGTCGAGGGTGGCAAGAGGGGCCGCGTCCGCGCCGCGGGGCGTTGCGGCGGCGGGTTGCCCGGTGGCGCGCAGGCGCTTTATCTCATCCTGCTGGGCGAAATACTGCTGGAGCACTTTCCGTACGAAGAGCACGGTGTCGTAGACCGGGACCGGATTGGCGCACGCGGGGCATTCGATCGATGTCCCGATCCGGTCGGTGGATGCTTCGGCCACATGGCCGCACTTGTTGCATCGGAGAATCGCCATTTGGGCTGAAAATGAAAACGGGTTGGCTGATTATGCCAACCCGCTTCATGCGAGGCGACCCCAGAATGGCGGCCTATGCGGTCCCGTGGTGCTCGTTGATGTAGTGCTTGAGCACCGAGCGCAGTTCTGCGGTGTGTTCCTCGTCACCCTTTTCACGGGAATGCTTGATGTCGTCGGCGATCATGTGGCGGATGCGGCGGTCGCCTTCGGGAGAGTGGCATAGATAGCAGCCCATCTCCACGGCGAGCATCTCGGGCACATGTTCGTGTTCGGCAATGGCCAGGATTTCGTCTTCGCTCAGGTCAGAGAGCTCGATGCAGTCTTGCAGTGTCAACATGATGGCGTTCTCCTGCTGGCTTTCCACCGATGTTGCGGGAGGCCGGACGGTCGTCGTCAGATACGGTCTTCGATGGAAGGCAACTCCTATTTAAGTCCTTCCTGTGGACAAAATCACGGTTTATTTAAAGGAATTTTCATGCACGGCTTGATTGATTTCGGCAACGGTATCTACGCGGTGGATTCGGGCTATACGGGGCCGGACGTGGCGGCGATCCATCTCATCGAGGAGGGCGGCCGGGCGGCGCTGGTGGACACCGGCAACAACGAATCCCTGCACCATGTGCTGGCCGCGCTGGCCGAAACCGGGCTGACGCCGGAGGCCGTCGACTACGTGCTGCTGACCCATATCCACCTGGATCATGCCGGTGGCGCCGGGGCCTTCATGCAGGCCTTTCCCAACGCGAAGCTGGTGGTCCATCCCCGTGGCGCGCGGCACATGATCGAGCCCTCCAAACTGTTTGCCGGCGTGTCGGCGGTGTATGGGCCGGAGCGCGCCAAGGAGCTGTACGGCGAGCTGGTGCCGGTGCCGGCAGAGCGCGTCATCGAGGCCACCGATGGGCTGGAGCTCGACCTGGCCGGGCGCAAGATCCGCGTCTTCGACACGCCGGGCCATGCCCGCCACCACGTCTGTTACTTCGATACCGCCAGCCGTGCCTTCTTCACCGGTGATACCTTCGGCCTGTCCTATCGGGCTTTCGACGTGGCCGGCCGGCCGAGCATCTTCCCGACCACCACGCCGGTGCAGTTCGAGCCGGACGCGATGCATGCGTCCATCGCCCGCATGGAAGCCGAACAGCCGACCGCCATGTACTTGACTCACTACGCCCAGGTGCAGGACGTGCCGCGCCTGGCCGCCGACCTGCATCGCCTGATCGACGCCCACGTCGCCATCGCCGAGCGTCACGTGGCGGCCGGCGCCGGCCGCAAGACGGCGATCGAGGCGGACATCTGGACGCTGGTCGGTGAGGAAGCGCAACGCCAGGGCTGGACGGTGCCGGAAGCCGAGTGGCGACGCATCCTGGCGTTGGACGTGGAGCTCAACGCACAGGGTCTCGACGTGTGGCTGGATACGCGCGGCAAGGCTTGAGCGCTTGAAGGACCGGCCGGCCTGACGGCTGGCTGGCCATCAGGTGGCTGGCCCGGAGGTGGGGCGAAGCCGGATTGCGATGCCGCTGCTTTGTGGGGCCGACTGTTTTGGGGCGGCGATTTTGTGGGGGCGAATTCATTCGCCCTCAGTCGGTTCCCCGAAGTCCGCGGGCGAATGAATTCACCCCCACAGGAGGGGGATGGCGGCCAGCTGCAGGAGCGCGGTCCAGTCTTCGCGATAGCGCCGGGCCAGCTCCCGCGCCAGGCGTTCGCGTGTGCAGGCCGGAATATCCAGCGCCCGCGCCAGGCCGGCGGCGATGTCGCCAATGCCCACGACGCCGGGCAAGCCTGGCGCTTCCCACGTGGCTGCCCAGGCGGCCTGCTTGGCGCCCTCACCGCATCGTGCGACGTTGAGCCGCGGCAGGGCCCACGCGGTGGCGACGATGCGGCCGTGCAGGCTGCTGCCGCAGAAGCCATGGCTGGCGGCGATCAGCGCGCAGATGTCCCACAGATGGAGCGACGTGAAGACCCGGGCATGCGGGCCAAGCCGGTGGGCCAGGCGGTCCAGGCAATCCAGGTCGTCGTGCCATGGCGCAGCGCCGGCGCGGAATAGCGCGATGCCCAGGCCGCGGGTGTTGGCGAGCAGGGTCAGCTGGCTGGCGATGCCCGCCAGCGTCGCGTCGTCGCCGAAGTCGGCGCTGAATTGCACGGCCAGATAGCCGTTCGGGAAATGGCGAAGGATCTCGGCAATTGCGTCGTTGTGCTGGTGGCGGCGGATCGTCTCACCGAACAGTTCGGCGACCAGCACCGCCGGGTCGGGCACAAGCTCCGCTGAAATTCCCGCTGCCTGGAGATGGGCGAGGGTGACCTGGTCGCGCACGCCGACCGCGTGGGCCGCGGCCAGTTTGGCAAGGACTTCACTGCGTAACGCTGGCTCGGCCTGGTCCAGGCTCACGCCACCGACACCGGCGTAGACCACCCGTGCGGCGGGGAACAGGCCGGGGGCGGCGCAGTAGGGCGCCTGGTCGGGCCGTCCGATCTGTTGGTGAGCCCATGCGCGGCGATGTTCAGGATGCTGGTCGTAGCGGGCGATCAGCGGGCCGGCGTCGGCTGTGGTCTGAAGCATCAGCGCGGCCGGCCAGGCTCCGCAGCTCAACACTTCGCCACCGACGTGGATCAGGTTCAGCGGCCGGGCGCCGTACTCGATAGCGAGTTCGACCAGCCCCCGTACCCGGTGCCCGCCGAAGGCGCGCAAGTCCCGCTCGGCGAGGCCGGCGCAGAGCGGTTCGACATCGGGCAGCAGCGCCGTGGCGATGTGCGGAAACAGCAGGTCGCCGAAGTTGTGGCGATCGAAGGCGCCGAAGAGGATCGTCGGCGCCTGCTCCATTGCCAGCGGTCCTCAGTCCAGCGTGTCGCCGAAGACCCGGTTCCACAGGGCCCGCACGCCGGCGGCCTGTTCCGCTACCAGCGCCTGGTCTACCCGCGAGACCTGATTGTTGAGGCGCTGGCCGTGCTGCAGGCGGCGGTATTCCCGGTAGCTGTCGGCCACCGTGGCAGCCTGGTCAGCCGGGATCAGGCCCAGTTCGCCGGCCATTTTCAGCAGCGCGATGTTGCCCAGGTTGCCGGTCAGGCTGGCGTGCTGATGGGCGTAACCGAGGACCAGGTACTGCACGATGAATTCCACGTCGATCAGGCCACCGCGGTCGTGCTTGAGATCGAACAGGTCCGATTTGTGGGTGTGGGCGTCCGCCATGCGCTGGCGCATCGCCAGCACTTCCTCGCGCAGCTTGGCCAGATCGCGGGGCTGACGCAGCACCTCGATGCGGATTTCCTCGAATTTGCGGCCGATCTCCCGGTCGCCGGCGCAGAAGCGGGCCCGTGTCAGGGCCTGGTGTTCCCACACCCAGGCGTTTTCCAGTTGGTACTGGCGGAAGGCCTCGAGGGACACCACCATCAGACCGGAGTCGCCGTTGGGGCGCAGGCGCAGGTCGGTCTCGAAGAGCTGGCCGGCCGGGGTCTGGGCGGATAGCCAGGTATTGGTGCGCTGCCCGAGGCGGGTGTAAACCTCGGCGGCCTCGGGGGCGTCGTCGTCATGGACGAAGACCATGTCCAGGTCGGAGGCGTAGCCCAGCTCCTTGCCGCCCAGCTTGCCGTAGGCCAGTACCGCGAACTTCGGGTCGTCCCGGTGGCGGGTCTTGATCTTGCGCCAGCACATGGTGATCGTCAGGTCCACGATGATGTCGGCCAGCGCCGACAGGAAGTCGGCGTGGCGTTCGACGGTCAGCTTGCCGGCGATGTCCTTGGTGAGCAGGCGGAATACCTGGGCGTGGTGCTGCTCGCGCATCAGGTCCATCTGGCGCTCCATGTCCGGCTCGATCTCGTCGAGCTGGCGGGCCAGGTCGGCGCGGAAGGCCGGCAGGTCGAGTTCTTCCTCGAGGATGCGCGGGTCGAGGGCTTCGTCGAGGAGCAGCGGGTGGCGATTGAGGAACTGGGCCGCCCACAAGGAGGCGCTGACCAGCTCGGCGACCTTGTGCAGGGTCTGCGGATACTGCTGCAGCAGGGCCAGGTAGGAGCCGCGCCGGCTGATCGCGTCGAGCATGTCGAGCAGGCGTTCGAAGGTGGCGTTCGGGTCGGCGGTTTCGGCGGCGGCCTCGATGACCCGCGGGATCAGCGGATCGAAGCGCATCTTGATCGACGGTGGCATCTGCTGGTAGCGGTTGCCGCTGCGCACTGCGGACAGGCGGCGCGCGGCGGCGGCCGGGTCGGGGTAGCCGAGGCGCTGGAATTCCTCGCTGCTGCGTGCCTCGTCGCAGGCGGTGGACCACAGGGTGTCGAGGTCGTGGCCGGCCTCGGTGGGGTCGCCGAAGACGCCATTGAAGTGGCGGCCGACCACTTCCCGGTGGTCGTCCAGTTCCACCAGCATGGCCTCGTAGGAGGCGAAGCCCATCGCCCGCGCGATGATCGCCTGGTCTTCCGGGCTGGCCGGCAGGTTATGAGTCTGGGCGTCGTCCAGGTATTGCAGGCGGTGCTCCAGGCGGCGCAGGAAGTCGTAGGCGGCGGCCAGCTCGCGCTCTGCCTGGCGGGCGATGATGCCGCGCTCGGCGAGGCGGTCGAGTACCTTGAGGGTCGGCTTGATCTGCAGCGCGCTGTCGCGGCCGCCGCGGATCAGCTGGAATACCTGGGCCAGGAACTCGATCTCGCGGATGCCGCCGGGGCCCAGCTTGACGTTGTTGGCCATGTCCTTGCGGGCCACCTCGCGGCGGATCTGCGCGTGCAGGTCGCGCATCGCGTTGATGGCGCCGAAGTCCAGGTATTTGCGGAAGATGAAGGGGCGGGCGATCGCCGACAGCTCGGCGCCGCGGATGCCGGTCATCACGCGGGCCTTGATCCAGGCATAGCGTTCCCACTCGCGGCCTTGAGTGATGAAGTAGTTTTCCAGCATGTCGAAGCTGGCCACCAGCGGGCCGGAGTCGCCGTTGGGGCGCAGGCGCATGTCCACGCGGAAGACCTGACCGTCCCCTGTGAGGTCGTTGAGGGCCTGGATCACGCCGCGGCCGAGCTTGGTGAAGAACTCGAAGTTGTCGATGACCTTCGGCCCGGCGGTGGCGCCGTCTTCGGGGTAGACGAAGATCAGGTCGATGTCGGAGGACACGTTGAGTTCGCGGCCGCCCAGCTTGCCCATGCCAATGATGATGAACTCCTGCTCGCGGCCGTCCGCTGATACCGGCATGCCATGGCGGGCCACCAGCTGGTCGCGCAGCACGTCGTGGGCGGTCTCGACGGCGATGTCGGCGAGCAGGGTCATCGTCTCGGTGACTTCTGTCAGGTCGGCCAGGCGCGCGATGTCGCGCACCAGGACATGGCAGATCACCCAGGCCCGCAGCTTGCGGAGCACCGTCTTCAGGTTGTTGTCGTCCACCTTCTCGGCGCGCAGGTAATCCCGCAGCGCGGTGGCATCGAGGGGGGCGCCGATACTGGCGGCCAGTTGCCCGGCCAGCCACGGGCGGCTGTCCAGCTGGCGGCGCAGGAAGCGGGAGCTGGCGAGGGCCGTCTCGACGGGGGCGGGAAGAATGATGTTTGCTTCGGACATGGGCGGGGCCGATTGATAGAATGCGGGACTGTTTATGTTCGCCCCGAGTTATGTCTGCCGGACTGATTTTCGTCAAGCCTGACGCCGTAGGTATCGCCTTCCGGCATGTGCCCGCATCGGCCCCGTCTGCTGCCGGTGATTGTGCTGCGCGCGCGTAAGTTCCTGCGCTGGTCGCTGCTGCATCTGCCCAGCCTGTGCGTGCGCCGGCTGGTGGGCGTCGGGCTGGTCGTCTATTTCGTCGGCGGGCTGGGTTTTCTGGGCATGCGCCATGTGGTGATGCCGATGGTGCCGGCCTACCGCGGCGAGATCGCCCAGCTGTTGTCCCGCTCCCTCGGCCTGCCGGTGGATATCGGCAGCCTGTCCGCCGACTGGCGTGGCCTGCATCCCCACCTGCAGCTGGGCGGGCTGGTCATCAAGGACAAGGCCGGCCAGCCGGCCCTGAGCCTCGACCGGGTGGACACCGAAGTGGGCTGGTCGTCGCTGCTGTTCATGCGCCTGCGCCTGTATCGCCTTGAGATCCAGGCCCCCGAGCTGGCCATCCGGCGCCTTGCCGACGGGCGCATCTTCGTGGCCGGGCTGCAGGTCAATGGGGCGGGCGAACCCAGCGATTTCCCGGCCTGGCTGCTCGACCAGCGCGAGATCGTGATCCGCAACGCGCGGGTGGAGTGGTCCGACGCGCTGCGCGGTGCCGAGCCGCTGAGCCTCGACAAGTTGTCCTTCCGCCTGGAAAACCACGGTGCCAGCCATCGCTTCGGCCTGGTTGCCCAGCCGCCGGCAGCGCTCGCCGCAACCCTCGATGTCCGTGGCGAACTGCGCGGCCGCGATCCGGCCCGTCTCGACAGCTGGAGCGGCGAACTCTACGCCGGCCTCGATTACGCAGATCTCGGTGCATGGCGGCAGTGGGTTGATTACCCCCTCGATGTGGACGGAGCCGGCGGCGTGCGTGCCTGGCTGGATTTTTCCACGGGCCGGTTCACCGCGCTGACCGCCGACTTCGCGCTGCGCGACGCCCGCGCCCGCCTTGGCAAGGATCTCGAGGATATTCTGCTGGCCCGCGCCGAAGGCCGGCTGCGCTTCCGCAACGACAAGGGCGTCATCGAGGCCAGTGCCCGGCGCCTGTCCTTGCAGACCCGCGATGGCCTGGTGGTGGCGCCGACCGATTTCTTCCTGCGCCTGCAGGAGCGCCGCGGCGGCACGCCCAGCAAGGGCGAGTTCGTCGCCAACCAGCTGGATCTGGCGGCCTTGTCGGGCCTGGCCGGCCGGCTGCCCCTCGACGAAGACCTGCGCAAGCGCCTGGCCGAACTGGCACCGAGCGGCACGGTGGCGCCGCTCAACGTGAAGTGGAGCGGCGGTGCCGACGGCGAGCCCGTCGCCACCTATGCGCTGGATGCCGCCTTCAGCCGCCTGGGCATCGCGCCGGTGGGCACCTGGCCGGGGTTTGCCGGGCTATCCGGGCGTGTCGAGGGCAACGACCGCGGCGGCCGCTTCACGTTGGGCGGCAAGGAGGCGGCGGTCGATCTGCCGCAGGTCTTTCCGGAGCCGCGGCTGGCCTTTTCCGAGCTGGCGGCCGAGGGGGCCTGGAGCCACCCCGGCGGCGTGCTGGAGGTGAGCCTGGGCAAGGTCAGCTTCGCCAACAAGGATGCCCGCGGTACCGCCTCTGGCCGTTATCGGGCGACCCCGAACACGCTGGGGGAGATCGACCTGCAGGCGCGCCTGTCGGAAGCCGAGAGCACCGCGGTGTGGCGCTACATGCCCAGCGTGGTGAACAAGGACGCCCGGGAGTGGTTGCAGCACGGCCTGACGGGTGGCAAGGCGCTGGACACGCGGCTGGTCCTGAAGGGAGACCTGGCCAAATTCCCGTTCCGTAATCCGAAGGATGGCACGTTCCGCGTCACCTCAAGGGTTGCCGACGGCCGCCTGGAGTACGCGCCGGGCTGGCCGAAGATCGATGGCATCACCGGCGAGCTGATCTTCGAAGGGCCTGGTATGACCGTGAAGGCCCAGCGGGCCCACATTTTCGGCGTCGAACTGAAGGACGTGGCGGTGGTGCTGCCGGATTTCGAGACCAATGAGGTGCTGGGCATCCGCGGTATTGCCAGCGGGCCGACCCAGGATTTCCTGCGTTTCCTTTCCGAGAGCCCGATCGCCGGCAAGATCAACCATTTCACCGACCCCTTCCGCGCTGACGGCAACGGCAGCCTCGACCTCCACCTGAGCCTGCCGCTGCAGAAGATGGAGAACTCGCGGGTCAAGGGTGAATACCAGTTCACTCATAACCAGTTGCAGGTCGATCCGGCCGTGCCAGTGTTTACCGAGGCCAGCGGGCGGCTGTCCTTCACCGAGAGCCAGCTGCAGATCCGGAGCGGCACCGCCCGCGTGCTCGGCGATCCGGTCAGCGTCGCCGGCGGCAGCCGCACCGACGGCAGCGTGCTGATCAATGCCCAGGGCACCCTCAGCGCACAGGCCCTGCGGCGCGAGCTGGACCTGCCGCTGCTCGACCACCTGTCCGGCTCCGCCGCGTGGAAGGGGGCGATCACTGTGCCGAAGCAGGGCGGGCTGGTCTTCGTGCTGGATACGGGCCTGCAGGGCGTCAGTTCCAGCCTGCCGGATCCGCTCAACAAGTCGGCGGCTTCGGTACTGCCCTTCCGTTTCGAGATGCTCGCCAACCCCGCGGTCAATGGCACGCCGGGTGGCGACACCCTCAAGCTGGCCGCCGGCCAGGCCTTCCAGGCCCAGTTCCAGCGCCGCCGTGACGGCAATCGTACTGTGGTAGTGCGCGGCGGCATGGCCCTCAACGAGCCGGTGCGCCTGGGTGACAAGGGGGTGCTGGTGTCCGCCACCGCCGACCGCCTGGATGCCGACGCGTGGCGCAAGGCGCTGGCCGGCAAGTCGGCAGGCAAGCCGGCCAACGGCAGCCAGGACAACAACGGCTTCCCGCTGTCCGGCTTGGCCCTGCGGGCCGGCGAACTGCGCCTGCTCGGCCAGCGCCTCAACGACGTGAGCCTGCGCGCGGTGATGGAGGAGGGCGGCTGGCAGGCCCGGCTGACGAGCCGCGAGGCCAGCGGCGACGTGATCTGGCGCGACCAGGGGCGTGGTCGCCTGCAGGGGCGCTTCAAGCAGCTGGCTATCGGCACGGCGAGTGGCAAGGATGCGGCGACCGATGCCGCTTCCCGCGCCGACGAGGAGCGCCTGTCCGAGCTGCCTGGCCTGGACGTCAGCGCCGACAGCTTCGTGCTGCGCGGCCATCCCCTCGGCAAGCTCGAACTGAAGGCCGCCAACCGGGGCGACACCTGGCGCCTGGAGCAGCTCAGCATCGTCAATCCGGATGGCAGCCTGACCGGCGACGGCAGCTGGCGCCCCGGCAGTCGGGAGGAGACCCGTCTCAACTTCAAGCTCGACGTGAGCAGTGTGGAAAAGATGTTGAGCCGCCTCGGCTATCCGGAAGCGGTCAAGCGCGGCAAGGCTCAGCTGGAAGGGGACGTGTCCTGGCGCGGGGCGCCCACCGCCATCCACTTTCCGAGCCTGGGCGGCAAGCTGCAGGTCAATGTGGAAAGTGGCCAGTTCACCCAGCTCGAGCCCGGCGTCGGACGTCTGCTCGGGGTGCTCAGCCTGCAGTCGCTGCCGCGCCGCATCACGCTGGATTTCCGCGACGTGTTTTCCGAAGGATTCGCCTTCGACCGCATTTCCGGTAGCATCCAGATGAATAACGGTGTGCTGCGCACCGATGATCTCGATTTGTTCGGCCCCGCGGCCCGCGTGTACATGAGCGGCGAAGCCGATTCGGTGCGGGAGACGCAGAACCTGCGAGTCAAGGTGCAACCCACCCTGTCCGAGTCGATCGCGGTCGGCTCAGCCATCGCCACCACTGGCGCGATCCATCCGGCGATCGGGCTGGCTACTTACCTGGTCCAGAAAGTCCTGCGCGATCCAGTCGAGAAGCTGTTCAGCTTCGAGTACGGGGTGACCGGCAGTTGGTCCGATCCCAAGGTCGACAAGCTGGCGGTCCGGCCGCTTGCCACACCTCCCTAATCCGTCCGCGAGGAGACGCCCATGACACAACCGCTTTGCCGCATTGCCAGCGTACAGATGGTCTCCGGCCCCGACGTGGACGCCAACCTGGCCGAAGCCGGGCGCCTGATCGCCGAGGCGGCCGCGGCCGGCGCCCAACTCGTCGCGCTGCCCGAGTATTTCCCGCTGATCACCGCCGATGAAACGGCCAAGGTACGCATTCGCGAGCAGGATGACGGCAGTGGCCCGATCCAGGCCTTCCTGCGCGAGACCGCCCGCCAGCACAAGGTGTGGCTGATTGGCGGCTCCTGCCCGATGGAGGCCTCGGTCCCCGACAAGGTCAAGAATTCCACCCTGGTCTACGACGACGAGGGGCGGCGCGTGGCCCGCTACGACAAGATCCACCTGTTCGGTTTCCGCAAGGGCGACGAGTACTACGACGAGTCCGCCACCATCGAGGCCGGCAATGAGGTGGTCAGCTTTGAAGGGCCCTGCGGCCGCGTCGGCCTGTCGATCTGCTACGACCTGCGCTTTCCCGAGTTTTTCCGCGCGATGGGCACCGTTGACCTGATCGTCCTGCCGGCGGCCTTCACCTACACTACCGGGAAGGCCCACTGGGAAATGCTGCTGCGCGCCCGTGCCGTGGAGAACCAGTGCTACGTGCTGGCCAGCGCCCAGGGCGGCAAGCACCCCAGCGGTCGGCGTACCTGGGGTGACAGCATGATCATCGACCCGTGGGGCGAAGTGCTCGCCCGCCTGCCGGAAGGTCCCGGCGTGGTCGTCGCCGACCTCGACCCGGCGCGCATCGCCGATGTCCGCGCCAGCCTGCCGGCCCTGCAGCACCGCAAGATCGGCTGACCCGAAGAACACTCATTTTCCCCGAGAGACCATGAGCCAGAATCCCCCGCCCAATCCCCTCAAGCTGGCCAGCAAGCTGCTGCTGAAGCCCTACGACCTGGACTTCGAGGATCTCGACAAGGTCTTTGGCAAGCTGTTCCGCCACAAGCTCGACTACGCCGACCTGTACTTCCAGTACCACCGCTCCGAGGCATGGAGTCTGGAGGAGGGTATCGTCAAGTCGGGCAGCTTCAACATCGAGCAGGGCGTCGGCGTGCGCGCCATCACCGGCGAGAAGACCGCCTTCGCCTACTCCGACGACATCAGCCTGAAGGCCCTCAAGGCAGCCGCCGACGCGACCCGTGCGATCGCCGACAGCGGCCGCCGCAAGACCCACAAGATCGAGGCCGTCAAGAAGCCACCGCTGGCCCTCTACCGCGCCGACAATCCCCACGATTCCCTCGACGACGTGACCAAGGTCAAGCTGCTCGAGCGTCTCGAGGCGATGGCCCGCGCCGAGGATCCGCGCGTCAAGGAAGTGATGGCCAGCCTGGTCGGCTCCTGGGAGGTGGTGCTGGTGGCGCGCAGCGATGGCCACCTGGCCGCCGACGTACGCCCGCTGGTGCGGGTGTCGGTGTCGGTCATCATGGAAGAGAACGGCCGCCGCGAGCAGGGCTCCAGCGGTGGTGGCGGGCGCTACGACTACGGCTACTTCAGCGATGACGTGCTGTCCGGCTTCGCCAAGGCGGCGGTGCATCAGGCGCGCGTCAATCTCGGCGCCGGCCCGGCACCGGCCGGCTCCATGACGGTCGTGCTCGGCAACGGCTGGCCCGGCATCCTGCTCCACGAAGCCATCGGCCACGGCCTGGAAGGCGACTTCAACCGCAAGGAAAGCTCGGCCTTCAGCGGTCGCATCGGCCAGCAGGTGGCGGCCAAGGGCGTTACCGTGGTGGACGACGGCACGCTGCGGGACCGCCGCGGCTCCCTGACCATCGACGACGAGGGCAACCCGACCCAGCGCACCGTGCTGATCGAGGACGGCATCCTCACCGGTTACATGCAGGACATGCTCAACGCCCGCCTGATGGGCGTCGCGCCCACCGGCAACGGCCGCCGCGAATCCTTCGCCCACCTGCCGCTGCCGCGCATGACCAACACCATCATGCTGGCCGGCCAGCACGAGCCGGCGGAGATCATCGCCTCGGTGAAGAACGGCCTCTACGCCGCCAACTTCGGCGGCGGCCAGGTAGACATCACCTCCGGCAAGTTCGTCTTCTCCACTTCCGAGTGCTACCTGATCGAGGACGGCAAGGTCACTCGCCCGGTGAAGGGCGCCACGCTGATCGGCAATGGTCCAGACTGCCTGACCCGCGTGTCGATGATCGGCAACGACCTGGCTCTTGATCCGGGCGTCGGCACCTGCGGCAAGGACGGCCAGAGCGTGCCGGTCGGCGTCGGCCAGCCGACCCTGCGCATCGACGGCCTGACCGTCGGCGGCACCGGCGGCTGAGCGTATGCAGCGTAGGCGCTTCCTGGCCCTGGCCGGTGCTTGCGGTTGTGTGGCGATGACGGGCGCCCTGTCAGCGCCTGTTTCTCCGGATGCCGCTGGCGGCTCCGCCCTCGCGGCGGTCATCAACAAGGCGGGGCGCCAGCGCATGCTGTCCCAGCGCACGGCCAAGGCCTGGCTGATGCGCGTGCTCGGGGTGCAACCCGACCGGGCCGGCATCCTGCTCAGCCGCTCGGTGCAGCTCTTTGACCTGCAGATGACCGAGCTGAAGGCCATCCAGCCGAGCGATGAAGTGCGGGGCGCCGTGCAGCAGCTGGAGCAGGAGTGGGCCCGCTACCGGCCACTGCTCAACGACCTGCGCAGCGATCCCAAGGCTGTGTGGAACGGCAGCGAGGCGGTGCTGGCAGCCGCCCACAAGCTGACACTGGCCTACGAGAAGAGCGTCGGCTCGCCGGCCGGCCAGTTGGTGAACCTCGCTGGCCGTCAGCGCATGCTGTCCCAGCGCATGGCCAAGGCCTATTTTTTCCGCCAGCTCGGCGTTAATACGGGCCCCGCCGGCGAGATGCTGGATGCGGCGGTCAAGGAGTTTACCAAGGCCCATGAGACGCTGAAGGCCAGCCCGCAGAACACGCCGCAGCTCAAGACCGAACTGGCGCTGGTGGAGCAGCAGTGGTTCTTCTTCCGCAACGCGCTGGGCCTCAACGATGCCGCCGACCAGAAGAAGGCGGCGGAGGCGGTCGGGACCACCAGCGAACGCATCCTCGAGCAGATGGACCTGGTTGTCGGCCTGTATGAAAAGTTGGCCCGCGATGCGTGATTGGGTGCTGGCCCGGCTGCGGGTGGTGGCGCTCGCAGCGACCACGGGGCTGCTCGGCGCCTGCGCGACGCCGTCGTCCTCGCCGCAGGCCATCCAGCGTCTCGATCCGGCCGAACTGGCACGCCTGGAGGCGGCCCGCCCGGATGCGCCCCTGAGCCTCGACGAGATCCTGCGCCAGTCCCGTGCCGGCGTGCCGACCGCAACGTTGCTGGAAACCATCACGCGCACCGGCACCCGCCATGCCCTCAACCCGTCCGAGGCGATCCGCCTGCGCGAGCAGGGCGTGGCGCCCGAAGTGCTCGATGCGATCACCGCAGCCCAGGAACGCTGGGCCCGCGATCAGGCTACCGCCGACAAGGTGCGCCGCGACACCGAGCAGGCCGCCGCCCTCGACAAGGCGAAGGCCGAGGCCGAACGCTACCGCCGCCAGTCGCAACCCCAACCCTACTGGGACCCGTTCTGGCCTTATCCCTACGCCTATCCGCCCGGCTACCCGGGCTGGCGCGGCTACGGCGGCATAGGCTGGGGCGGGCGCATCCGGCGCTGAGTCTCGCTTTATCCCCCATTCAGAAAAGCGCTAACTGACGGTCGTCGCCGGGCCGTGCCGGTGGGCGGAAAGCTGCCGTGTTGAGGCGTCGCCGTGAACGGTTGAGCCCGAGCCTTTCGGCCAGCCGCTGCATGCGTTGGCTGTAGAGATCGGCGAAGACGCCCTGGCCGCGCATGCGGTGGCCAAAGCGCTTGTCGTACAACTCGCCGCCGCGCAACTGGCGCAGCAGGCTCATCACGTGCCGAGCCCGATCCGGGAAATGGCTGTCCAGCCAGTCGGCGAACAGATCTTTCAATTCGTAGGGCAGGCGCAGCAGTGAATAAGCTGCCGTGTCGGTGCCGGCCCCGTGGGCGGCTTCCATTACCGCTTCCAGCTCGTGGTCGTTGATGGCCGGGATCAGCGGCGCGAACAGCGTGCCGACCGGCACGCCGGCTGCATGCAGGCGTCCCATCGCCGCCAGGCGCCGGGCTGGCGTTGCGGCGCGGGGTTCCAGCTTGCGGGCCAGGGCCGGGTCGAGGGTGGTGATCGAGAACATCACGTGCACCAAGTCGTCCCGCGCCATGTCGGCGAGCAGATCCAGATCGCGCTCGATCAGCGCCGACTTGGTGACGATGGACACCGGGTGGCGCGTCTCGGCGAGGATCTCCAGCAACTGGCGGGTCAGGCCAAGGCGGCGCTCCACCGGCTGCCAGCCGTCGGTGTTGATGCCCAGCGCGATCGGCTCACAGCGGTAGCCGGGGGCAGCCAGCTCGCGGCGCAGCACGGCCGGCGCGTCGGGCTTCCAGGCAATCTTGGTCTCGAAATCCAGCCCCGGCGACAAGCCCAGGTAGGCGTGGCTCGGCCGCGCAAAGCAATACGCACAGCCATGCTCGCAGCCCTTGTACGGATTGACCGACTGGTTTAAGGGCACGTCCGGCGAACTGTTGCGCGTGATCACCGACCTGGCCTGGTCGAGGATCAGCGTCGTTGGCGGCCCCTTGGGCGGGTCCGTATCGTCGGCTGCGTCAGCGGAGCCCTCCCAGCCGTCGTCGAAACCGTCGCGCCGCCAGGCAGCGAAGCGGTTGTCCGGGTTCAGGCGGCTGCCGCGACCGCGGGGTGGAACAGGCTTCATCGGGTTGTTTGTGTATAAAAATACAGTATATCCAAACAGCCCCGGTTTTGCCGGCTGCGCGTTTACGCCTTTTTTACGTGGGCGGTGCAACAATTTGTACCGTCTTCCCCTCGGGCGTCCCGACCGGCGCCGCGCTCCATGCCCGTCCCCTTGAACCGCCTGCTGTTCGAGTCGCAATCGGTCCGCTTTCGTTACCTGCTGGCCTTGCTCGCCTGCGTGCTGGCGCTGGGCGTGGCGTTGCCGCTGCGCGACGTGCTCGACCTGGCCAATGCGGTGATGATCTTCCTGCTGGCCGTCGTGCTGGTGGCCAGCCGCCTCGGGCGCGGACCGGCGGTGGTGGCGTCCCTCGCCTGTGTGGCGCTGTTCGATTTCTTCTTCGTGCCGCCGCGTTTCTCGCTGGCGATCAGCCACGGCCAGTATCTGGTGACCTTCCTGGTGATGCTGGCGGTGTCGCTGCTGATCGGCCAGCTCACCGCCGGCCAGCAGCGGCAGGCCTTCGATGCGGGCCGCCGGGAGCGTATTACCCGGGCCTTGTACGACCTCGCCAAGCGCCTGGCGGGGGCGCGCCAGCCAGGCGAGGTGGACCGGGCGCTGCGGGATTTCATCGGCAGGCAATTGGGGGCCGGCGCCTGGCTGCTTCTGCCCGATGCCGACGGCACGCCACGCGCGGAAAGCCTGGAGGCCGGCGCGTTGGGCACGCTGGACATGCAGATCGGCCGCATGGTGCTCGACAGCGGCCGCGTCATTGAGTCGGGGGCGTCCGAGCGGCCCGGACGCCGCCGCCATTTCCTGCCGCTGGCCGGGGCCGGCGAGGTGTGTGGCGTGCTGATCGTCTCGCTGGCCGAGGATGCGACCGACGAGTTGCCACTGCTTGAGGCGCTCACCTCGCTGGCGGCGACCGCGGTGGAGCGCCTGCACTTTGTGGCGGCGGCTCAGTCGGCGCAGCTGGAGGCGGAGTCCGAGCGACTGCGCAGTTCCATCCTGTCAGCCCTGTCCCACGACGTGCGCACGCCGCTGACCGCCCTCTACGGCATGGCCGACTCCCTGGCAATGCTGCGCCAGCCATTGCCGGACGAGGCGTGCGAGCTGGCGGCGGCAATCCGCGAGCAGGCGCTGCGCGTCAATGGCATGGTGGACAAGTTGCTCGACATGGCCCGGTTGCAGAGTGGCCGCGTCAGCCTGCGCAAGGAGTGGCAGTCCATCGAGGAGGTGGTCGGCTCCAGCTTGCAGCTGCTCGGCCCTGCGATGGCCCGCCATCCGGTGCGCACCAGCGGCCTCGGCGAGCTGCCGCTGGTGCAGTTCGACGCAGTGCTGCTGGAACGGGTCTTCTGCAACCTGTTCGAGAACGCCGCCAAATACGCACCACCGGATACGCCGGTCCAGGTCAGCGCCCGCGCCGGCGCCGACCTGCTCGAAGTGCAGGTGAGGAGCAGCGGCGACGGCTTTCCGCCGGACCGCCTGGAGCAGGTCTTCGAGCTGTTCGAGCGGGGCGGCAGCGAAGGCCCGGTGGCCGGCATGGGCGTCGGCCTGGCGATCTGCCGCAGCATCGTCGAGGCCCACGGTGGCACCATCCGCGCTTTCAATCCGCCTAAAGGAGGCGGCTGCGTGGCCTTCACGCTGCCCCTCGGCACACCGCCGGCGATCGACGTGGAAGCGCTGGAGTCCGGAGTGTTGCCATGAGCGGCCCGCAGATCCTGGTCGTCGAGGACGAACGCCAGATCCGCCGTGTTGTGCGCTCGGCGCTGGAGTCCGAAGGCTGTCGTGTGCGCGAAGCCGATAGTTGCCGGCAGGCGTTGATCGAGGCAGGCCATTGCCGGCCCGACCTGGTGATCCTCGACCTGGGCCTGCCGGACACCGACGGCGCCCACTTCGTGCAGGATTTCCGCAGCTGGTCGTCCGCGCCGGTGCTGGTGCTGTCGGCCCGTTCCACCGAGCACGACAAGATCGACGTCCTCGACGCCGGCGCCGACGACTACCTGACCAAGCCGTTTTCCATCGGCGAACTGCAGGCCCGCGTGCGGGCGCTGCTGCGGCGCGGGCGCGTCAATGCCGATGCCGAGTTGGCGCAGGTCAGCTTCGGCGACGTGGAAGTGGATTTCTCCCGCCGCCTGGTCAGCCGCCAGGGCGAGGCGGTCAAGCTGACCCCCATCGAATACCGCCTGCTCGCTGTGCTGATCGCCCACGCCGGCCAGGTGATGACCCATCGCCAGCTGCTGCGCGAGGTGTGGGGCACGGCCTCCAGTGACAGTAACCATTACCTGCGAATCTATGTCGGGCACCTGCGCCACAAGCTGGAGAGCGACCCGGCCCAGCCCCGTCACTTCCTGACCGAAACGGGAGTGGGTTACCGCTTCCAGCTCTGAAACTCGCAGCCGTCGCATCAGTCCTTCTGGAGTCCTGCATGAGCCAATCCGACAGTCATTCCCGTTCCGGCCTGGTCGGCCTCGCCCTTGCCGCGCTGGGCGTGGTCTATGGCGACATCGGCACCAGCCCGCTATATGCCTTCAAGGAAGCCTTCACCGGCCCCCACGGCATCGACCCCTCCGAGGTCAATGTGCTGGCTGCGTTGTCGGCCTTCTTCTGGGCCGGCCTGTTGATCGTGTCGATCAAGTACGTGTGGGTCGTGCTGCGCTTCGACAACGAAGGGGAGGGCGGCGTGCTGGCCCTCACCGCGCTGGCCCAGCGGGTTTCCCACCGGCCGCGCTGGGCCATGCTCGCCGTCGGCGGCGGCATCTTCGCCGCGGCGCTGTTCTATGGCGACGCGATCATCACCCCGGCGATCTCGGTGCTGTCGGCTGTGGAAGGCCTCAGCGTCGCCACGCCGCAGTTCGAGCACTACGTGGTGCCGATCACCGTCGGCATCCTGGTCGGCCTGTTCATGATCCAGAAGCACGGCACCGGCCGGGTTGGGCAGTTCTTCGGGCCGATCACCGTGCTGTGGTTCCTGGCCCTCGGCGCTCTCGGTGTCGGCAGCATCCTGCAGACGCCCGAAGTGCTGCGCGCTATCGATCCGCGCTACGCCCTCCAGTTCGCCATCGAGCGGCCGCACACCGCCTTCATCCTGCTGTCGGCGGTGTTCCTGTCGCTGACCGGCGGCGAGGCCTTGTACGCCGACATGGGCCACTTCGGTGCGCGGCCGGTGCGCCTCGCCTGGTATGGCCTTGTGTGGCCGTCGCTGGTGCTCAACTATTTCGGCCAGGGAGCGCTGGTGCTGCGCTCCCCGGTGGCCATCGAGAACCCCTTCTACCTGCTCGCGCCGGACTGGTTCCTGCTGCCGCTGGTGGGCCTCGCCACCATCGCCACGGTGATCGCGTCGCAGGCCACCATCACCGGCGCCTATTCCATGACCCTGCAGGCCGGTCGGCTTGGCTACCTGCCACGCCTGCGCATCCTGCACACCTCCGACACCGAGAAAGGCCAGATCTACATCCCCAGCGTCAATTGGCTGATGCTGGTGGCGGTCATCGTGCTGGTGCTGCAGTTCCGCTCCTCCGGCGCGCTGGCGGCGGCCTACGGCATCGCCGTGTCGGGCACGATGATCATCACCACGCTGCTTACGGCCTTCATTCTGCTGATGGCCGAAGGCCGCATCCGCGTCGGCCTGCTCGCCGCGCTGGCCTTGTTTGGTGCCCTTGAGCTGCTGTTCTTCAGCTCCAACCTCACCAAGCTCGGCGAAGGCGGCTGGATGCCGATGGCCCTCGGCGCGGCGATCTTCCTGATGCTCACCACCTGGAAGGAGGGCAGCCGCCTGCTCGCCAACCAGCGCTGCAAGATCGACGTGCCGATGGCCGGCTTCGTGCGCGGCCCGCTGCCCGACGTGCCGCGGGTCTTTGGCACCGCGGTGTACCTCACGTCGGAACCGAGCCTGGTGCCCAGCGCGCTGTTCCACAACCTCAAGCACTACAAGGTGATGCACGAGCGGATCATCTTCCTGCACGTGGTGAACGAAGGCATTCCGCGGGTGGACGACGCCGAGCGGGTGACGGTCACCCAGCTGGCGCCGGGCCTCTACAACGTGGACGCGCGCTTCGGTTTCCGCGAGGAGCCGGACCTGCCGGCGGCGCTGGCTTTGGCTGCGAAGTACGACCTCGAACTGGAGGAGATGACCACCACCTACTTCGTCGCCCGCGCCCGCATCGTGGACGGCCCGGGGGCCATGCCGCGCTGGCGCTGCGGCCTGTTCGCCTGGATGATGCGCCAGTCGGAAGGCGCCGCCAGCTACTTCAAGCTGCCGGCCAATCAGGTGGTGGAGCTGGGCACCCAGGTCATGCTGTAAGGCCACCATGGCTTCCGGGCGGGTGCATCGGCTAGAATCGACGGTTCATATCAAGCAGCCGACAGGATTCACCATGCATTCCGCCTCGAAAGCCCATATCGACGACGTCCGGATCAAAGAGATCAAGGAACTCGCCCCGCCCGCCCATGTGCTGCGGGAATTCCCCGCTTCGCCCACGGCAGCGGAAACGGCTTATGCGGCACGTAGCGCGATCCATCGCATCCTGTTCGGTGCCGACGACCGCCTGCTGGTGGTCATCGGCCCCTGTTCGATCCACGACACCGCCGCGGCGATGGAATACGCCCATCGCCTGAAGGCGGAGGCCGAGCGCCTCAAGAACGACCTGCTGGTGGTGATGCGCGTCTACTTCGAGAAGCCCCGCACCACCGTGGGCTGGAAGGGCCTCATCAACGACCCGCAGCTCGACGGCAGCTTCCGCATCAACGACGGCCTGCGCATCGCCCGCAAGCTGCTGTCCGACGTGAACGACCTCGGCCTGCCGGCCGCCACTGAGTTCCTCGACATGATCACGCCGCAATACGTGGCCGACCTCATCGCCTGGGGCGCCATCGGTGCGCGCACCACCGAGAGCCAGGTGCACCGCGAGCTGGCCTCCGGCCTTTCGTGCCCGGTGGGCTTCAAGAACGGTACCGACGGCAACATCCGCATCGCCGTGGACGCCATCAAGGCCGCCCAGTCGCCGCACCATTTCCTGTCCGTCACCAAGGCCGGCCATTCCGCCATCGTCAGCACCACCGGCAATGAGGACTGCCACCTGATCCTGCGCGGCGGCAAGGGCCCCAACTACGACGCCGCCAGCGTCGACGCGGCCTGCAAGGAGCTGGCCGCCTCCGGCGTCACCGGCAAGCTGATGGTCGACTTCTCCCACGCCAACAGCAGCAAGCAGCACAAGCGCCAGGTGGACGTGGCCCGCGACGTGGCCGGCCAGATGGCCGCCGGCGAAGACCGCATCATCGGCGTGATGGTCGAGTCCCACCTCAAGGAAGGCCGCCAGGACCTCAAGCCCGGCGTCGAGCTGGAATACGGCAAGAGCATCACCGATGCCTGCATCGGCTGGGAAGACAGCCTCACTGTGCTCGACGTGCTCGCCGAGGCCGTGCGCCAGCGCCGCGTGCAGCGCGCCGTGCCGGAATAAGAAACGCATTTCCTGCATGCCTAACGGCGCCGCAAGGCGCCGTTTTTTTTGCTCGGCAGTGATGCCGTGCAGACTGTCGGGAATCTTTACAGCGCACGCCGCGTTCTTGCTGACGGCATCACCAATCGGAGCGAAAAGCTCGATGAATCAAGCTTTTGGAAATAGCAGCCCAAATTGGTAGGTTAATTGCTAATCCACCCTCAAACCGTGCTTTGTATCCAAGACGGCTGCCATTCCGGCCTTTCCTGCGAGAGGGACAGCAGTGCGCTTTCGGTGGACGTTAATCGTGTTGTGCCTGATTGCCATCCTGTCGGGATGCGGTGGCGGCTCGTCACCCGATCAGCGCGATAGCGAGCAAGCCCTGCGCAAAGTGGCCGTCGCCGACATGCCGGCCCTTTCCGATTGCCTCCAGCGCATCAGCAAGCACCTCAATACCACCGGTGGCCAGGAGCAACTGGGTATTTCCTGTGCGGTGGGCACCTATGTCGGCCGCAGCACCGGCGGCTACGACTGTTCCCTCAAGGTGGATGTGGAGCCGGCCGAACTGCGCCTCACCATCCAGGATCGGGAAATCTCCATTCCCCTCGGCGTCACCGCCTACAGCGCCGATGGTCGCCCGCTCATGAACGTGGAAGACGCCAGCCTGCCCGGTCAGCCCGGCTTTCAGGCCGTGCGCTACGTAGCGGGCAGCGCCGACGAGGCGCTCACCGAAACCCTGGCCTTGCGGCTGGAGGGGGGCACGCCGCGCCTGCCGAAAATAATTTACCAAAGCGTAAGGAACAATAAAGCCCAGACCACCGTGTGCAACTTTGGTCGCTGACGGCCGCTCATCGCTGCCCGGTTGCCAAGCCGAATCCTGCAGAGGAGGGAATATGCGTACCCATGCTCCATCTCGATGCCTGCCCCGCTTCCTGCGCGGCGCGGCACTTGCCGCGGCGATCGGTATCAGCGTGCCGGCCGTTGCCGCGCTGAGCACCTATCAGAATCAGGCCACCTTCAGTACCGCCATCACTGGCCTCACCGCCACCACGACGAACTTCGACAGCCTCGCGCCCGGCACCAGCTACGCGCCGGGCAGCGGACCCGCTGGCTCCGGCTTCACCGTCGGCCTGACGGCCGGCAGTGTCAGCTCCGGTTTCAACCTGCCGACCGTGGGCAATACCTTCTGGACCACTTCCGGCACCAACTACCTCGGCCTGGACAATCCGGATAGCGCTTTCGAGTCCGGTGATGAACTGGTCTTCAGCTTCCTGTCGCCGGTGCGGGGCTTTGGCCTCTACGTGGTGGGCGGGCATGACCTGCTGGACCTCCAGGCCGGGGCCGTTACCCTCACCGTGAATGGCTCCACCGTGGCCATCTCGTCCACCGACTATCTGGCCAGCGGCAATGGGGACTATGCCTTCTTCCTCGGTTTCGCCACCGACGATGGCAGCACCTTCAACAGCGCCACGCTGACCGTGGGCGACGGCTCTGGCGTCATTCCGGTAACGGTGGACGACGTCACGCTGGCCCGCACCCGTAAGGGCGGCAACGCCGTGCCTGAGCCGGGCACCCTGTTGCTCGTATCCACCGCGATCGGCGCCGCTTGGCAGCGTGCGCGTTCCCGTCGTCGTTGAGCGGCGACCCAGTCCAAGGAGAACATCATGACAAAACTGACCCGCAGCCTCCTCGCCACCGCCGTTGTTGCCAGCCTGGGTGGTTTCGCCACCGCGGCCTCGGCCCAGGTGGAGCCCTTCATCGGTGAGATCCGCTGCGCCGGCTTCAACTTTGCACCGAACGGCTGGGCCGAACTCAACGGCCAGCTGATACCGATCGCCACCAATACCGCGCTGTTCTCCCTGCTCGGTACCACCTACGGCGGCGACGGCCGCGTCACCTTCGGCCTGCCCGACATGCGCGGCCGCGTCCTGATGCACGCCGGCCTCGGGCCCGGCCTCAGCAACCGGAACCAGGGGGAGACCGGCGGCACCGAGAACCAGACCATCGGCATCGCCAACATGCCCGCGCACACCCACCAAGTGGCACCGCTGGGTAGCGGCTCCGACGCGACCGCGGTGTCGCCGGCCGGGGCGATGCCAGCCTCCAAGGCACGCACTACGCTCTACACCACCAACGGTCCGGCGGTACCAATGGCCACCACCACCACCAGCTCTGCCGGAGGTGGCAGCCCCATGTCCAACATGCAGCCTTATGTCGTCGTGAAGTGTTTCATGGCTACCCAAGGCATCTTCCCGTCGCGGCCATAATGAAGGTCGTGGGGGCGTATTTCTGCGGGGGAATTTCTGTAGGGGCGAATTCATTCGCCCTAATCGGATGGCTTCACCTCCGCGGGCGAATGAATTCGCCCCCACAGCAAGCAGCCCTTACAGCGCGCTGTCGTCAGCGCCCGCTGACCGACTCCGACGGCAGCTCGCCAAACATCCGCTTGTAATCCCGCGCGAACTGGCTCATGTGGGTGAAACCCCAGTCGTAGGCGACGCTGGAGATCGGCCGGCGGCCCTCGCCGTAGCGTAGTTCGCGGCGCACTTCGTTGAGGCGCAGGCTGCGCATGTAGGCCAGCGGCGGCAGGCCGGTGATGTCCTCGACGCAGTTTTGCAGTGCCCGCCGGCTGACGTGCAGGTGGGCGCACAGCTCGGGGATCGCCGGCGGCTGCTCCGGGTGCGTCAGTACGTACTGGCGCAGCTTGTCCACCAGCTGCTGGTGCTGCAGGCGCGTGCGGCTGGCCGCGGCCGGCTGGCTGTGCTGGCCGGTGAGCATCGCCGCCAGCGCGTCGAAGATGCGCAGCTGCAATTCCTCCGCGGTATAGCCCGGGCTGGCCGCCGGCCCCTCCGCGTCGGCGAGGATGCCGGCCAGCGTCGCGCACAAGGCCTCCTTGTGACCCGGGGCCAGGTTGCGCACGTCGCCCTGCTGCAGCAGGCGGTCCAGATCCTGGTGGGCGGTGTCCTCCAGGTAATCCGCAAAGGCCAGCCGGTCCACCACGATCCCGAACAGGTTGAAGTCCGGCGCGGTGATCAGGTCGAACTCCGCACCGCCGTCGCGCACGCACACCGCGTGTGATGACAAGGCCTTGCCGCCCATCGCCATCATGCCGTCCCGCGCCGCCGGAATGCCGAACCACACCGAGCGCGGCCAAGCCGCGCAGGTCTGGCGCAGCTGACGGTTGGCGCTCTCCACGAAGACCTGGGTCTTGGGCAGCCACAGCTCGGTGACGCTGCCCTCGAAGTGGCCCGGCGACAGCTGGTCGTAGCGTTGATCCCACTGGGACAGGTTGTGGGCCTGTTCGTCCGCATCCCGCGCCCGCGTGACGCGGCGCAGGGGACGAACGCGGTCGGACGGGGTGGCGGGGAAGGGGGGCATGGGGGTGTCCTGCGGTTGAGTCATGGGGAACGCATAGCAAGCCGCGTACCGCTGGCACTGTCCTTGCCGGAGGGGCTTGCCGGCGCGGGTCGGGCGACGCTGCCCGCAGCGCGCAAGGCTTTTGCGGCCGCATTGAAAGCCCCGCCGGCCCCCCTGTTGGTGCATCGCAGCAGGGGTTGGCACAGGCCTGGTGCGCGTTTTGGGTAGCGTGTTGCAGGCGGATTGCAGGCGTGCCGAATCTTGCTATTGCGGTGCTGAAACTTGCTACGTGCCACCCCGCCCGCTGATCCACGATTCAGCCATCGACCCCTTAGGAGTGAATCATGAGCGCAACAAAGCAGTCCTCGCCCGCGCTGGCGGCGAGCCTCGGCACCTGGCAGCTGTGGGGCATCGCCGTCGGGCTGGTGATCTCCGGCGAGTACTTCGGCTGGAGCTTCGGCTGGGCCTCGGCCGGCACCCTCGGCTTCCTGGTCACCACCATCATGGTGGCCATCATGTACGGCACCTTCATCTTCAGCTTCACTGAGTTGACCGCCAGCATCCCCCACGCCGGCGGTCCCTTCGCCTACAGCTACCACGCCTTCGGCCCCACCGGCGGCTACCTGGCCGGCATGGCCACGCTGATCGAGTTCGTGTTTGCGCCGCCGGCCATCGCGCTGGCCATCGGCGCCTACCTCAACGTGCAGTTCCCGTCCCTCGACCCGAAGATCGCCGCGACCGGCGCCTATATTGTCTTCATGGGCCTCAACATCGTCGGCGTGACCATCGCCGCCACCTTCGAGCTGTTCGTCACGCTGCTCGCCATCTTCGAGCTGCTGGTCTTCATGGGCGTGGTGGCGCCGGGCTTCTCGATGGACAACTTTGCCAAGGGCGGCTGGAGCGGCGCGGACAGCTTCTCCCTGGCGGCCATCCCCGGCATCTTCGCGGCGATCCCCTTCGCGATCTGGTTCTTCCTCGCCATCGAAGGCGTGGCCATGGCCGCCGAAGAAGCCAAGGACCCCAAGCGCTCCATCCCCATCGCCTACACCGGCGGCATCCTGACCCTGGTGGTGCTGGCGGTCAGCGTGATGGTGTTTGCCGGCGGCGTGGGCGACTGGACCAAGCTCGCCAACATCAACGACCCGCTGCCTCAGGCCATGAAGACCATGGTCGGCGAATCCAGCGGCTGGCTGCACATGCTGGTGTGGCTGGGCCTGTTCGGGCTAGTGGCCTCCTTCCACGGCATCATCCTCGGCTACTCCCGCCAGATCTACGCCCAGGCCCGTTCCGGCTACCTGCCGGGCTGGTTCGGCAAGGTCCATCCGCGCTTCAAGACCCCGCACCGGGCCATCCTCGCCGGCGGCGTGGTCGGCATCGCGGCAATCTTCAGCGACGAATGGCTGTCCTTCGGCGGCCAGAGCCTCACCGCCAACATCGTCACCATGTCGGTCTTCGGCGCACTGCTGATGTACGCCCTCAGCATGGCCGCGCTGTTCAAGCTGCGCGCCACCGAGCCGCGCCTGGCCCGGCCCTACAAGGCCCCGTTCTACCCGCTGTTCCCGGCCATCGCGCTGGCCGGCGCGCTGATCTGCCTGGCCACGGTGGCCTGGTTCAACTCGCTCTTGGCCGGTGTCTTCGTGCTGATCCTGGCCCTCGGCTACGGCTACTTCCAGCTCACCCACAAGCAGCGCGAAGCGGCACCGATCGCGGCCCTGGCGGTGGAAGGAGAGGGCTGAGTTTTCTTGTGGGAGATGGGGCCTGATCCTGGGGAGAGCTGATCCTGTAGGGGGGGAATAAATAGCCCCCGGCGCGTGTTAAGCCTACCGAGGGCGCAAGAAATAGCCCCCCCCCCACACACCACTCCAGACAGAACGGCCAACCACCAAAAAAAAAAAA
>NZ_JAYSDK010000003.1:170067-226526 GCF_041914405.1 Zoogloea sp.
TTTGGGGGGCGTTTGTGGGGTTTGTTTTTCGCTGGGGGGTCATTTTTGTTGGGCCGTTTTTGTGTTATGCTTTCCGCGGGGTCTTTTTTTCCCCCCCCCACAGCAGACTCCTCTCCTGACTGCAGGGCAAGCATCCAAAAAAGAAGGACAGCAACGCCCACCCCCTGCCGATGACTCTCATTCAACAACGACACAGCCATGACTTACACCTGCACCCTCGGCCTGCGCCGTTATGCCTTCGGTGATCTGAAGAACCTGCTCGCCAAGGCCAGCCCGCTCCGCTCCGGCGACATGCTGGCCGGCGTGGCGGCGGTCTCGGAAGAGGAGCGCATGGCGGCCCGCATCGCGCTGGCCGACGTGCCCCTCGCACGCTTCCTGCAGGAAGCCGTGGTGCCCTACGAGGAGGATGAGGTCACCCGCCTGATCCTCGACAGCCACGACGCGCTGGCCTTTGCGCCGGTGGCCGGCCTCACGGTCGGCGAGTTGCGCGACTGGCTGCTGTCCGATGCCGCCGACGCGGACAGCCTGCAGGCCCTGGCACCCGGTTTGACGCCCGAGATGGTCGCCGCGGTGAGCAAGCTGATGCGCAACCAGGACTTGATCCTGGTGGCCGCCAAGTGCCGCGTGGTGACGCGCTTCCGCAACACCCTCGGGTTGCCGGGCCGGCTGGCGGTGCGCCTGCAGCCCAACCACCCGACCGACGATCCGAAGGGCATTGCTGCCTCCATGCTCGACGGCCTGCTCTACGGCGTCGGCGACGCGGTGATCGGCATCAACCCGGCCACCGACAGCCTGCCGGCGATCACCACGCTGCTGCGCCTGATCGACGAGTTCCGCGAGCAGTACGACGTGCCGACCCAGAGCTGCGTGCTGACTCACGTCACCAACACCCTCCGTGCCATCGACAAGGGGGCGCCGGTGGACCTGGTGTTCCAGTCCATCGGCGGCACCGAGGCGGTGAACCGCAGCTTCGGCGTTAGCGCCGCGCTGCTCGACGAGGCCAACGCCGCGGCGAGGGCGCTTGGCCGCGGCAGCGTCGGCAACAACGTGATGTACTTCGAGACCGGGCAGGGCAGCGCCCTGTCCGCCAACGCCCACCACGGCGCCGACCAGCAGACCCTCGAAGCCCGTGCCTACGGGCTGGCGCGGCGCTACCAGCCGCTGCTGGTGAACACCGTGGTCGGCTTCATCGGCCCGGAATACCTCTACGACGGCAAGCAGATCATCCGCGCCGGGCTGGAGGACCACTTCTGCGGCAAGCTGCTCGGCCTGCCGATGGGCTGCGACATCTGCTACACCAACCATGCCGAGGCCGACCAGGACGACATGGACACCCTGCTGACCCTGCTCGGCGTGGCCGGTATCAACTTCATCATCGGCGTGCCCGGGGCCGACGACATCATGCTCAACTACCAGAGCACGTCCTTCCACGACGCCCTCTACCTGCGCCGCGTGCTCGACCGCCGCCGCGCGCCGGAATTCGAGGACTGGCTGGAACGCATGGGCATCGCCGACTACCGCGGCGAGCTGCTGCCCCAGGGCGACACCCAACCGCTGCTGGCCCTGGCCGGCCGTCTGTAAGGAGGAGGGCGCATCATGAGCAAACCCGCCATCGTCACCCCCGACCCCTGGCTGCGCCTGCAAAGCTTGACCCGTGCGCGGGTCGCCCTCGGGCGCAGCGGCGTCAGCCTGCCGACCCGCGAGGTGCTGCGCTTCGGCACCGCCCACGCCCAGGCCCGCGACGCGGTGCATCAGGCGCTAGATGTGCCGGCCCTGCAGGGCGAACTGCACGAAGCCGGCTTCAACACCTTCGCCGTGCACAGCCAGGCGGCCGACCGCGGCGTGTATCTGCGCCGCCCCGACTGGGGCCGTCGCCTCGCGCCGGACAGCGCGGACGCCCTGGCAAAGCAGGCACCTTCCCTGTGGCCGGCGGCGCCCAAGCTGGCCATCGTGGTGGCCGACGGCTTGTCGTCGCTGGCCACCCGCAGCCATGCGCAGCCCTTGCTGGAGGCGCTGGTGCCGTACTTTCCCGAGCTGTACCGCCTGCCAGTGGTGGTGGCGACCCAGGCCCGCGTCGCGCTCGGCGACGAGATCGGCCACATCCTCGGCGCCGAACAGGTGGTGGTGATGATCGGTGAGCGGCCGGGCCTGTCGTCGCCGGACAGCCTCGGCCTCTACCTCACCGCCCAGCCGCGCCCCGGCCTCACCGACGCCAACCGCAACTGCATCTCCAACGTGCGGCCGGAAGGGCTGCCCTACGCGGAAGCGGCCCGCAAGCTGGCTTTCCTGATCGCCGGCGCGCGCCGCCTCGGCCGCAGCGGCGTGGACCTGAAGGACGACAGCGACAGCCACGCGCTGCTTCCCGATGCCGCCGACCCGTCCGTGCTGGAGGCCACGCCGCCCGCCTGAATCCCCGAGCAGCCCCACGCCGGGGCTGTGCCCAACCGTGTTTTGCCTTACCCCCTATTGGTTCACTTCAAGGAGATCGTCATGCCCGCAGCAACCCATCGCGCCCTGCGCACTGCGCTTCCCCTCGCCCTCGCGGGCGCCTGCCTCGCCACCGCCCTGCCCGCCGCGGCGGCGGAGGGCGAGTCTGCCTGGACCGTGCCGGTCAGCGTCAGCTTCGTCAGCGACTACATCTTCCGCGGCCAGTCCCAGAGCTGGGGCAAGCCGGCCCTGCAGTTCAGCGTCGAGGCCGACCACGCCTCCGGCGCCTACGCCGGCTTCGCCGCCTCCAACGTGTCCGACCACTGGCTGCCCGGTGCGGCGGTGGAGATGGATTTCTACGGCGGCTTCCGCGGCAAGGTCACGGAGGCGGTCGGCTACGACGTCGGCCTGATCTACTACACCTACCCCGGCGCCAACTGGCACGACTCCGCCTTCGACGGCTACAACCGCTCCAACAGCCTCAACACCGCCGAGGCCTATGTGTCGGTGAGCTACGACTGGCTCAGCTTCAAGACCGGCCGCACCCTCACCGAATACTTCGGCTGGAGCACCAACAACTCCCCGGTGAACGGCGGCTTCTACGGCGACGCCAACGCCGGCGTCACCGGCAGCACCCGCGGCTCCTACTTCTACGAACTGAATGCCGCCCGCGACGTGGCCGAGGGCTGGAACCTCAGCGGCCAGATCGGCCGCCAGGTCGTCGCCAACTCCACCGGCCTCGACATCAGCTACTACAAGCTCGGCATCACCCGCAGCCTGCCCGACGGCTGGAGTGCCGGCGCCTTCTACTCCGCCTCCAGCGAGCCGAATGCCTACAAGCACTTCCTCAGCCTGAGCGACACCACCTCGTACTCCGACATCGCCAAGAAAAAGTTCTTCGTCAGCATCGCAAAGTCCTTCTAACAGGCGTGCGAGTTGAGCGTGCACACGTGCACGCTCAACGTGCACCGCTGTGAGATCAACGTGCACGGGTGCACGATCAACTCTGAGCTGTGCACGCTCAACATTGGCGCGTGCACGATGAACGTCGGACGGGGCACGTTGATCGTGCACGCGTGCACGATCAGCTACGCGCCGTGCACGTAGAACGCGCAGCGCTGCAGCATCAACATTGGGGCGCCGAAGGTCTTCTTCGGCGCCCCAATGTTCATCTGTGGGCCGGCAGCATGGAGCCCGCAGCCGGCCACGCAGGGACTGGTCGAAAAATCTGGATGGCATGGTTCACGTCGATGTAATGCGAATGTAATATCGCGCGGCTCCACTCCGCTTCTTCGCATTCATCGACAGGAGAATCCATGGCGACCGTTCTGAACACCCGCATTCCCCCGCAAACCCTCCAGGCAGACATCGAAGCCTTCGTCGGCCTCAAGGCCATCCCCAACTACACCCCGGTCAACCCGGCCTATTCCTTCGACGCCGTCAGCCAACTGCACGACGCGCTGCGCAAGGCCCAGGAAACCGAGATCCACGCCCAGAACGCCCTCGCCGCCGCCCGCGACGCGCTGAGCGCCATCGAACGCGAATTCCACGACGCCATCCTCGGCGTCAAAAGCCAGGTCAAAGCCCAGTTCGGCCCCGACTCCGATCAGGTGGCGGTGCTGGGACTGAAAAAGAAGTCCGACCGACGCAGATCCCAGACCAGGGCCAGCAAGGAGGAAGTCGGCGCGGCGTGAGGTTTGGTTTTTGTGTAGCGCTCAGTGAATGAAGAAAGGCCCGGCGGATTGCCGGGCCTTTTTGATTGTTAGGCGAGGCCTGTGCGGTCTTTGCTGCCGGCGGAGGGGGTGCAACATCAGTTGGCTACCCAAACCGGGGTGACACACTTTAAGCCAAGCTTGCAGCCCATTCGTTCAGGGCGGTTGGCAGGAACCACTCGCGCCATACATCCTCGTAGAGCTGTGGCAGCAACGCAAGAGAGCGCCATAGCTCTAGCACTTCGGCCCGCTTACGGGCGGGCTGCTCCTTTCCGAGAAATGCAGTCAATATTGCATTGTCTGGTCGGGAGTCATGGGGCGAACCTTCAGCGAGGAATCGGCGGAGGCCTTTGGCATGGTGTTGAATTAGGCAGCACATCTCTGTGTCGTCCCAGAAGTCATAGCTCGCAATTCGCTCTCCAAAGTACCGAGCGAGTTCTTCCCAGTTATTATCTGAGGCCGCTTGTAGCTCGTCGAATTGGTAGATGAATCGTTGAAAGGCTGCAAGCAGCTTTGCTCGCTTTGAATCGCCCCGGGTTTCGCGGAGGCTCCCACTCTTGAGATGATGGAGCCATGAAGAAGACAACGAAATACGCCCCGGAAGTGCGCGAGCGTTCAGTGCGGATGGTGTTCGAGCAGCGCGGCGAGCACCCGTCGCAATGGGCAGCGATCCAGTCGATTGCGGCGAAGATTGGCTGTACCGCCCAGACACTGCATGCCTGGGTTCGGCAGCATGAGCGGGACACCGGCCAGCGGGACGGGGTCAGCAGTGCCGAGACGGCGCGCATCAAGGAACTGGAGCGGGAGGTTCGGGAGTTGAAGCGGGCCAACGAGATCCTGCGCCTGGCCAGTGCGTATTTCGCGCAGGCGGAGCTCGACCGCCGCAACAAGTGACCCACGACTTCATCGACATGCACCGGGACCGCCTTGGGGTCGAGCCGATCTGCAAGGTCTTGCAGATCGCCCCGTCGGCGTATCGACGCCGGGTGGCACGCCGGCGCAACCCAGATCTGCGTAGCGCCCGGGCACTACGCGACGAACGCTTGATCAGGGATATCCAGCGGGTCTGGCAAGCCAACCTGCGGGTGTATGGCGTGCGCAAGGTGTGGCGACAGTTGCAGCGCGAAGGCATCGAGGTGGCCCGCTGCACGGTCGAGCGGCTGATGCGCGTCGAGGGGCTCGCCGGCGTCCGGCGCGGGCGGGCCGTCCGCACGACGCGCGGCGATCCCGCCGCGCCTTGCCCGCTGGATCGGGTCAAGCGGCAGTTTGTGGCCGAACGCCCGAATCAGCTCTGGGTCAGCGACTTCACCTATGTCTCGACCTGGCAGGGGTTCGTGTACGTCGCCTTCGTCATCGATGTGTTTGCCCGTTACGTCGTCGGTTGGCGCGTCAGCCGCTCCATGCATACCGAGTTCGTGCTGGACGCACTGGAGCAGGCCTTGTGGGCACGCCAGCCCCAGCGCGATGCCCTGATCCACCATTCGGACAGAGGGGCCCAATACGTGTCCATCCGCTACACCGAACGGCTCGCCGAAGCGGGCATTGCAACATCGGTCGGCAGCAAGGGGGACAGCTACGACAACGCCTTGGCAGAGACGATCAACGGACTCTACAAAGCGGAGTTGATCCATCGTCGCGGGCCCTGGAAGAACGCTGAAGCGGTGGAGTTGGCAACCCTTGAGTGGGTGGCCTGGTTCAACCATCATCGGCTACTCGCGCCCATTGGCTACGTGCCGCCGGCAGAAGCTGAGGCAAACTATTACCGCAGTCAAACCGGTCAGGCTGTCATGGCCTGACTAAAACCAAATGGCCTCCGCGAAACCCGGGGCGATTCACCTTCCGTACCAGCGCAACGCCGTAGTTCCTTGCATGCTGCCGATCTCATTGGCTACGGGAACGTGCACTGTCCGGTGCTCTTTGGTTCCGTAGTCGCAGTGTCTCGGAATCAGAATCTTGTCGATGTAATCGTTTAGGCAGACAAAAGAGCAGCGGCGGGCCTTTAGGTCCGCGATAACCAACAGGACCGGAACGCCAATGCCCATTCGCTCAATGGTCATCAACTCCGGCGTCTCAAGCGAAAACCGATAAGTGTCGAGCGTTCCAACCTTCTCTTCTCGGTCGAGCCGTTCGCGCCCCTTCTCGACATTGTTGCGGCTGTAGATGTCGAGCGGTTTGATCTCTGGGTCGTCAACGCTCTTGAGCTGCACGAAGATGTGTTCGCCCAGCGTTTCATGCATCGGCCGTTTACCCGCCACTGATTTCAAGGTTTTGAACACCTCAATACTGAAGTCTAAGCCGTAATCGGGGCGGTACTCCCGAAGAATCCATGTCCGCGGCAGTCGCTCGCGCAAGAGCTGTTGGCCCTCTTGGTCGATGATGTGCTGATCGGGTCTTCTTTTGGCGGTACGCATGAACGTAGCTTAACTTCCGGCTGACATGCGGCGCTAGGGTATCGACCGACTGATACTACTGCTGGAAATAGTCGTTTAGCACCATTCGGTGACCGACTGTTCATGGCCGGCTGTGTGGTCAAGCCGCTCGTAAACGGTGGTCTGTAGAAGCTACCGCTGGCCGTCTTCCTTTCTCAAGCGCTAGAGCGCATAGGACTGGCTTTGGGAGGCGCCCGTGACCGGGGCGTTGGCGCCGCTCTGCTAGACTCGCTCATCCCCCCAGTCTCACAGAAAGCACCGTATCGTGACTCTCCCCGACCTGGAACGCCAACTGGCTTTCCTCAAGGAAATCGACCGCCTCAAGAGCATCGTGCGCTTGTCGCCGCTGATCGACCGTTCGCGCCGTGAGAACAGCGCCGAGCATTCGTGGCATCTGGCGATGTACGCGTTGGTGCTCGCCGAGCATGCGGCAGGGACGGTCGATGTGCAGCGGGTTGTGAAGATGCTGCTGATCCACGACATCGTGGAGATCGACGCCGGGGATGTGCCGTTTCACGTGCCGGCGACGCATGCCGGGCAGGACGAGCGCGAGCGGCTGGCTGCAGAGCGTCTGTTCGGTCTGTTGCCGGAGGCGCAGGCGGTCGAGTTCCGGGAGCTGTGGTTCGAGTTCGAGGGGGCGGAGAGCGACGATGCGAAGTTCGCGAAGGCGCTCGACCGGTTCCAGCCGATGCTGCACAACGCGGCGACGGATGGCGGGACGTGGGTGGAGTGCGAGGTGACGCTGGAGCAGGTCAAGTCGCGCTGCCAGCCGCCGATCGAACGCGGCGCCCCTGCCTTGTGGGAGGCCGCGCTCGGGATGGCCGAAGCGCATTACCGCAAGGGTACGTCCGGGGATTGAGTTGCCCGGCGCGCGCCGGCGACGTTGTGATCGTAGGCGACCTGGTGAGGGATATTGCAGCCGGCGGCCGAGGGGCGTCTGAAGCAGGCCGCGGACCCTACGCTCGCACACCGGCCGCAACCCTGTGCTGCCCATCCGGAGAGGGGGAACCGATTGCCTCCCGGCCGGTCTGGGTGATGCCACTCCAATGACTATTCTATAGCCATGATGAAGAAGAACCTGCTTGCCTTGCTGTGCTGCCTGGGCGCCATGAGCGCCGCTACTGAAAATGCCGTTGCGGCCGATGGCGCTCCGCCGGCCCCTGCCGCCTTGAATGCGATTCCCTCATTGGACGTACCCCGCTACATGGGAACCTGGTACGAGATCGCCAGGTTTCCCAACTGGTTCCAGCGCAAATGCACGGGGGACTCGAAGGCGGAATACAGCCTCCGCCAGGACGGGATGGTGCAAGTGATCAACCGTTGCCGCACCGAAGGCGGCGCGATGATGGAGGCCGTCGGCACGGCGAGGCAGATTGGCCCTACGACCTCGGCTAAGCTGGAGGTACGCTTTGCGCCGGCCTGGCTGTCGTTCCTGCCCTTCGTCTGGGGGGATTACTGGGTCATCGACCTCGATGAGGGTTACCAGCTGGTGGCGGTGAGCGAACCGCGCAGGGAGTACCTGTGGATTCTTGCCAGAACGCCGCAGGTCGCCCGTGAGGACTATGCAAGGCTGTTGGCAAGGTTGGAGCAGAAAGGGTTCGATCTCGGCCGGCTGGAGCGGACCGGCCCGGATTGATGGAGCGCGCGCGGCGGCGTGCCGGGCGTGTTGATGGATGAGCGGAGGTCGATGATGTCGGTGTTTCGCAAAGAGCAGAACCAGGTCCATAGCATGGTGGGCAACCACATCGCCGGCGTGGCCACGCCGACGAGCGGCGCGCAGCAGGTGGAGGTATGGCACGGGCGCATGGATGCCGATGCGGCGACGCCGCCCCACTGCCACACCACCGAGGAGGTGGTGGTGTTCCTCAAGGGCAGTGGGCGGGCGACGGTGGGCGAGCGTGAACTGCGCTACCAGGCCGGGGACACGCTGATCCTGCCCGCGGGGCAGGTGCACCAGATCTTCGCGGAGACCGACAGCGAGTTTGTCGGCGCCATGCCCATCGGCGGCGTGGTGACCCTGCCGGATGGCACTGTAATGGATCTGCCCTGGCGCAAATAGGTGCGCCACGCCGGGGATAGGCCCGGCGTTTCTGCCTGCACACTGGTAAGCGGCTTTCCAAAGCGGGCGCCGGATGGGCGCGTGCTTGATCGAATCCGCTGCGCGAAGGGCGTGAATGCCCCATGGACGCCGTCGCGTGGCCGTTGGCACGATAGTTGTATGATCAATCTCAGTATCTTCATACATCTATGCGAGGCGTGGTGCGCGGCGACGTTCGCTGCGGCAGCCTGCCAACGATTTCCTCCCTGATGAAGGCCGCCAGACCCACCGTACAAGACCGTTTCACGCAACTACTCTTCGCCGCGACCAGCTGCTGGGCGGCCGTGGCCCACGGGGGCGGCATCCAGACGCTGGAGGTCGTCGAGGTGACGGGCAGTGAATCCCATGACCTGGTCGGCGTGGCGAGCGCGGCGTCCGAAGGCAATGTGACGGCCCGGCAGCTCGCCAACCGGCCGCTGCTGCGCCCGGCCGAGGTGTTGGAGGTCGTACCGGGGCTGATCGTGTCCCAGCACAGTGGCGACGGCAAGGCCAACCAGTACTACCTGCGCGGCTTCAACCTCGACCACGGCACGGACTTCGCCACCAGCCTGATGGGCGTGCCGGTGAACATGCCGACCCATGCCCACGGGCAGGGGTATTCGGACCTGCAGTTCCTGATTCCCGAACTGGTGGACAGCATGCAGTACCGCAAGGGGCCTTATGCGGCGGAAGCCGGGGACTTTGCGTCGGCGGGCGCCGCCTCCATCGACTATGTGCGCACGCTGGCGCAGGACTTTGCCGAGCTGTCGGTCGGCTCCCGGAGCTACCGCCGCGCGCTGCTGGCCGGCTCTTCGGACGTGGCTGACGGACGCCTGCTGTATGCCCTCGAATGGAGCGGCAACAAGGGCCCGTGGTCGATGCCGGAGAACCTCGACAAGCTGAATGGGCTGCTGCGCTATTCGCAAGGGACGCGCGCCAACGGTTGGTCGGTGGCGGCGATGGCCTACACCGCCAAGTGGGCGGCCACAGACCAGGTGCCGCTGCGGGCGGTGGAGGCCGGCTTGATCTCCCGCTATGGCAACCTGGACGCCAGCGATGGCGGCCGGACCCATCGCTACAGTTTGTCCGGCGAGTGGTCGCGCAAGGACGAGCGCGGCTGGCTGCGTGGCAATGTGTATGCGATGGATTACGGCCTCAATCTGTGGTCCAACTTCACTTATTGCACGCTTGGCTGCGATCCGGGGCCCGGCGACCAGTTCGAGCAGGAGGACCGGCGCCAGGTGTATGGCTTCAACCTGGCGCAAACTTGGTACGGCGACTGGCTGGCCCAGGGCACGGACTTCACGCTAGGGCTGCAGTCCCGCCTCGACGACATCGGCAAACTGGGCCTTTACACGACGACCGCCCGCCAGCGCTGGGGCACGGTGGCGCAGGACCGCGTGCGGGAAAGGAGCATCAGCTTCTACGCGGAGAGCCAGGTGCAGTGGCTGGACTGGCTGCGCAGCAGCGTGGGCTGGCGCAAGGACTTCTACCGCTTCGACGTTAGCGCGGATACGCCGGCCAATTCCGGCAAGGTGGACGCCAGCATCGGCAGCCCCAAGCTGTCGCTGATCTTCGGGCCGTGGCACAAGACCGAGTACTACCTGAACATGGGCTACGGCTTTCACAGCAATGACGCCCGCGGCATCGCCGTGAAGACCAATCCGGATTTCCGTGATGCGGGCTTTGGCACGCCGGTGGAAGGTTCCACGCCCCTGGTGCGCACCAAGGGTTACGAAGTGGGCGTGCGCAGCGCGCTGATCCCCGGCCTGCAGACCTCCCTGTCCCTGTGGCAGCTGGATATCGCCTCGGAGCTGGTGTTTTCCGGCGATGCCGGTACGACGGAGCCGAGCTTTCCGAGCAAGCGGACGGGGATCGAGTGGGCCAACTACTGGATGCCGAACCCGGCGACCATCGTGGATGCGGACCTGTCGATCTCGAAGGCACGCTACACGCGGGTGGACGACAGCGTGCCGGGCGACCATGTCCCCGGCGCGATCCGCAAGGTGGCGTCGGTGGGGGTGAGCTACGACGCCGGCGGCAAGTGGTCGGGCGGGGCGCGCTTGCGCTACTTCGGCCCGCGCCCGCTGATTGAGGACGATTCGGTGCGCTCCAAGGGCTCGACGCTGGTCAATCTGCGCGCCGGCTACCGGATCGACGCCCGCATGAAGCTGTTCCTCGATGTGCTCAATGCCTTCAACCGCAAGGTCAGCGACATCGACTACTACTACGCTTCGCAGCTCAGCGGCGAGGGGGCTGCGGTGAACGACATCCACACCCATCCGTCCGAACCGCGCAGCCTGCGGCTGTCGCTGCGGATCGGCTTCTGAAGCGGAGGCATTTCCGGCGCCCAGGGTGGCGATGGTCGCCATGAAAGCCAGTGTGATCCACTAGGATTGTGCGCGGGATTTCATCTTGACGTGCCGCCGCTGGCGGCCGAAGAATGCATCCACCGTCGAAGTGACCGGGCGAGTCCGTCCGCTCTCGCCGCACGTTCATTCCGCCGCCTGCTGGACATGTCTGAATAGGTCAGTACCCATGAAATTTTCCGAGCTTGTGGACGTCCAGCAGCTGAAAACCCTGTGCGAGAGCTTCACTGCGGTGACCGGCGCGGTGACCGCCATTCTCGAGCTCGATGGGGAAGTGCTGGTGGCGACCGGCTGGCAGGACGTGTGTACCCGCTTTCATCGCTGCAATTCAGGCACCGCCCGCCGTTGCCTCGAAAGCGACACGATCCTGGCGAGCAAGCTGAAGGAGGGCGAGGCCTACAACGTCTACAACTGCAAGAACGGTCTGGTGGATGTGGCGGTGCCGATCACCGTTGATGGCGAGCACGTCGCCAACCTGTTCACCGGCCAGTTCTTCTTTTCCGATCCGGACCTGCCGTATTTCATCCGCCAGGCTCAGGAGTTCGGCTTCGAGGAAGCGGCCTATCTCGACGCGTTGAAGAGAGCCCCGGTCTTTTCCCGCGAAAAGGTGCAGTCGATCATGGCCTTTCTCACCGACCTGGCCAAGGTCATGGGGGAGATGGGGCTCACCCGCCTGCGGATGCTGGAAGCCAACCGGGCGCTGCAAAGCGCGGCAGCGATCGTCAATTCGTCCGAGGACGCGATCCTGGGCAAGACGCTGGACGGCATCATCACCAACTGGAATCCGGCGGCCGAAAAAATCTTCGGCTACACGGCGGCGGAGGCGCTGGGGCAGCCTACCCACATGCTGTATCCGCCGGATCTGCGGGACGAGGCCGCGGGCACGCTGCTGCGCATCGGTGCCGGCGAAACTGTGACCAATCATGAGACGCGGAGACTCCGCAAGGATGGGACCACCCTCCACGCTTCGGTCACGATCTCGCCGATCCGTGATGTTGCGGGGGCGGTCATCGGCGCCTCGACGATCGCCCGCGACATTACGGCTGAGGTGATGGCCAGGCGGGAACTGTCGAACGAGCGCAGCTTTTTGAGCACCCTGATCAAGACGTTGCCCGATCTGGTCTGGCTGAAGGATCCGGACGGGGTCTATCTCCGCTGCAATCAGCGCTTCGAGCAGTTTTGCGGCGCACCGGAAAAGGACATCGTCGGCAAGACCGATTACGACTTCGTCGGCCACAAGCTGGCGGATTTCTTCCGCGAGCAAGACCGGGTGGCGATGGAGAGAAATGGCCCGAGCGTCAATGAGGAGGAGATCACCTTCGCCTCCGACGGACATCGGGAAATCCTCGAAACCACCAAGATCCCGATGCGGGACGAGCAGGGCGGCCTGATTGGCGTGCTGGGCATCGGGCATGACATCACCCGGCGCAAGTTGTCGCAGCTGGCGCTGGAGAATAGCGAGAAGCAGTTGCGCTTCGTACTGGAGGGGTCGGGGCTGGGTTTCTGGGACTGGGATCTGGCGGCTGGAACGGTCGAGCGGAACAGCCAGTGGGCGGTGATGCTGGGTTATACCCACGAGGAGATCCAGCATACGACCCAGCAATGGACGGATTTCATCCATCCCGAGGATCGGGAGCGGGCCTGGCGTTCCATCGACGCCGTTCTCAAGGGCCAGTCCGAGATCCACAAGCTCGAGTACCGGATGCTCCACAAGGACGGCAGCATCCGATGGATTCTCGACCAGGCCAGCGTGATGCAGCGCGATGGGGAAGGGCGGCCGCTGCGCATGTGCGGTACGCACACCGACGTCACCCCGCGCAAGGAGGCGGAGGCCATCCTCGAGCAGCGGGAGGCCCGCTATCGCCACCTGGTGGAAAGCCTGCCGGACATTGCATACACCTATTCCGCGCAGCGCGGGGGTATCTACTATTCGCCGCGGGTCGTGGATGTGTTCGGCCATTCGATGGACTACCTGCTGGGCCATCCCTTCGTGTGGGCCGAGTCGATTCACCCGGAGGACCAGCCGGCGGTCAGGGACGCGATAGTCCGGCTGCTGGCCGACCAGACGCCGTTCAGACTCGAGTACCGCATCCGGGACAGGGAGGGACGCTGGCGCTGGCTTTTCGACCGCTCCATTGGGCTCCGGCGGGAGGGGGACGACACCCTCATCGAGGGCCTGGCGATGGATATCACGGCGACCAAGGAGATCCAGGACGAGCTGGCGGAACACCGCAACCACCTCGAACGCCTCGTCGAGGAGCGGACGCTCGAATTGACGCTGGCCAAGAACCAGGCGGAGACCGCCAACATCGCCAAGAGCGCCTTCCTGGCCAACATGAGCCACGAGATCAGGACGCCGCTCAACGCCATCATCGGCATGGCGCACATCCTGCGCCGCAGCGGTGCGACGCCCCTGCAGGCGAGCAAGCTCGACAAGATCGAGGCGGCGGGGGAGCACCTGCTGGAGACCGTCAATACCGTCCTCGACCTGTCCAAGATCGAGGCTGGGAAGTTCCTGCTGGACGAGCGCCCGTTGTGTGTCGATGAGCTGGTGGACAACGTTTGCGACATGGTGAGCGGGAAGCTCAGGGCCAAGGGACTGAGCCTTGCCACCGAGATCGAAGCGATGCCCCGCCACCTGCTTGGGGATCGCACCCGCCTGCAGCAGGCCCTGCTCAACTACTTGGGCAATGCCGCGAAGTTCACCGAGACGGGGGGCGTCACCCTTGGCGTCCGCGTCGTCGATGATGCGGCGGAGCACAGCCTGCTGCGCTTCGAGGTCAGCGACACCGGTGCCGGCATCGCGCCGGATGTGATCCCGCGCCTGTTTTCGGCGTTCGAGCAGGCTGACAATTCCATCTCGCGCAAATACGGTGGGACCGGGCTGGGGCTGGCGATCACCCGGCGCGTGATCGCGCTGATGGGCGGTGAGACCGGCGTGAGCAGCGTGCTGGGGGAGGGGAGTACGTTCTGGCTGACGGTGCGCCTGCGCAAGCGTGTCGATGCGCCGGGTGAGCCTGAGGCCGATGCCACCAACGACTCCGAGACGATCCTGCGGCGGGACTTTGCCGGCATGCGCATCCTGCTGGCCGAGGATGATCCGACCAACCGGGAAGTTGCGCTGTCGATGCTGGAAGACGTCGGCTTGCGCGCCGACGTGGCCGAGGACGGTGCGCAAGCCCTGGATCGGGTGAGCAGGAACGACTACGCGCTGGTCCTGATGGACATGCAGATGCCGGCAATGGACGGCCTCGAGGCTACCCGGCGCATCCGGCAGTTGCCGGAGAAACGCACGCTGCCCATCCTCGCCCTGACCGCCAATGCCTTTGCTGAAGACCAGGCCCGCTGTGCCGAGGCCGGCATGGACGGTTTCATCGCCAAGCCGGTGGATCCGGAAACCCTGTTTGCAACCCTGCTGGTGTGGTTGCGGAAAGCGGCCTGACGGACGGCGGTTTCAGTTCTCCTCGAGGGCCTGGGCTTCGAGCCGGCGGCGGGCGGCTTCGTCCAGTGCTCGCCCGCGCCAGGGAATTAGGCCCGGCACGATGCGGCGATAGGCCGCGTACGAGCCGGGATGGCGGCGCAGGATGCGCTTCTCCTCGAGGCGGCTGCCGATCACCAGATAGGCGCTGATGCACAGCGCGGAGACCAGCCAGGGCGCGCTCATCTGCCGCGTCCAGATGAACACCAGCATCAGGAAGTACCACGGGTGCCGGACCCGGCAGTGCCATGGGCTGAAGGTCAGCGGCCAGGTTTCCTGGCGCAGGCCGAGGAAGGCCGACATCGAATAGAACTTTAGCGTGTGGATGAAACCCAGCACGGCGGCGGCGCCAAGGCCATGGCGGAGCCAGGCGGGCTCGTCGAACAGCGGCGTGGCGGGCAGGCTGGCGAGGATTGCCAGCGGCGCGGCTACCGTGACGACGGCAAGGACGTTGAAGGCGAGCCGGGCGTGGCGGCCGAAAAGGCGCTCGAGGGTCGTGCCGGCAAGCAGGCTGTGGAGTGCGCCGAACAGCAGCCAGCCGACGGCGAGGAGCAGCAGGTGGGGCAGGTCTGAATCACTCATGGGCGAATGGTGCATGAGATTGCGTGGCGCTGAGCATGCAGGGGCTGGCGGCGACGACTTTTTGTTATGCTGCCGCTCTCTTTTTACGGAGTGGCGCAGATGGCGTCTTTGCAGGAACAGTTCTTGAAAGCCGGCCTGGTGGACAAGAAGAAGGCCAAACAGATGCACCAGGACAAGGCCCGGCAGCAGAAGATCGAGCGGCGTACCGGCACCGAGAGCGTTGATGAGGCCCGCGTGGCGGCCCAGGAGGCCCAGCGCAAGAACGCCGAGCGGGCCCGCGAGCTCAATGCCCAGCGCGATGCGGCGGCCACCCAGAAGGCGATTGCCGCGCAGATCGCCCAAATGGTGCAGCAGAACCGCCAGCAAAAGGGCGGCGGCGACATCGCCTACAACTTCACCCACGACAACAAGATCAAGCGCTTGTATGTGTCGGCCAAGGTGCGCGACCACATCGTCGCCGGGCATCTGGTGATCATCTGCCGCGGCGATGTGACCGAGCTGGTGCCGAAGATCATCGCCGACAAGATCGCCGAGCGCGATCCGTCCATCGTCGTGCAGATCAAGCGGGCCACCATCGAAGTGGACGAGGACGATCCGTATGCCGACTTCAAGGTGCCGGACGACCTGATGTGGTGATGCCACGGGCCGCTGCCCGGGCGACCTAACGCTCCGGTCGGTGCTCTTCCGCCGCCGTCGATGACGCCGGCTGCGGCGTGCGGAGACTGCGGCGGCGCTCACGCTATAATCTCCTCGTCATTTTTTCGGGCGCTGCGGTGCGTATCCTCTTGATCGGCTTCGGTAGTGTCGGGCAGGCGCTGCTGCCATTGTTGCTGCGGCACTCCGGGCTGCCGGCGTCGAACATCGCGGCGATTGCCGCGGATGCGTGCGGCCGGCCGGTGGCCGAGCGTTTCGGTATCCGCCTCGAAAGACGGCCAATCACGCCCGATAATCATCGCAACGTCCTGCAAGGCCGTCTGCAGCCGGGCGATGTGCTGATCAACGTCGCCGTCGAGGTATCGTCGCTGGCGCTGATCGCCTGGTGCCGCGAGCACGGGGTGCTCTATCTCGATACCTGTGTCGAGCCCTGGGCCGGTGGCTATGCGGCTGCCGACGGCAGCTCCACCAATCACTTGCTGCGCCGCGCCGCGCTGGCCCTGCACGAACCCGGGGCGCCAACGGCGGTGATCGCGCACGGGGCCAATCCGGGGCTGATCAGTCATCTGGCGAAGGAGGGGTTGGCGGCGCTCGCCGCAGCCCGTGGCGTCCCGCTGGAGAGCCGTATTTCATGGGCGCAGATGGCTTGCGCGCTGGGCGTCCGGGTGGTCCAGGTCGCCGAGCGGGACAGCCAGGTCTCCCGCCTCGCCTTGCCGGCCGGGGAGTTTCACAACACCTGGTCGGTGGATGGCTTTTTGTCCGAGGCCTGGCAGTGCGCCGAGCTCGGCTGGGGCAGCCACGAGCCGGCCCTGCCGGACGACGCGTACCGCCAGGAGGGTGAGCCCGGTGCAATCTATCTCGACGGCCATGGAGCCGAGGTCAGGGTGAAGTCCTGGGTGCCGTGCTGCGGCGAGCAGGAGGCCCGCCTGATCACCCATCACGAAGCGCTGTCTCTGGCCGCCTTGCTGACTCTGCGGGACGCCGCCGGCGGGCTCGTCCATCGTCCCACCGTCTATTACGCCTATCGGCCGAGCCCGGCGGCGCAGCGCTCCCTGGAGGGCTGGATCGCCGGCGGTTTTCAGCCGCCGCGCCACGGGCGGGTACTGGGGGACGAGCTGGTGGACGGTTTCGACCAGCTGGGCGTGCTGTTCGTCTTCGATGGCGGGGCCTACTGGTATGGCTCGACCCTGTCGCTCCATGAGGCCCGCGCGCTGGCACCCCATAACACGGCGACGTCCCTGCAGGTGGTGGCCGGGATCCTCGGCGCGCTCGACTGGATGCTGGCCAACCCGCGGGCTGGCGTGGTGGAGGCCGAGGAGATGGATCATGCACGGGTTCTGGCGGTGGCCCGTCCGTACCTGGGAGCAGTGTCGGGCGTGGCGACGGACTGGCAGCCGGGGCCGGGGGGCGATCTGTCCTTCAAGAATTTCAGACTGTCGTCGGTGACGAGGAAACGCGAATTTGAAACGCTCTAGGAAGATTCCCCTGCTGGTGATTGGCACTGCAGGGCTGATTGCCGGCTGCGATGGCGGTGGCGATGTGCAGGAGATCCGGCAGGATTTCTACGCCAGCCGGGAGGCCTGCGAGAAGGACTGGGGGCTGGATCCCCGCAACTGCCATGACGAAGGTGGCAGCAGCGGAGGCGGCAGTGGCCATGGCAGCAGTTCGGGTTCCCGCAGCAGCTCGACCTATGCGGGGCCGCGTTACTACTGGGATCGCTCGGCGGGACATCCAGTCGCCGTCTCGCCCTCGGGGGACGCGCGGGTCGTCAGCGACTCCTACCTCAGTCGCGGCGCGCAGTCGGCCGCCCGTGGCACGACGGTCAGCTCGGTGAGCCGCGGCGGCTTCGGTAGCTCCGCCCACGGTTTCTCGGCGGGGGGCTGACGGCGATGGAGCGTCTGCCCATTTCGCCGCGTCCCGATTTCGGGCGACGGCTGGAGGCCGTCGGCCTGTCCTTCCACTCGTGGGACAACTACTGGAAGGAAGATGTCTGCTACCGCTTCACGGCGGCCCAGGTGGACGAGATCGAGGCTGCCGCGCAGGAACTGCAAGTCATGTGCGTGGCTGCTGCCCGCCGCGCCGTGGCCGATGGGCGCCTGGCGCAGCTGGGCATTCCGGAGGCCTTCCACGGTGCGCTGGCGGATTCGCTGGCGCAGGACGAATTCAGCCTCTATGGCCGTTTCGACCTGGCCTACGACGGCGTCAATCCGCCGAAGCTGCTGGAGTACAACGCCGACACGCCGACATCCCTGCTCGAGTCGGCGGTAGCCCAGTGGTACTGGCTGGAGGACTGCCGGCCGGACGCCGATCAGTTCAACTCGCTCCACGAGCGCCTGGTGGCGCAGTGGCAGCGTCTGCCAGGGGAGGGCGTGGTCCACCTGGCCTCGCTGCGGGGCAACGAGGAGGACTGGGTGTGCACCACCTACATGCAGGACGTGGTGGTGCAGGCCGGGCGCGAGGCCCGTCACCTCGCAGTCGAGGACATCGGCTGGGATGCCGCGCGCCGGGGCTTCGTCGACCTGGACGGCCAGCCTATCGACACCTTGTTCAAGCTCTATCCGTGGGAATGGCTGATGCGCGAGGACTTTGGCCGCCATATCGTCGGCGGCGGGACGCGCTTCGTCGAGCCGATCTGGAAGTCAGTGCTGGCCTGCAAGGGCCTGCTGCCGCTGCTGTGGGAGATGTATCCCGATCATCCCAACCTGCTGCCGGCCTATTTCGAGCCGGGCCGCCTCAAGTCCTACGCCCGCAAGCCCTTGTATTCCCGCGAGGGCGCCAATGTGGCGCTCTACGCTGACGGGCGTCTGCTGGCACAGGACTCCGGGCCCTATGGGGCGGAAGGCTTCGTCTACCAGGGGCTGGCGACCATTCCCGAGTTCGACGGCAAGTATCCGGTGCTCGGTGCGTGGATCGTTGGCGGAGAGCCGGCAGGCATGTGCATCCGAGAGGATGTCTCGCCGATCACCACCAACATGAGCAACTTCGTGCCCCATTTCTTCGAATAAGGACGAGCCGTGAGCGCCTTTCTCGCATTCATCAGTTATTTCGCTGCGGCCTTGGCCCTGCTGGCAGTGTTCGTGGTGGCGTATGTCCACCTCACGCCCTACAAGGAGTTCGAGCTGATCAGCCGCAACAACCAGGCTGCGGCGATCTCCCTGTCGGGGGCCATCCTCGGCTTTACCTTCCCGCTGCTGTCCTCGATCTACTACACCCAGAGCCTGCCGGAGATGGCCCTATGGGCGGCTATCACAGGCGTGGTGCAGTTTGCAGTGTTCCTGCTAATGCGGAGCAGGGCGGCGCAGATCGAAGCCGGCGATACTGCACCGGCCAGTCTGCTGGCGACGCTGTCGGTCGCCGTGGGCCTGATCAACGCGCTGTGCATCAGCCACTAGGGTTTTGTTGCGACGCGTCGGCTCTTGGGCAGCAGGGCCACGACGATACCGAGCAGCGGCAGGTAGGCGATGGCGTGATAGACCGCGTCGATGCTGGTCCGGTCGGCGAGCAGACCCAGCACGGCGGCGCCCAGGCCGCCCATGCCGAAGGCGAAGCCGAAGAACAGGCCCGACACCATGCCGACCTTGCCGGGCATAAGTTCCTGCGCATAGACGAGGATCGCCGAGAAGGCCGACGACAGCACCAGGCCGATGATGATGGTCAGCACCGTGGTCCAGAACAGGTCGGCGTGGGGCAGGAGCAGCGCGAAGGGGGCGACGCCGAGGATGGACGCCCAGATGACCGGCTTGCGGCCGACCCGGTCGCCGATCGGGCCGCCGAGGATGGTGCCGGCCGCCGATGCGAACAGGAAGGCGAACAGGTGCACCTGGGCGCTCTGCACTGACAGGCCGAATTTCTCGATCAGGTAGAAGGTGTAGAAGCTGCTCAGGCCGGCGATGTAGAAATACTTCGAGAAGATCAGCACGAGCAGCACCGCTACGGCGCCCAGCACCACCTTGCGCGGATAGGGCGACTCCACCGGCGGGCGGGCACGACCGGCCGCGGCGATGTGGTGGGTGGCGTACCAGCGGCTGACCTGCACCAGCAGCACGATGCCGAGCACCGCTGCGAGGCCGAACCAGGCCACGCTGTGCTGCCCGAAGGGCACGATGACGGCCGCCGCGACCAGCGGGCCGACGGCGCTGCCGGTGTTACCGCCGACCTGGAAGACCGACTGGGCCAGCCCGTGCCGTCCGCCCGAGGCCAGGCGGGCGATGCGTGACGATTCCGGGTGGAAGATCGCCGAGCCGGTGCCGACGCAGGCGGCGGCGAGCAGCACGACCTCGTAGCTCGGCGCATAGGCGAGCAGCAACAGGCCGCACAGGGTGGCTGCCATGCCGAAGGGCAGGGAATAGGGCTGGGGCTTCTTGTCGGTGTACAGGCCGATCAGCGGCTGCAGCAGCGAGGCGGTCAGCTGGTAGGTGAGGGTGATCAGACCGACCTGCCCGAAGCTGAGGTGGAATTCGCCCTTCAACAGCGGATACATGGCGAGGATCAGCGACTGCATCATGTCGTTGATGAAGTGCGAGGTGCTGATGGCCCCGAGGATGCCGAAGGCGGCTTCGCCGTGGCGCGCCTGCAAGGGCAAGGCGGTGGGTTTCGTCATGGTGTGGGCTCTCTGTGCGGTGTGCCGACCCTTCGTCGATCAGGGGCTGGCTGCGTGTTGGTATGTCTCGACGTCCGTCGATTCTAGAAATACGATGCATGTCTGTCTCACGCCATCCGGCCTTGGGGTTGCTAGAAAAAGACATTGTTCGATGTAGGCCTTCATGACGGTGAAACCCCTTTCCGAGGCGCTTGCCGAGATCGACGCCAGCACTGCGCCGGTGAGCTGCCGGGCGACCGACTATCCTGCTGGCTGGGAAGTGGCGCCCCACGCTCACGGCAAACATCAGCTGATTTACGCGGTGCACGGCGTGATGGCGGTGAAGGCCGACGCCGGGCAGTGGGTGGTGCCGCCGACGCGGGGCATCTGGATGCCGGCGGGCATGACTCACGCCATCCAATGCGTCGGCGTGGTCAATATGCGCAGCCTGTTCATCCGGCCGGGGGCGGTGCCTAGCCTGCCGGCTGAGTCCTGCGTGGTGGGCATTTCGCCCTTGCTGCGGGAGTTGATCCGCGCGGCGGCGGAGGTGCAGCTTCCCTATGCGTCCAACTCGCGGGACGGTCGCCTGATGCGCCTGATGCTCGACGAGCTGCGCACCCTGCCGGTGTTGCCGCTGCACCTGCCGATGCCCCTAGAGCCGCGCCTGCTGGAGATCTGCACCCGCCTGCAGCAGCGCCTGGATGACGTGTCCACGCTGAGCGATTGGGCGGCGCACCTGGGTGTGGACGTGAAGACCATCCAGCGCCTGTTCCAGCGGGAAACCGGGATGACTTTCGGCAAATGGCGCCAGCAGGCCCGCCTGCTGCGAGCGCTGGAGCTGCTGGCCGGCGGCGAGCGGGTCGTCGACATCGCGCTGGCCCTCGGCTACGACAGCCCGAGTGCCTTCACCACGATGTTCAAGCGGCAGTTCGGGCAGACGCCGAGCCAGTTCTTCAGTTGAGCCGCGCTGGTTTCAGGCTGCCGTCTCGCCAGCTGACCAGGCCCAACGCTCGAACTGCTCTGGCAGCATCGCCTGCGAATACAGGAAGCCTTGGCCGTAGTCGCAGCCGGCGGCGACGAGCAGATCCCGCTGAGCGCTGGTCTCGATACCTTCGGCGACCACTTTCAGGCCCAGCGCATGGGCCATCACGATGATCGCCTCACACAGGGCGCGGTCGTTGGCGTCGGTGCCCAGGTTGCGCACGAAGCTGCGGTCGATCTTGAGGTAGTCGATATCGAAGCGCTTCAGGTAGGCGAGGGATGAGTAGCCGGTGCCGAAGTCGTCGATGGCGACCTGGATGCCGGCATCGCGGAAGCCGAGCAGTTTCTTGTTGATCCGCGCTTCGGCGTGCAGCAGCAGGCTTTCGGTGATCTCGATGACCACGCTGTGCCCCGGGATGCCGTGTTCGGCCAGGTATTCGGGCCAGTGGGCGAGGGTGCTGCCGTCGTGGCGGATCTGGGCCGGCGAGGTGTTGATGCTGACCTGGAAGCCGCTGTCGAAGCGCTTGCGCCAGTGCAGGGCTTGTTGGGCGGCCTGCTTGAAGACCCAGTCGCCGATGGGCACGATCAGCCCGGTCTCCTCCGCCACCGAGATGAACTCCAGCGGGCCGGTCAGCCCCCGCTGCGGGTGCTGCCAGCGGATCAGTGCCTCGGCCTTGCAGACCCGTCCGGTCGTCAGCTCGATGATGGGTTGGTAGTGGATGCTGAATTCGTCATCGCTCAGGGCGCCACGCAGGTCGCTGCTCAGGTGCAGGCGTTTCTGGGCGGCCTCGTGCAGGTCCGGCGTGAAGTAGCTGAAGCAGTTGCGGCCGGCGTTCTTGGCCGCGTACATGGCCTGGTCGGCGTTCTTGAAGAGGATGTCCAGTTCGCGGGCGTCGCTGGGGTAGAGGGTGATGCCGAGGCTGGCGGAGACGAAGGCCTTGTCGGTGCCCAGCACGAAAGGACTCGACAGTTTGTCGATGAGGGCGCGGGCGATGCGCTCGACGCTCTCCATGTCGTCCACGCAGGACAGGATCACCGTGAACTCGTCGCCACCCAGGCGGGCCACCGTGTCGGAGGCCCGTACGCAGGCGCTGATGCGCCGCCCGGCCTCGATCAGCAGGACGTCGCCCTTGTCGTGGCCGAGGGAGTCGTTGACCTCCTTGAAGTGGTCCAGGTCGATCAGCATCAACACCATCGAGCGGCCGCTACGGTCAGCCAGGCGGGACTCGTGCTCCAGGCGGTCGTGGAACAGTTGGCGGTTGGGCAACTGGGTCAGGCTATCGAAATTGGCCTGTTTCCAGATCGTCTCCTCGAAGGCAATGCGATCGGAGATGTCTCGGCCGACGGCCAGCACGCTGGTCACGGAGCCGGCCGTATCGACCTCGGCGGCCAGGTGGATGAGGCTGCAGAGTTCCTTGCCCTCCCTGTTGTGCCATTTCAGCTCGAACTGGGTATTCCTGCCGCTGGCGAGGACCTCGCGGATCTTGGCTTCGTAGATCTCTGCATTGCTGCCGCCGGGGACTTCGGATGGTCGTTTCCCCAGCAGTTCGGCGAGGCGCAGGCCGGCCACCGAACTGAAAGCCGGGTTGGCATAGATGCGTCGACAGTCGCGGTCGTAGCGGGCGATGGAGTCGGGCGAGTTCTCGATGAGGGTGCGCGACTCCTGCTCTTTCGCGATGAGGGCGGCGGTGCGCTCGTTGACGGTGTTTTCGAGGGACGCGTTGATGTCGTTGATCTGGCGGATCTTCTGGCTCACCGCGTTGTTCATGGCGATGAAGCTCTGGGTTAGGTCGGCCAGTTCGTAGTCGAGGGTGGCCCTGTCGAGCAGGACCAGTTCGTCGTCGCCGACGGTGGCCCGGTCATTGTCGCTGATGCCCCGGAAGATGCGGCTGAGAGTGGTCAGCGGGCGCGAGATCGAGGTGGAGAAATACCAGGCCAGCGGCAGCACGAAGGCCATGATGGCGGCGGCGATCAGCCCCAGGATGCGGATCATCTCCCAGGTGTTGGCCTCGACGACGGCCTTCGAGCGCAGCGCGGCAATGCTGCCAATGGGCTGCCCGTCGCGACGGAGTGGGATCAGCCCCTGGTAGTAGCCTGTTCCATCGATGCTGATCTCGTTCAGCGCCAGGGCCGGTGCGGCATCGGGCGCCGGTTCGGGCTGGCCCCGCCAGTCTGCCTTGCGGTAGGCGGCAAGGGTGCCGTGGCGCAGGCCCTCGGGGGTGAACACATTGATGTCGGTGTCGGTTCGCCGGGCCAGTTCGTGGACGAAGCCCTGGCCGAGGTCGTGGGTCATCACGATCAGCCCGACCTGCCGGGCCGTGGCTTTTCCGCCGGGTGTGCTGTCCATGATGGGGACGTAGGTTTCGATCGACAGCTCATCGTCGATCAGCGCGTAGTGGGCGTCGGCCTTCGTCGGCAGCGGCCGGCCAAGCTCCGGGCGGATGAAGGGCGCCAGCGGCGACGGCTTCAGGACGGGGTCGTGGTTATCTTCGCCGGGGATCCCCTCCGTCATCATCAGGCGCGGGTCGGGATCCCGTTCGACGAAGCCCATCCGTTCGAGCCGGCCGTCGAAGCGGGTGAAGGCGATCAGGTGGCCGGCGGCATCGTAGATCGCAACGCCGGCTGCGCGGGTCGTGTTGCGCACCTCGCGGACCTCCCGCGCCAACTGGCGATAGGTGCTCTGCAGGGTCTCCCGGTCGAGGTCCGAGCCGGCGTACTGGGACAGGTACCAGATCGTGGTGCCCAGGTTATGTTGGGCGGCCAGGTGGCGGGATGCGCCGAGCAGCGCGTTCTGACGGGCTTCGAGCTCTTCGGAGATGACCGTGGCGGCCTTCCTGAGCTGGCCGCGGGATTGCTCCAGGTACTGGCCGCTGATGACCAGGGACACGGCCGACATGTAGGCCAGTGCCGTCGCCGTGCTGATGACGACGGCGCTGAGCAGCAGTCTGTTCCGGAGCTTGCGGATTCTCATGCCGGTGAATTCCCGTGGGGATGCGGTGGCCCGTAGAAGGGGCGGCGGCGCAGCTTACGGGCGTTCCTGTTGCGGGTCATAGGAAAGAATTGGCGTGTAGCCATCCGGGGCGATGGATTCGTCGAGCCGGTAGTGGTTAAGGCTGGATTGATCCACGATGCCCAGTTTGACGAGCACGGTGTGCGGCGGCGTCCTGACCCGGCCCTCCAGATGATTGACGACCGCGTTGATGGCCACCCGCGCCTGGCTCACGCCCTTGGTGTCGGCGGAGGCGAAGATCTCTCCGCGGCGGATGAGGCCGGCGATCTCGCGGGTCAGGTCGTAGGCGACGACGCGGATCCGGCCGTCGAGCCCCGCCTCATGGATCGGCAGGCGCGCTGCCGGGGCGCAGCCGGTGCAGCCGATGATGTAGTCGAGCTCGTGCCCGTGGCGGGCCAGCAGCTGGGCGGCTAGCTGGGATTGCTCGATGCGGTCGCTGTCGCCATAGCGGATGTCCACGATGTTGACGCGGATCGGGGCGGTGCGTGCGGCCTCCCGGCTGCCCTCCACCTCGCCCTTGACCCAGCCGGCGCCGGCCGGACCGGGCAGCAGCGCGATGTTGATCGACGTGAGGCCGCGCTGCTCGGCGTCGCGGATAACCCAGCGGGTTGCGTCGAGGCCCATGCTGCGCAGGGAGGTGGTGATCTTGACCGTCAGGTCGTCGCTGGTGCTGTCGTTGGCCAGTTCGAACACCGGTATCCCTTTCGCACGGGCACGGGCGATCGATGGGTTGTTGCCGTCCAGGCTGATCGGCGACAGCACGATCGCGTCGTAGCGGCCGTTGCTGGCTTCTTCCATCTGGCGCAGTTGGCCGATGAGGTCCTTGTAGCCGTCGGCCGGCAGGATATCCACCGCCACGCCGAGGCGTCTGGCTTCGCTGATGACGCCGTAGTTGCAGCCGATCCAGTAGGGATCCTTGAGATGCGGAAAAAGGAAGGCAATCCGCCACGGCTTGCTGGCGCGGGCGCTCATCGCGTAGCTGCCGGTGCTGACGCGCCCGCTGCGCAGGGCGGCGTCGGCGGTCAGGCCGGGGGGCAGCGGGCGCGGGATGAGATGGACCGGGATAGGGTCGAATTTCACTACCGCCGGTAGCACGGTCGTGGTCGGCGCTGCGGCCGTCACGCAGGTGCTGACGGCAAGAAGCAGGGCCGATGTGAGGAGGCGCGAGGCCTGCGGCAGGGGCATGGGCCACCTTATTCTTGTGGTCGGTCTGTGTTCCGGTCGAACGATACAGCTTGAACGCATGGCCCCGGCTCCCTGCGCCCCGTGCCGGGTCAGCGTGGCCGCCCGAGCGCCTTGCCCAGGTACATGGCGGTATCCGCGTGCCTCAGCAGCGTGTCGGCGTCCTGCCCGTCTTCGGGGTGGATCGCCACGCCGATGCTGGCCTGCGTGTGCAGGGCCAGGCCGTCGATGGGGAACTCCCGGGCCAGGCTGTGGCGGATCTTGTCCGCCACCTGGGCCGCGTCCGCTGGGGCGTGGATGTCTTCGAGGATCACCACGAATTCGTCGCCTCCGAGGCGGGCGACGGTGTCCACCTGGCGCACGCAGCGACCCAGGCGGCGGGCGATCTCCTGCAGCAGCAGATCGCCTGCGGCGTGGCCGAGGGTGTCGTTCACCTTCTTGAAATCGTCGATATCCACGTACAGCAGCGCCATCTGGCCGCCGCGACGCTGGCTGCGGGCCAGTGCCCTGTCCAGGCGTTCATGAAAGAGGCGGCGGTTGGGCAGACCCGTCAGTTCATCGTACTGCGCTGCGCGTATGAGTTCGGCTTTCAGTTGCCCGCGCTCGACGGCGATGGCGACCTGGGTGGCGACGAAGTTGAGCAGTTCCCGGTCTTTTTGCGAATCGAAGGTACCCGCATCTGCTTTGAGAATCAGGGCGCCGATGGCGTCCCGGCGGGTGACGAGCGGGAGGAAGAGCCAGGCGGTGTTTACCGTGGAGGCCGCGCCCGAAGGCAGCAGCTTCGGGTCGCTGGTGAGCAGCGGATGGCCGCTGTCGATGACATCACTGCAATAGCGCTGGGCGACGGGTTCATCCAGGAGGAGGGCGCTGCCGAACGGGTCCTGTTGGTAGGGGACGCTCAGCAGCTTGCTCTGTCGGTCGCTGGTGGCAACGGCGACGCCGGTCAGTGGAATGCGTTCGGCGATGATCCGGTGGATCTGCGGGAACAGCGTGTCCAGGTCGTCGGCCTTGAGGGCTGCATCGGCGATCGCGTAGGTGGCGGCCTGGAAGGCTTCGGCCCGCTTTTGTTCGGTGACGTCGCGGGCGACGCCGATGCGCATCTGATCCGCGTCCGACCACAGGGCCGACCACATGATGTGCACCCGGCTGCCGTCCTTGCGCACGTAGCGGTTCTCGAAGCCGACGCGGGGATGGCCGGCCATCACGCGGGCGGCCTCTTCGCAGGTCCGGTCGCGGTCCTCGGGGGCGACGAAGTCGATCAGCAGGTGGCCGATGAGTTCGCGTGGCGAGTATTGGAGGATGCGCTCGCTGGCGGCGTTCACATAGACGATACGGCCGCTGGGATCGACGAGAAAGACTGCGTCGAGGAGCAGATCTATGCTGTGCAGCAGGCGGTCTTGATGATTCGTGTCCATCTCGCGTTGGGGCTAGTCGTGCCGATTCTGTGTCGGCTCGGACGTAGATTGCCGGGGTGTTCCGCGGCGTGCAAGCTGGAAATAGCAAAAATGCGATTTTCGGCACGGAGGTGCAGCGTTTGTTTGTGTGAGCGGTAACGCGCGGTATGTGGCGCGGCCGCTCAAGGGGTGATGTCGGGCAGGTTGGCGATGACCTCAGCGACGTCGGTGCAGCGTTCCAGCGTGGCGGTCACGACCGGCAGCGGCTCGGCGTGGATGCCCGGCAGATCGCATTCGTGCGGCGCGCGGAGGGCGAAGGCGAGGACTTCCGTCGGCGGGCAGAAGTCCGCAGCGACACCGGGCTTGTTGCCGCGGGCGTCGATGCGGTACCAGCCGAAGCCGTCGAGATACACGGCGTTGAGGCCGTGCAGGCAGTAGGGAGCGCTGTTTGCGTCGCCGACCGACAGGCGCTGGTAGCACAGGCCGGCGGGGATGTTGTTGGGGCGCAGCAGGGCCGCGAGCAGGTGGCTCTTGGCGTAGCAGTAGCCGGTACCGTGCAGCAGCACGTCGGAGGCGCGGCAGGTCACCGGATTCTGCCGGTAGTCCCAGCTGTGGCGGATGTGGTCGCGCACGAACTCGAAGCAGCGGCGGGCGATCTCGGTCTTGTCGCTGGTGCCTTTGGCAAGTTCGGCGGCTTTGGCGCTGACCTGCGGGTGGTCGAAGTCAATGTAGCGGCTGGCGGCGAGGTATTCGTGCATCGTAGTCGGGGAGGCTGGGGGACGGCAGTATAGCAATCCCGACGGCATGGCCTGGCCCGACGTCGCAGGCGGTCAGCGGGACTGTACCGGAGTTGCCGGACGGGCACGGCTTTCGAGGAAGCTGCGGATCGTCCAGATCGCGGCGGGCGGGAGCACGTCCTTCCAGGCGGGCATATGGACGACGCCGACGCGGGTCTTGCCGTCTTGCACGGACTTGAGGAAGTACTGGTCATTGTCGACGATGCACATCTCGCGGATGGCCGGGTCGGCGATACGCGAGCAGCCGCGGTCGAGCTTCAGGAGGTCGGGGCCGACCTGGCCCTTGTTGTCGCCATCCGGGCCGTGGCAGCGGGCGCAGGCCTGGTTGAAGGCTTGGCGCCCGATGTCGGCGGCGCGCGAATTGCCGCGGTAGGGGTTGGCGTCGCCGGCCGCCCCAGTGATGGCAGGTAGTGTCGAGGTATCCACGACGATGCGGGTGTCCGCCACTTCGTTGGCGCCGGCAACGGTTGCGCCGAGCAGGAGGCCGATGGCGACGAGGCGGGCGCTGAGGGTGAGCTTGGGCATGGTGTTCACCAGTCGGTCGGGCAGCCGGTGCAGCCCTCGAAGGACGAGTCGGGGAAGATCGTGTAGCGCAGCAGCGCCCCTTCCAGATTGGCGCCGCGGAAGTTGGTGGTGCTGAACTTGGTTTCCTGCAGGTTGGCGTTGGTGAGCCTGGCGCCCTCGAACCAGGCGAAGGCGGCGCGGGCGGCTTCGAGATTGGCGGCGGTGAGATCGGCACCGCTGAAGTCGCTGCGCATGATGCGGGCGAACTCCAGGTCGGCACCGATCATCCTGGCGTTGCGGAAGGAGGCGCCGGGGGCGTTGGCCTTGGACAGGCGGGCACCGGTCAGGTCGGCGCCATCGAGGATCGCGCCGGCCAGGTTGGCGCCGCGCAGGTCGGCGCGGGCCAGGTTGGCGCCGGTGAAGTCGGTACCGGCCAGGTCGCGGCCGGACAGGTCGACGTGGCGCAGGTCGGCCCCCTGGCAGCGGGCATGAGCCCAAGCGCCGCAGGTCTTGAAGACCGGCGGATCGTTGGCCTGGACGATGCCGGCGAGGCTGGCTGTCGCGACGGCGAGCAGCGCCGCGCGAAGACGGGGATGGCTGTGCATGGATGGATTCCCGGCGGTAGCGAGCGAAGAAAAAGCCCGGGCCGGAGATGATCCGGCCCGGGGCAAGGCGCTGGCGGGGTCAGCGCGCGATCTTGGGCAGCTTGAATGCCCAGAACGAGGAGCCTTGGGTGACTTGCTTGGTCAGTTCGGCCATGTCGCCGCCCCACAGGGGCACGGCGCCGCCGTAGCCGGAGGCAATCCCCACGTACTGTTCGCCGTCCATTTCCCAGGTGATGGGCACGGAGACGATGCCGGAGCCGGTCTGGAACTTCCACAGCTCCTTGCCCGTCTTGGCGTCGAAGGCCTTGATGAAGCCGTCCGAGGTGCCGGTGAACAACAAGTTGCCGGCGGTGGTCAGGGTGCCGGCCCACAGGGGGAACTTCTCCTTGTGTTCCCAGGCGATCTTGCCGGTCTTGGGGTCGAGGGCGCGCAGGGTGCCGACGTGGTCGTCGAACAGGCGCTTGATGCGGAAGCCCTGGCCCAGGTAGGCGGAGCCGGCCTTGTAGGTCAGGTGCTCGGTCCAGTAGTCCATCGCCCAGTGGTTGGCCGGGATGTAGAACAGGCCGGTGTTCGGGCTGTAGGACATGGGCATCCAGTTGGTGCCACCCAGGAAGGGCGGCGAGACGAAGACGCTGTCACCCTTGTCGGCGCCGGCCTTTGGCTCGGGCGGTCGGTTCCCGGTCTCGATCGGCTTGCCGGTGGCGAGATCCCATCCCTTGGCCCAGGTGATGCCGTCCACGAAGGGCCAGGCGCCAATGAGCGAAGTGGGCTTGTTGGGGTAGCCGGCGCCGTTGGTGAGCTTCTCCCGGTCGGTGACGAAGAAGAAGCCGTTGCGGTCGGCGTGGGCCGAGGCCTTGACGAGCTTGCCGGTCTTCGGGTCCTTGTATTCGAAGAGAACCACCGAGTTGTTGCCGGAGAAGTCCCAGGCGTCGTTGGGGGTGTGCTGGAAGAAGCCCTTCAGCTCGCCGGTGCTGGCATCCACGTAGGCCTGGCCGGACGTGAACAGGCTTGGCCAGTTGCGCGGATCGTCGCCTTCCTGGGTGCGCTTCCAGGTGTTCCACGGGGCCGGGTTGCCGGTGCCGACGACGACCATGTTCTTCTCGATGTCGAAGCTGGCGGTCTGCCACGGAGCGCCGCCGCCGTGGTCCCAGGCTTCGGTGAGCTTGCCGTCCTTGTCCTTCGGCCACGACGGCGCGCTGGCGTCGCCGGTGGGTGTGCTGTCCTTGCCGTTGAGGCGGCCCATATGACCTTCGACCATCGGGCGGGCCCACACTTCCTCACCGGTATCCGGGTCGCGGGCGAACAGCCAGCCGACTACGCCGAACTCGTCGCCGGACGAGCCGTGCACCAGCAGCACCTTGCCGCTCTTCTGGTCCTGGATGACGAAGGGCGCGCCGGTCATCGTGTAGCCGACCTTGTGGTCACCCCACTTCTTCTTCCACACGACCTTGCCGGTGTCCTTGTTGAGGGCGACGATGCCGGCGTCGAGGGTGCCAAAGAAGATCTTGTCGCCGTAAAGCGCCGCGCCGCGGTTGACCACGTCGCAGCACGGGCGGATGTCCTCCGGCAGACGGGCTTCGTATTCCCACAGGCGCTTGCCGCTGCGGGCGTCGATGGCGTAGATCCGCGAGTACGAGGCGGTGATGTAAACCACGCCGTCGTGCACCAGCGCCTGGCCTTCCTGGCCGCGCTGCTTCTCGCCGCCGAAGGAGAAGCTCCAGGCCGGCACGAGGCCGGCGACGTTCTTCGCATTGACGGTTTTCAGCGGGCTGTGGCGCTGGGCTTTCAGGCCGAGGCCGTAAGTCAGCACATCGCCCGGCGTCTTGTCGTCGTTCTTGATGTCGTCCCAGCTCACCGTGGTGCCCGTCGCGTGGGCGGCGCTGCCGAAGGCGCTGGAGAGGGCGACGGCCAGCAGGCCGGCTTTGAGTTTGAGGCGTCGGGATTTCATGGTGGTTCTTGTCTCCGCTTCGTTGTCGTTCGATGCCTGGGCCGTCTCCCTGTGACGGAAGCCAGGACGGGCGGAGTATGGAATTCGAGGTCGTATGCCGTCGTGGGAAGCGCTCCCCGCGGCACCGGGAATTCTTCCCGACGTGAGGGGGCGGCGGTCTGTGAGCGGCTGCGCCCATCTATGATGGGTGGGTCAGGAGGGTGAAATGATTCAAATCATGCTGGTCGAAGACCATGCGGTGGTCCGCAACGGCTATCGGCGTCTGCTCGATGCCGAGGGGGACATGCGGGTGGTGGCGGAGGCTGCCTCCGCCGACGAGGCCTATGCCTGCCTCAGCGCGGGCGGCATCGAGCTGGCTGTGGTGGACCTGAATCTGCGCGGCAGCAGCGGGCTCGATGCGATTCGGCGGATGCTGGCCAGGGAGCGCGGGCTTAAGGTGCTGGTGATCTCGATGCACGACAACCCGAGCTATGTTACCCAGGCCATCCGGCTCGGCGCGCTTGGCTACGTGACCAAGTGCAGCGAACCGGATGAGATGCTGGAGGCGATCCGCGCGGTGGCGGCCGGCAGGCGCTTCCTGTCGACGGACGTTGCCCAGGCGCTGGCCTGCGCCGCCCTCGAGGAGGATGCGCTGATGACGCGCCTGACTCCCAAGGAGTTTGACGTGCTGTGCATGGTGGTCAATGGCGAGCCGACCGCCAGCGTTGCCGAAACCTTGCACCTGAGCCAAAAGACCGTCTCCAACCACATGACGGCGATCCGCCAGAAGCTGGAGGTGGACAACGACTTCAAGTTGATCCAGCTGGCGGCGAGGTTCGGCCTCGTCACGCTGTCCCCGCGCTGAGGGCCGCCGCAATAAAAAAACGGCGGCCGTTTGCACGGCCGCCGTCGAGGCTCCCCGGGGACGCATCTCCCCGTTCTGAAGCGGTTTCAGCCGATCACGGGATCATCCATGTGAACACGTAGGCCTGCAGCGTGGTGATGATGCCGACCATGGTGGCGAAGGCCAGGCTGTGCTTGACGGTGAAGCGGAACAGGTCCGATTCCTTGCCGACCAGGCCGACGGCCGCGCAGGCTACGGCGATGGACTGCGGCGAGATCATCTTGCCGGTCACGCCGCCGGTGGTGTTGGCCGCCACCAGCAGGGTGTCGGAGACGCCGACCTGGTGGGCGGTGGTGGCCTGCAGCGAGCAGAACAGCGCGTTGGACGAGGTGTCGGAACCGGTCAGGAAGACGCCCAGCCAGCCGAGGAACGGTGCGAAGAACGGGAACAGCGCGCCGGTACCCGCCAGCAGCAGGGCCAGGGTGGCGGACAGGCCGGAGTAGTTGGCGATGAAGGCGAACGCCAGCACCATGCCGATGGAGTAGATCGGGCGCTTCAGTTCAATGACGGTTTCCTTCAGGGTCTTGGCGGCCTCGCCGGACTTCATGCCGAGCACGAACATCGAGATGATGGCGGCCAGGAAGATCGCGGTGCCGGTGGCGGACAGCAGGTCGAGCTTGTACACCGCGGCGTAGGGCGTGGCCTTGGTGACGATCGGCTCCATCTTGATGACCAGCTTGTCGAGCATCGGCACCGGGAACTGCAGCACCGTGGCGTAGAAGGCGCCGTCCTTGGCGAACATGGCCTTGAAGGGCTTGAGGCTCCAGATGGTGACCATGATGGTCAGGATCACGAACGGGGACCAGGCCTTGGCGATTTCACCGAAGCTGTAGTGCTTGTCCTCGCCCAGTTCGGCGTGGTGCTGCTTGTCGAAGCGGAAGATGTTCTTCGGCTTCCAGTTCTTCAGGAAGATCGTCAGGGAGATCAGGCTGACCAGCGCGGAGGTGATGTCCGGCAGCTCAGGTCCGATGTAGTTGGCGGTGAAGAACTGGGTAATGGCGAAGGAGCCGCCGGCCACGATGATCGCCGGCCAGGTTTCCTTGATGCCGCGCCAGCCGTCCATCATGGCGACCAGCCAGAAGGGCACGATCACCGACAGCAGCGGGAGCTGGCGGCCGGCCATCTGGCCGATCTTGAACGGGTCGATGCCGGTCACCTGGCCGCTGACGATGATGGGGATGCCCATCGCGCCGAAGGCCACCGGAGCGGTGTTGGCGATCAGGCACAGGCCGGCGGCGTACAGCGGGTTGAAGCCCAGGCCGACCAGCAGCGCGGCGGTGATCGCCACCGGAGCGCCGAAACCGGCCGCACCTTCCAGGAAGGCACCGAAGGAGAAGCCGACCAGCAGCATCTGCAGGCGCTGGTCATCGGTGATCGACACGACCGAGGCACGGATGATGTCGAACTGGCCGGTCTTCACGGTGATCTTGTAGAGGAATACCGCGGCGATGATGATCCACGCGATGGGCCACAGGCCATACAGGAAGCCGTAGCCGGCCGAGGCCAGGGCCATCTGCACCGGCATCTTGTAGAAGAAGATCGCCACGGCCAGCGCGATGATCACGGTGACGGTGCCGGCGATATGCCCCTTCAGGCGCAGGATGGCCAGCGCGACGAAGAAGAAAATGATCGGCAAGGCGGCGACCAGCGAGGACAACCAGAGGTTGCCCAGCGGGTCATATATCTGCATCCAGGGTTGCATTCGGTATTCCTCCTCTAATGAATGCGGTTGGTCGTTTCTATCTGTGGTGAAAACGGGGGTGGGCAGGCGTCAGCAGGTCGCCAGGCGGGCGGCCTCGGCGCTGCATTCGTCGAGCAGATGGACGATGGAGCGGTAAGGCAGGCCGGTGGCGGCGGTGAGGCCGATCTCGCAGGTCTGGTTGCTGGAATAGCCGCCGCAACAGCCGGCCGGCACGTCGGCGTGCAGCTTGCGCAGCGCGTGAGTGTTGAGTTCGGGCACGACGAAGCCGCGGTCGCCGCCGAAGCCGCAGCACTTCACCTCGGCGGGCAGCACGACCTGGTCGGCGCAGGCACCGGCGAGCTGCTTGAGCTTGGCCTCGAAGCCCATGCGGCGGGCCGAGCAGTTAAGGTGCACCAGGATCGGGTCGGCCTTCTTGTGCAGCATCAGGCGCGGCAGCAGCGCGTCGTGGGCGAACTCCACCAGGTCGTACACCTTCAGGCGCTCGGCCAGGAAGGTCTTCATGCGCAGGGAGCAGGCGCTGGCGTCGAGGATGACCGGGTATTCGCCGTTGTTACTGGCCTTCAGCAGGGCGGCTTCCAGTTGGGCCGACTTGCGGTCGGCATCTTCGGCGAGGCCCTTGCTGGCGAAGGACTGGCCGCAGCACAGGCTGTTGACGTCGTCGGGCACGATGGGCGCGTAGCCGGCCCGTTCGAGCACGCGGATGACTGTGGCGGACAGGGCGTGTTCCGGCGTGTCGGCGCCGAACATGCGGCCGGCGCAGGTGGGGAAGTACACCACCTTGTCGCCGTCGGTCCGGGTGGCGCGGCCGGCCGGCTGCGGCTTGGGCATGCCTTCCTTCCAGGCGCCGCCGGTGAGGCGCGACAGCGCCTTGGTGCCGATCACCGCCTCGGCCAGGTGGCCGGCCTTGAGGGCGGTGCGGGCCAGGGCCTGGGTGGCGCCGAAATGGTTGGCCGCCACGTGGCCGAGCTGGCGGGCCACCGTTGAAAGCTGGTCGCCGCGTACCGCGCGGGTCAGGGCGCCGGTCTCGATGCCGACCGGGCAGGCCGTGGAGCACAGGCCGCAGGTGGCGCAGGTGTCGAGGCCCATGTAGAGGTAGTCGTCGCCGAGCTGGCCGAAGGCTTCGCCGGCGGCCTGGCGGCGGGACAGCTCGCGCCAGCCGACGATGCGCTGGCGCGGCGACAGGGTCAGGCCGTGGGACGGGCACTGGGGCTCGCAGAAGCCGCATTCGATGCAGCGGTCCACCGGGGCGTAGAGCTGGCCGGCGGCGGGCATCGGCTTGAGGTGCTTGAGGTGGGCCTCGGCGTCGTCGTTGATGATTACGCCGGGGTTGAGCAGGCCTTCCGGATCGAAGAGCTGCTTGATCTCCTTCATCAGCCCGTAGGCCTTGGTGCCCCATTCCAGCTCGACGAAGGGGGCCATGTTGCGGCCGGTGCCGTGCTCGGCCTTGAGGGAGGCGTCGTACTTGGTGACCAGCACGGTGCACAGCTCATCCATGAAGGCGGCGTAGCGTTCCACCTCGGACTCGATGCCGAAATCCTGGGTGAACACGAAGTGCACGTTGCCTTCCAGCGCGTGGCCGAAGATGATCGCTTCGTGGTAGCCGTGCTTGGCGAACAGGTGCTGCAGGTCGAGGCAGCAGGCGGCGAGGTCCGGCACGGCAACCGCCACGTCCTCGATGATGACCGTGGTGCCGGGCTTGCGCACCGCGCCGACCGCCGGGAAGGTGCCCTTGCGGACGTTCCACAGGCGCTCGATCTCGGCCGGGTCGGTGGTGAAGGCCGGGCTCTCGATCAGCGGGTAGAGGTTCAGTTCGGCGAGGACCGCGGCGATGCGCTCGTCGAGGGCCAGGGCATTGGGCGCGCGGGTCTCGATGAGCAGCGCGGTGGCGCCGTCGGCCAGGGTCTTCAGCAGGGCCGGCATTCCCGGCTTGTGGGCGACGCAGCGCAGGGAGGCGCGGTCGAGCAGCTCCACCGCGTCCACCGGCTGGTTCTTGAGGCCGGCTACCGCCCGGCAGGCGGTTTCCATGTCCGGGAAGAAGGCCAGCGCGCTGGCCTTGTGGGCGTACTCCGGCACCGTGTTGTAGGTGACCTGGGAGATGAAGCCCAGCGTGCCTTCCGAGCCGATCATCAGGTGGGCCAGGATGTCCACCGGGTCGCTGAAATCCACCAGCGCGTTGAGGCTGTAGCCGGTGGTGTTCTTGATCTTGTACTTGGCGCGGATGCGCTCGGCCAGCGCATGGTCGGCACGCACGTCGGCGGACAGTGTGGCGAGGCGCTCCAGCAGCCCGCCATGGGTGCTCTTGAAGGTGGCGACGCTGGCGGCGTCGCCGGTGTCCAGCACGGTGCCGTCGGCGAGCAGCACGCGCACCGAGGCGAGGGTGTTGTAGCTGTTCTGGGCGGTGCCGCAGCACATGCCGCTGCTGTTGTTGGCGGCGATGCCGCCGATCTTGGCAGCGTTGATCGAGGCGGGGTCGGGGCCGATCTTGCGGCCCAGCGGGGCCAAGCGGCGGTTCACCTCGGCGCCGATGATGGCCGGGCCGACGCGCACGGTGGCGCCGTCGCCGTCGATGCGGCAGGTGGCCAGCCCCTCGCCGAGCAGCACCAGCACCCCGTCGGTGACGGCCTGGCCGCACAGGCTGGTGCCGGCGGCGCGGAAGGTGACCGGGTGGCCGTGCTGGCGGGCCAGGTCGACCACGTCGCGCACCTCGGCCTCGTCATTGACGACCGCCACCACTTCCGGGATCAGGCGGTAGAAGCTGCCGTCGGTGCCATAGGCAAGGCGGCGCAGTTCGTCGGTAATTACGCGGTCGGCGGGTAGCCGCAGGCGCAGGGCGTCGATGAGAGCGGACACAGGGGCTCCTCCCAGTGCAGGGATGTTGTCGATTCGGGGTGGGTTGAGGCGCCGGGGGCGTGCCCCGGCGCGACAGGCTTAGCGTCGGTCCTTGACCATGTCCCTCAGCCTTCGTGTTGCGGGTTGAAGGGGGGTACGGGCCGCGGTCCAGCCGCTTTGCTTGCGCGGCGTCAGCGCCCGGAAGCGGGTGGCCAGCCAGCTGAAGGCCCGGTAGGTGGCGGGACGGGCGTAGAGGCGGGCCCACATCCGCCAGACGAAGCTGATCTTCGGATCGTAGGCGGCGCCCTGGCCGACCATCGCCGGGTTGGCGTGGGGGGCGCTATTGGCTTCACCACGCAGGCGGATCAGCAGCTCGGGGATCGGGATCTTCACCGGGCAGACTTCGCCGCAGGCGCCACACAGGCTGGAGGCGGTGGCCAGCAGGTGGGTCTGTTCGAGGCCCATCAGGTGCGGCGAAATGATCTTGCCGATCGGGCCGGGGTAGGTGGTGCCGTAGGCGTGGCCGCCGATTCGGGTGTAAACCGGGCAGTGGTTCATGCAGGCACCGCAGCGGATGCACTGCAGGGTCTTGCGCAGCTGCTCGTCGGCGTAGGCCTGGCTGCGGCCGTTGTCGAGGAGCACCAGATGCACTTCCTCGGGGCCGTCCTTGTCGCCGGCCTTGCGCGGGCCGGAGATCATGTTGAAGTAGGTGGACACTGCCTGGCCGGTGGCCGAGCGGGTGAGGATGGAGTACAGCGGGGCGACGTGTTCCAGCTTCTCGACGATTTTCTCGATGCCAGTGATGGCGATGTGCACCTTGGGCACCGTGGTGCACATGCGACCGTTGCCTTCGTTTTCGACGAGGCACAGGGTGCCGGTTTCGGCCACCGCGAAATTCACGCCGGAGAGACCGATGTCGGCGCTCTCGAACTTGTCGCGCAGCACGTTGCGGCCGATCCGGATCAGCGCGTCCACGTTGTCTGTGTAATCGACGCCAGGAATCTTCTCGGCGAACAGCTTGGCGATCTGCTGCTTGGTCTGGTGGATCGCCGGCATGATGATGTGGGACGGCTTTTCGCCGGCGAGCTGGACGATGTACTCGCCCATGTCCGACTCCAGCGCGCCGACGCCGGCGGCCTCCATCGCGTGGTTGAACTCGATCTCCTCGCTGACCATCGACTTGCCCTTGACGATCAGCTTGGCCTGATGCTGACGCGCGATGTCGAGCATGATGGCGTTGGCTTCGTCGGGCGTCTCGGCCCAATGCACCTTGACGCCGTTGCGGGTCAGGTTGGCTTCGAGCTGTTCGAGCAGGTCGGGCAGCTTGGACAGGCTGTACTGGCGGATGCCTTCCGACAGGGCGCGCAGGGAGTCGAGCTCGTCCTGGTCCGGGAACTGGGCGGCCCGCTTGGCCATCAGGAAGTCCATCGCGCCGCGGAAGCTCTGGCGCAGGTGCGCATCGTTCACCGCGTCGTGCATGCGCGCGCGCAGGGCTTGGGCGGAGACGAAGGCGATCGGCTGGCCGGCGGATTGCTGCTGGGGCTGGGTGCTCACTGGGCGTCTCCTTCGGCGTTGATGACGATCACGACGAGTTCCTTCGGGCCGTGGGCGCCGTAGGCGAGGGTCTGCTGGATGTCGGCGGTCTTCGACGGGCCGGAGATCAGCAGCGCGTTGGTGGGCAGGCCGGCGGCCCAGTTCTCGGTGCGCAACACGTCGAAAAAGGTGGGCTGGATGGTGGCGGCGTCGAGCAGCGCGAAGTGGATCGGCGGCACCAGCGACAGGGTGCGCGGCTCCGCTTCGGAGGACCACAGCATCAGCGTGCCGGTTTCGGCGATGGCGCCGTGGGTTTGCGTGAAGCCGGCGTCGACGCGGTGGAACAGGTCGGCCTTGAGTTCTTCGACCTGGCCGACCCAGGGGCGCAGCGTGGTGGCCGGGAAGGCGGCCTGGTCAAGGCGCCGGCCGGCCGGTGTGTCGGCGCCGTAGAGCATCGTGGCAACCTGCTTGTCGGCACACAGGCGGGCCAGCAGGGCGGGCCAGTCGGCTTCGCTGCTGATGTGGACTTCCGCGTGGAAGCTTTCGATGCCGGTGCGGAAGCGGGCCAGGCGTTCGGCTTTGCTTTCGCCGCGGACTCGCGGCGTGTAATGGGCGTCCAGGTCGGGCATGGCATTCGGCTGGGCCGGCTGGGCGGCGCGCAGCTTGGCGAGGATGCGGTCGCGGGCGCTCATTGCTGGTCCCCTGCAGGTTTGCCGCCCGTGCGGCGGAGCAGGAAGGTGGCCAGGTGTTCGCCGGGAAGGGAAGGCTTGGCACGGCCGGCGTCGAGGTCTTCCTTGGCGGCGCGCTTCGTGATGTTGAGCATGCAGCCGCAGTCGGCGGTGACCAGCTGGCTGGCGCCGGTGGCCTTGAGGGCCGCGACCTTGTCGGTGACCATCGCGGTGGAAATGTCCGGGTGCTTCAGCGAGAAGGTGCCACCGAAGCCGCAGCATTCGGATTCATGGTCGTGGTGGGCAAGGGTCACGTTGCCGAGGCGGGCCAGCAGTTCGCGGCCGACCAGGTGGGTGCCCATCTCGCGGCGGGCGGAGCAGGAGGTGTGCAGCGTGACGGTGGTGGCTGGGCCTTCGTCCTTGCGGCTGAAGCCGACCACGTGGAGCAGGAATTCGGCGAATTCGTAGGTGCGTGCGGCAATCGCGGCGGCGCGGGCCTTGAGGGCGGTGTCGTCGCCGATGACCTTTTCCCAGTGCCAGCGGATCATGCCGCCGCAGGAGCCTGACGGGACGACGATGGGGTAGTCGCCGGGGAACAGATCGAGCTGGGAGGCGATGACCTGGCGGGCCTCTTCCGGAAAGCCGCTGGTGAAGGCCGGCTGGCCGCAGCAGGTCTGGTTGTCCGGGAAGATCACGCGGATGCCTTCCCGTTCGAGGAGGGTGATGGCGTCCATGCCGGCCTCGGGGACGAACATGTCCACCAGGCAGGTTCCATAAAAGTAGACCGCCTCGGGGCGGGACGGATAGCTGCGCGCCTGATGTCCGGCATGCGTACTGACCACGGGGTTGCTCACGTCTCCTCCAGTCTTTGTCTCGCCTGAAAGTGCGAAAACGGTGTTCCGCGCCACGGCGTTATGGGTGTTCGATCCGGTTGATGGGTAAAATGGTAAGACCAATTTATCACGTTCGCGGGAACTTTACGCATTGGCGAAAAGTGAGTCAATTATCCAAAACCCTGATACCTCCGATTTTCCAATTTATAGCCTCTGGAGGGGTACTTGTCCGCTGTTGGGGAGTTGTTGGCGCGAATGTGCCGTCGTAATATTGTGGTCTGACCATTTGAGCGAGATCCCAATGAGTAGCAGCGGCAAGCTGGTCGTCCAGCGTCTGTCCGACACCATCGCCCTTGAGCTGGAGCGGCGCATCCTGGAGGGCGCGCTGAAGCCCGGCGACCGTCTGCAGCCCGAGCGCGAGCTGGCGGCAGAGTTGGGCGTGTCCCGTCCGTCCCTGCGGGAGGCCCTGCAGAAGCTGGTTTCCAAGGGCTTGCTGCACAGCCGTCAGGGTGGTGGCACCTACGTGACGGACCGGCTGGATGCCGGCTTCACCGATCCCTGGCAGGAGATGCTCGGGCGCCACCCGAATGTGCAGGAGGATCTGTTGGAGTTCCGCGGCATGCTGGAGTCGGAGGCCGCGCTGCTGGCGGCCCGGCGGGCGACGGACGCGGATCTGCAGCGCATCGGCGAGGCGTACGACCGGGTCGAGGCTCTGTTCGCCCAGGGGCCGTCGGCGGAAGTCTTCGAGGAACAGGTGAAGGCCGATCTGGCCTTCCATCAGGCCATTGCCGAGGCGGCCCACAACGTGATGTTCGGGCACCTGACCGCCAGCCTGTTTCGCGTTACCCATGACCATATCGACCGCAATCTGCGCCACTTGCGTCGGCTTGAAGGCGACTGGCAGGAGTTGCGCGCCCAGCATGCGGCGATCTGGGATGCGGTGCGTACCCGCAATGCCCAGGCTGCCCAGGATGCAGTACACAGGCATATGGATTTCGTGCAGGAAAGCATGCGTGCCCGTGCGCAGCACGAGGCGCGCGAGTCCCGCGCTCAGGTGGCCCGCAAGCTGGTCAAGGCTGCGGAGTAGGCCGGGCGCCGGCCCCTGCCGGCGATGTCCCGCACGTACTGGAAAATCAGCCCGATGAATTCCCTCGAGGACTTGCGCGCCGGTCGGCTAGCCGGCGCACGCCAGCTCAAGCTGGCATGTGGCCTGACCGAGTTTCCGCCGGAGATCTTCGATCTGGCCGACACGCTGGAGGTGCTCGACCTTTCGGGCAACCGGCTGACATCCTTGCCACCCGATCTGTCGCGCCTGCGCCATCTGCGCATCCTGTTCGGTTCGGGCAATCCCTTCACCGTGCTGCCGGAAGTGCTCGGGGAGTGCCCACGCCTGGAGATGGTCGGCTTCAAGTCCTGTCGCCTGGATACGGTGCCGGCCGCTGCGTTGCCACCCCGCCTGCGCTGGCTGATCCTGACCGATAACGAGCTCGATGAGCTGCCGGCCTCCATTGGCCGCTGCACCAGCCTGCAGAAACTGATGCTGGCCGGTAACCGGCTGCGTGCGCTGCCTGACGAAATGGCGGCCTGCGCCGGCCTGGAGTTGCTGCGCGTCTCCGCCAACCGACTGGCAGCCCTGCCGGCGTGGCTGTTTGCGCTGCCGCGCCTGTCATGGCTGGCCTATGCGGGTAATCCGTTCTGCGCGTCGGTCGAGCAGCGGCGTCTGGGAGGCGAGGCGGCGATCCGTATTTCGCGTGCCGAGCTGGTGTTGGGGGAACGGCTTGGCGAAGGGGCTTCCGGGCTCATCCGTCGGGCCGAGTGGAACGGGGCTGGCAGAGGACGCCCGGTGGCGGTCAAGCTGTTCAAGGGGGCCGTGACCAGTGACGGCTTGCCGCAGCACGAGATGGCGGCCTGTCTCGAGGCCGGGGTTCATCCGGGCCTGATTCCTTTGCTCGGGCGCCTGGAGGCCGAGGAGGAGGCCGCCGACGGGCTGGTGATGGCGCTGATCGATCGGGCCTTCGAGAGCCTGGCCGGCCCGCCGAGTCTGGCGTCCTGCACCCGCGATATCTATCCGGATGGCGCGGCCCTCACTGTCGATGCCGCCCTGGGCATCGCGGTGGGGATTGCCTCGGCCGCGGCCCATCTGCACCGGCGCGGCATTCTTCATGGCGACCTGTACGCCCACAACATCCTGCATGCCGGCGAAGGGCGGGTGCTGCTGGGGGATTTCGGGGCGGCATCCTTCTTCGCTCCGGACGATGCACAGTTGGCGCCGGCCCTCCAGCGCATCGAGCTGCGGGCTTTTGCCTGCCTGCTGGAAGAACTGATCGCCTGCTGTGCCCGGGATGAACAGTTGGGGCCGCAGTTGCAGGCGCTGGCCCGCTTGCAGCTGCGCTGCGCGGACCCCTTGCCCGAGTGCCGTCCGCTGTTTGCGGAGGTGGAGGCCGAGCTGGCGCGCATCGTATCCCTGCCGGTTCGCGTCAGCTGAGCAATCTGGCGCGGTCAGGCGCGGCGGTGTGCGCTCCACCACGCGGGGCAATGCGTCGCGGTTGCCATGTGGGTGTTGGCGGATTACGCTGAGAATCAGGATAGACGGGCGTGTCCGGCTCCAGCCGTGGTGGCGGAAAGGATGTGTGCTGTGAAGGTGATGGTGTCCTTGCTGTTGGCCGGACTGTTGGCTGGTTGCGGCGGCATGCTGCCTACTGCCCAGCAGGAAGTCGGCAGGCGTTGGCGCGATTTCGACGACATCAAGAGTACCTTCGACCAGATCGTGCCTTACCAGACCGATCTGGAAACGGTGCGCAAGCTGGGCTTCGATCCCTACACGACGCCCAACATGCAGATCCTCAACCACTCGCAGGTGGTGCGCGCAGTGCTGCCTTCGCCATTGCAGGATCCCGCGACGGTTCCGAAGGGCATCCAGGAGTGCATGAAAGTACTGGATGGCTGCGTTGGCTATTTCATGGAACCGAGCAATGTGGACCGCAAGCGGGTCGGCAACTTCATGCTCGATTTTCTCAATTTCAAGCGCAGCACCCTGGTGACCGGCTGGCGCTTTGGCGCGCTGATCGTCGTCATCGATGGCAGGGTCGTCTATAAACAATGGAGCGGCCAGCCACGCATTGAGGAAAACGAGGTCCGCCACAATCCTTTGGGGCCGTTGCAGGGCGTAGGCGAGGCGTTGCGTCCGACACCGTAGTGGCGCCTGAACATCGATCGCGTGGCGTGTTTTTGGGCCTCATGTTTTCGTGTGGCCTGCCGTAAAATGAAAAAAGCGCGCCACTTGGAAGTCCGGGTGGTGGAATCATCAGGAGTACATCATGAGCGTTAGTTCGGTCAGCGGCGCTTCCAGCGCTGCCTTCACCCAGGCCCTCCAGCAGCAGGCGGAAGCCAGCAAAGTCCAGCAACAGCAGGCGCCGGAGGATGTGCGCAAGAAAGAGGAGCAGCAGGCTCAGGCTGCGCAGGCCGCCCAGACCGCGCCGGAGCCCACCTCCAACCTGAACGGGCAGGTCGTCGGGCAGGTCATCAATACCTTCGCCTGATCTGCCGGCGGCGCCCCTTTGCGGGCGGCCGGAATTCGCTGGGCAGGCCGTTGAGGCGCTGCCGCGGCAAGCGACAACGCCTGTTATCGGGAGATGACGGGCGTTGCTGTTTCCGGGGCTGGGGTGAGGGGCGTTGCGGCTTCTCTCGCCGGCTTTGAGGCGAGTTCGTTTTTCTGGAGTCAGGCTGCGAGGAGGGGCGCGTCCTCGTGCCGCGCTTCTGCTGGCCGGGAGAGTGCCTCCAGACGCTGCAGCACCTCAGTCCGCATCTGCTCACGGGCTTGCCGCTTTTGCTGAGTGCGCTTGCGGTGGCGGCGGTCGATGCTCTCCAGGGGCTTTTCCTCCAGGGGCAGGTGGATCGCTGCCCGGCCGTCCTCGGTGCGTACCCGTGCATGGAAAGGTTCGAAGGCCTGGCGGTAGAGGGCGTCGAGGCGTTCTTCGCCAAGGCGTGACTGATAGCTTTCGGCGGGGGCCAGCACCTGGATTTCGTCCAGACCGATGAAGGTGTTAAGGGCGATCAGGCTGTCCATCAGGAGGAACAGTGGCGCCAGTTCGAAATGCGCTTTGCGGAATTGCCTGACCTGTTCGAACTGCCCAATGCACCCCTGGTTGCGGCAGACCAGCGGGTAATGGCGGCCATCGGGCGCCGCGTGATACAGAAAGCCCAGGGCGTGGCTCCAGGTGCCGTTCAGGAAGAGGGTCAGCTGGAATTCGCCTTCGTTGCGGATCGTGTCGTGGGTCAGCAGCAGCAGCCGTACTTCTGCATTCATGTCCTCATGCGTGGTGGACCACAGGGAGATGCCGTTCCCGGACAGGGCCTCAAGTGCGGCGGGCGGAAAGCGGTCGAGCAGGAAGCGATAGTGGTCGTGAATGCGATGAATCACCTCGTCGACGGACCAGCGGCAGGACACGTAGTCCTGGTAATAGTTGGCGTGCAGGCGGGGAGATGTGTCGGCGAACAGGCGGATCAGCTTTTCGTTGCGGAAAAGTGATTCCAGGTTGCGTGTCTCACCAGGGAGTCGCCGATATTGCAGATCTTGTCCGATTCTCCTCAGGCGTCGCCGCAGCTTGTACAGGCGATACGCCGGATTCAGGCTTTTGCGCAGGAAGCGCTCGATCGATTGAGCCATTGGAGTGGAGCAACGAGTGTGGTCGATTCACTGAATGCTAGAGACCAAGTCTTAACTTATGCTTTCATCGGTGAGTGTTTGTAAAGATTTAGTAAAATTTAACAAAGTTGTCGGTTCGGGAGTGATCTTGCCCGGCTTGATGGCAGGGGGGGCTTCAAAGCGTCGACTGGGTTTTGCGCTGCGGGTGGGCGAGCAGAGGAGCGAGCTTCAGCGTTATTCGCGTATGTGCCCGGGGCGTCAAGATAGACGGTTTGATTCTATTTTTGGGGGGCTGCGAAACGCCCTGGTGGGTAGGGCGCTGGGCGGCACTCTGTTGGTGTGCAATAGGCCGCCGTTCGTCGGTGCGCGTTCTTTAGATGCCTTGAGTGTCGCTGCTGGGTGCGGCGAGCCAATGCCGTTGCGCAACACGCCATTGTTCCGGAGAGAGGAACAACTCGACGACTGTCATTTGACGTGGCTCGGGGCGCTTCCTGCGTTCGTGTCCAGTCGGCGATTCGCCTTCGATCTGTCGACGATCCTCTCCCGAGCGACGCTCCAGGCCATTCCAGCGCTTTGTGCTTGCATGTATTGAGCCCATAAGACCTCCCTGTTGTTGGACTTGATTGTCCAAGGTGTGGGCCGGCGGGGGATGAGAACTATGTCTCGCTCGCGTTCAGGCCGCGGGGGTGTCACGGAGATTTACAGATTCGCGCTGCGGCTGATCTGGTGAAGGCGGCGCTGGCGGGGATTTCGCGGCGATGAGGATGGCTAAGCCCCAAAGCAAAAAGGCCAATCCTTGCGGATTGGCCTTTTTGCTTGAATCTGTTGGTGGTGATGGGCGGAGTCGAACCGCCGACCTATGGGTTATGAATCCATCGCTCTAACCATCTGAGCTACATCACCGACCGGAGAAGGCCGCTATAATAGTGTCTTGATGGTTGTTGGTCAACATGCGATGAAAAAACTTTATATCCGGACTTTCGGTTGCCAGATGAACGAGTACGACTCGGACAAGATGGCGGATGTGCTCGGGGCGGCCGATGGGCTGGAAAAAACGGACAACCCTGAAGAGGCGGACGTGATCCTCTTCAATACCTGTTCCGTGCGCGAGAAGGCGCAAGAGAAGGTCTTTCATGACCTCGGGCGGGTCAAGCATCTCAAGCAGCAGAACCCCAACCTGATCATCGGTGTCGGAGGTTGCGTGGCGAGCCAGGAGGGCGAGGCCATCGTGGCGCGCGCGCCGTATGTTGACCTGGTGTTCGGGCCGCAAACCCTGCATCGCCTGCCCAAGCTGATTGCCGAGCGCAAGGCTTCGGGGCGTTCGCAGGTGGATATCTCCTTCCCGGAAATCGAGAAGTTCGACAACCTGCCGCCGGCCCGCGTGGAAGGGGCGAGTGCCTTCGTGTCGATCATGGAAGGCTGCTCCAAGTACTGCACCTTCTGCATCGTGCCCTATACCCGCGGCGACGAGATCTACCGTCCGCTGGCCGACGTGCTGGCTGAAGTGGCGGGGCTGGCTGCCCAGGGTGTCAAGGAAGTGACCCTGCTCGGCCAGAACGTCAATGCCTGGCGTGCGCCGGTGGATGGCGATGGCGGCGAGATGGCCGACTTTGCCTTCCTGCTCGAATGCGTGCATGAAATCCCGGGCATCGAACGGATCCGCTACACCACGTCCCATCCCCGCGAGATGACCCAGCGCGTCGTTGATGCCTACGCCAAGCTGCCCAAGCTCGTGTCGCACCTGCACCTGCCGGTGCAGGCCGGTTCCGACCGGGTGCTGGCGGCGATGAAGCGCGGCTACACGGTGCTCGAATACAAGTCACTGGTGCGCAAGCTGCGCGGCGCGCGGCCGGACATCTCCCTGTCGTCCGACTTCATCGTCGGCTTCCCCGGCGAGACTGAGGCGGATTTCGAGGCGACGATGAAGCTGATCGACGATCTGGGCTTCGACACCTCCTTCAGCTTCGTCTACAGCTCGCGCCCCGGTACGCCGGCCGCCGATCTGGCCGACGATACGCCGCAGGACGTCAAGCTGGCGCGCCTGTCCCGTCTGCAGAAGCGCGTCGAGGAAAACGCCGCGAAGATCAGCGAGAGCATGGTCGGTACCGTTCAGCGCATTCTGGTGGAAGGGCCGTCGAAGAAGGATCCGAACGAGCTGGCCGGGCGCACCGACAACAACCGCGTTGTCAATTTCGCCGGCAATCCGCGCTTGATCGGCAATTTCGTGGACGTCACCATCGTGTCGGCATTGCCCCATTCCCTGCGTGGCGAGATCGTCACCCGGGACTGAGCTGTCGATGATCGTGTCTTCCCCCGCGGGCGCGGCTCTGGCAGCATGCGTCCGATGAAACCGACCGAAATCGTCCTGCATCCCCTCGACAACGTGCGACTCGCCAATCTGTGCGGGGCGCTCGACGAGAACATCCGCCAGATCGAAACCGCCTTCGACGTGACCATCGCTCGCCGCGGCGAGCGCTTCACGTTGAACGGCGAGCCGCCGCAGACCCAGATCACTGCGCGGGCGCTGCGCCACTTCTATGGCCGCGCCGATAACGCCTTGTCTGTGGATGACATCCAGCTCGGTCTCATCGAGTTGAGCAATTTGTCCCAGGCCAACCAGCCGGCGCCGGCCCTGCTGACCCGCAAGAGCGAGCTGCATGGCCGCACGCCGCGCCAGGTGGACTACCTGCGCCAGATCCAGGAGCACGACATCACATTCGGCATCGGGCCGGCCGGCACCGGCAAGACCTACCTGGCAGTGGCCAGTGCGGTGGATGCCTTCGAGCGGGAGCACGTGGAGCGCATCGTGCTCACCCGTCCGGCGGTAGAAGCCGGTGAGCGCCTCGGCTTCCTGCCCGGCGACCTGGCCCAGAAGGTGGATCCGTATCTGCGTCCGCTGTACGACGCGCTTTACGACCTGATGGGCTTCGACCGCGTGACCAAGTTGTTCGAGCGCGGCTGTATCGAGATCGCACCGCTGGCCTTCATGCGCGGGCGCACCCTGTCGCGGGCCTTCATCATCCTCGACGAAGCGCAGAACACCTCGCCGGAGCAGATGAAGATGTTCCTGACCCGCATCGGCATCGGCTCGAAGGCGGTGATCACCGGCGACCTGACCCAGGTGGACCTGCCGCGCGGCCAGAAGAGCGGCCTCGGCGAAGCTGCGCAGGTGCTCGCCGACGTGCGCGGCGTCGCCTTCACCCAGTTCCTCAAGGAAGATGTGGTCCGTCATCCTCTGGTGGCGCGCATCGTCGCCGCCTACGAGCACCACACCCAGAACCGCAACCAGCAACAGCAGAACCAGCAATGAGCGACATCAAACTGCCCCGCCGCCTCGACCTTTCCGTGCAATACGCCTGCAATAGGGAAGGCGTACCGTCCCGCACCGAATTCCGCCGCTGGCTGCGGGCGGCCGAGCCCGGTGCTGCGCGGATCACCGTGCGTATCGTCGATGAGGCCGAGGGCCGGGAACTCAACCGGGATTACCGGGGCAAGGACTACGCCACCAACGTGCTGACCTTTGCCTATGATGAAGGCGAGGACATGCCCCTGCCGGAAGGTTTGCCGCTGATGGGCGATCTGGTGCTGTGCCGGCAGGTCGTCGAGAAGGAGGCGGCGGAGCAGGGCAAGCCCCTGGATGCGCATTACGCTCACTTAAGTGTGCATGGTATGCTGCATTTGCAAGGCTTTGACCACGAAGAGGATTCCGAGGCGGAGGAAATGGAAGCGCGGGAGCGCGCCATCCTGGTTGAATTGGGCTACGCTGACCCCTACGCGGACGAACGCTAGCCGGAGACTCGATGGTGGGCTGAGCAATGCGCCATGGGCAATGTCGGACCGATGGGTCGGCCATTGCCCATGGCCCATTTCTCATCCACCCTTTTTATGGAACCCTATAGTAGTAAACCGTCTTTGCTCGAACGGCTGTCCGCACTCCTGACCCGGGAGCCGGAAGACCGGGAAGAGTTGCTGCACCTGCTGCATTCCGCTCACGACCGTAACCTGTTCGACGCGGATGCCCTGGCCATCATCGAAGGAGCCTTGCAGGTCTCCGACATGAAGGTGCGCGACGTGATGATTCCCCGGGCGCAGATGGATGTCGTCAATGTGGACGACTCCATCGAAGACATTACCCGTTTTGCCATCAACGCAGCCCATTCGCGCTTCCCGGTCATCGGTGAAGGCAAGGATGACGTAGTTGGCATCCTCCTCGCCAAGGACCTGCTGCGGGTCTTCGCCGGCGAAGCCTTCGATCTCCGCGACATGCTCCGCCCGGCCGTCTTCGTGCCGGAATCCAAGCGCCTCAACGTGCTGTTGCGCGATTTCCGAGTCAGCCGCAACCACATGGCGATCGTCGTGGACGAGTACGGCGGTGTGGCGGGACTGGTGACCATCGAGGATGTGCTGGAGCAAATCGTCGGCGACATCGAGGATGAATACGACTTCGACGAGACCGCCGACAACATCCGCCTCGACCAGGCAGGCCGCTACCGCGTCAAGGCCGGCACCGAGATCGAGGATTTCAACGAAGCCTTCAGTACCACCTTCAGCGATTCCGAGTACGACACCGTCGGCGGCTTGCTGATCCGCAAGCTCGGGCGCCTGCCCAAGCGCAATGAGGTGGTGGACCTGGAAGGGCTGCGCTTCCAGGTGCTGCGCGCCGATAGCCGACGCGTGCATTCCCTGCTCGTCGAGCGCCTGCCCGATCCGGAAGCGGTCGGCGGCTGATGCGTTTCCTGCGTCAGGGCGCGGCCCTGCTGGCGGGGGGCGCGTCAGTCTTTGCTTACGCCCCGTTCGAACTGTTCCCCGTTGCCGCGCTGGCGCTGGGCCTGCTTTACTGGCTTCTCGGCGCGGCATTGGCCGACAGCCGGCGGCCGATGCGGACTGGCTTCTCCATCGCCTGGACCTGGGAGCTCGGCGCGATGTTGGCCGGGGTTTCGTGGCTGTATGTGGCGCTGCACCGTTTCGGTGGCATGCCGATGGCGCTGGCGGCGCTGGCAATCCTGCTGTTCTGCGCCTTCGTCTCGCTTTACGCGGGCTTGGCGGGCGTCCTGTTTGCCCGCCTGCGGCGCGGTCGGCCCGGCTGGGATGCAGCGCTGTTCGCTGCTCTCTGGCTGCTTTCCGAATGGCTGCGCGGCTGGGTGTTCACCGGCTTTCCGTGGCTGGCCAGCGGCTACAGCCAGACGCCACCGAGTCCGCTGGCGGGATTCGCGCCGCTGTTCGGCGTGTATGGCGTCGGTGGCCTGCTGGCCCTGCTGGCGGCCCTGGGTGTCGAGGCGCTGCGGCGGCGCAGCGGGCGTCTGCTGGCGGGGGGCGCGGCAATGCTGGTGGTGGGCGCGGGCCTGCGCCAGGTGGCCTGGACCGAACCCGTCGGTGAACCGGTGAAGGTCGCCCTGCTGCAAACCAACGTGGAGCAGAGCCTCAAGTGGCGTCCGGAGATGCTGCGCCACTGGTTGGAGCGCAACCTGACGATGCTGCGTGACAACCCGGCCCAGCTCGTCGTGTTGCCGGAAACCACCATCCCGCTGCTGGTGGATGATCTCCCGCCTGGATACCTGGATGCGGTACGGCAGATTGCCGTAGCGAATGGTGCCGACGCGGTGCTCGGCACCTTCACCCGCGATGGTGACGGGCATATCTTCAATGCGGCGATCAGTCTCGGCCTGTCGCCGTCCGGCCACTACGCCAAGCAGCATCTGGTGCCTTTCGGCGAGTATTCACCGCCGATGTTCCGATGGTTCTACGACCTGGTCAGCATTCCGATGGCCGATCAGACCCGTGGCGCCCAGCGCCAGCCGCCGCTGCACCTGGCGGGGCAGAAGCTCGCCATCAATATCTGCTACGAGGATGTTTTCGGTGAGGAGCTGATCCGCAGCCTGCCGGAGGCGAGCCTGATGCTCAATATCTCCAACCTGGCCTGGTACGGGGATTCCTGGGCCCAGCCCCAGCACCTGCAGATCGCCCGGATAAGAGCGCTTGAAACCGGCCGGCCGATGCTGCGCTCCACCAACACCGGCATGACCGCGGTGGTCCGGCCGGATGGCAGCGTGCAGGCGGTGCTGCCGCCATTTGAAGCCGGCGCCCTGCATGCCGAGGTGCGCGGCTACCGGGGGCTGACACCCTACGCCCGCTGGGGCAACTGGCCGGCGGTGGCCGTGGCCATGTTGGTTGTCGGCGCTGTGGTGGCGGGGGCTCGCCGACGCGCTTGAGCCGGTCGGGTTATCATCCGGACTATCCAGTTTCAATGCATTGCAGCTCCTGCCCGCCGTGTGCTGGCGGCCTGCCGCTCCGTTCGATAACAAGACCAACGCAAGGAAGATCGCCATGACCGATAGGATCAAGTACCAGCTCGACGAAAGCCGCATGCCCAAGTCCTGGTACAACATTGCCGCCGACCTGCCGGTGCCTCTGCCGCCGCCGCTGCATCCCGGCACCCTGCAGCCCCTCGGCCCGTCCGACCTGGCGCCCTTGTTCCCGAACGCGATCATCGAGCAGGAGATGTCCACCGAGCGCTGGATCGACATTCCCGAGCCGGTCCGCGACGTGTTGTGCCAGTGGCGGCCCAGCCCGCTGTTCCGCGCCCGCCGCCTCGAGAAGCTGCTCGATACGCCGGCCAAGATCTATTACAAGTACGAAGGCGTGTCGCCGGCCGGCAGCCACAAGCCCAACTCCGCCGTGCCCCAGGCCTGGTACAACGCCCAGGAAGGGGTGAAGCGGTTGACCACCGAAACCGGCGCGGGGCAATGGGGTTCGTCCCTGTCTTACGCCGGTGGCCTGTTCGGGCTGGACGTGACGATCTTCCAGGTGCGTGTGTCCTACGACCAGAAGCCCTACCGCCGGGCGTTGATGGAAACCTGGGGCGGTCGTTGCGTGGCCTCGCCGTCCAACGAGACCGAGTACGGCCGCGCGGTGCTGGCCCAGTATCCGGACCACATCGGCTCCCTCGGCATCGCCATCTCCGAGGCCGTTGAAGTGGCGGCCAAGAACGAAGACACCAAGTACGCCCTCGGCTCGGTGTTGAATCACGTGCTGTTGCACCAGACCATCGTTGGCGAAGAGGCGATCACCCAGCTGGAAATGGCTGGTGACGATCCCGACGTCGTGATCGGTTGCACTGGCGGCGGCTCCAACTTCGCCGGCATCGCCTTCCCGTTTATCGGCCTGCAATTGCGCGGTGGTTCCAATGCCAAGAAGCGGCGCATCGTCGCGGTGGAGCCGTCGGCCTGTCCGTCCCTCAGCCGCGGCCAGTACGCCTACGATTTCGGCGATACGGGCCGCATGACGCCGCTGGTCAAGATGCACACGCTGGGCAGCGAATTCACGCCGCCGGGCCTGCACGCCGGTGGCTTGCGCTACCACGGCATGGCGCCGCTGGTCAGCCACGTGAAGGAACTGGGTCTGATCGAGGCGCGCAACTACCACCAGACCGCCTGTTTCGAGGCCGGTGTGATGTTCGCCCGCAGCGAGGGCATCGTGCCGGCGCCGGAGTCCAACCACGCGGTGCGTGCCGCCATCGATGAAGCCCTGCGCTGCAAGGCGGAAGGCAAGAGCGAGACGATCCTGTTCTGCCTGTCTGGCCACGGCCATTTCGACATGAGCGCTTACACCAACTACCTGTCCGGCAAGCTGGTCGATCAGGACTACGACGAGAAAGAACTGGCGATGGCCCTGTCGGGCCTGCCCAAGGTCGGCTGACCCAGCCCGCCGGACGGGCTAGGCCCGTCCGGCACCCATTGTCATGACGCCTGTCGACTCGCCGGGCTGGCACGCCCGCTCCCATCAGGAGGCTTTCGCGACCTTCCAGTCGAGCCCGGTCGACGGGCTCGCCGAGGAGGTCGCCGCCGAGCGCCTGGGTGTCCACGGGCCCAACCGCATCGAGGTGCGCCCAGGGCGCGGGGCGGCGCTGCGCTTCGCGCTGCAGTTCCATCAACCGCTGATCTACATTCTGCTCGCCAGCGGGGCGACCGCCGCCTTCCTGCACGAATGGGCCGACGCGGGCGTCATCTTCGGCGTGGTGCTGGTCAATGCATTGATCGGTTTCATCCAGGAAGGGCGCGCCGAGGATGCGCTAGCGGCTTTGGCCCGCAGTGTCGCCAGCGAGGTGACGGTGCAGCGGGCTGGCCAACGGCGACGCCTCTCCGCCGCCGAACTGGTGCCGGGTGACGTGGTGTGGCTGGCCGCGGGCGACAAGGTGCCGGCCGACCTACGCTTGTTCGACACCCGGGCCTTGCAGGTGACCGAGGCGTCCCTCACTGGCGAATCCACGGCGGTCGGCAAGAACACTGAGCCGGTGCCCGCCGATAGCGGCCTGGCCGAGCGAACCTGCATGGCCTTTGCCGGGACGCTGGTCGTTGCCGGTCAGGCGGCCGGGCTGGTGGTCGCCACCGGCCGGGGCACCGAGACCGGGCGCATCGCCGACATGCTGGAAGAAGCCGACACGCTGGCAACCCCGCTGACCCGGGCCATGGCGCGTTTTTCCAGTGCGCTGCTGGTGCTGATCCTGGCGCTGGCGGCGCTGGGCTTTGGGGTCGGCAGCCTGCGCGGCGAACCCTGGCTCGACATGCTGATGGCGGCGGTGGCGTTGGCGGTCGGAGCGATTCCTGAAGGACTGCCTGCCGCCGTGACGGTGACCCTGGCTATCGGTGTGGCGCGCATGGCCCGCCGCCGCGCGATCATCCGTCGCCTGCCGGCGGTGGAAACCCTCGGCAGCACGACAGTGATCTGCTCCGACAAGACCGGCACCCTTACCGAGAACCAGATGACTGTTCGCGCCGCCTTGGCCGGTGGCCAGCGGTATGACTTCAGCGGCGATGGCTATGCGCCGCGGGGCGCCGTGAGCGCCAGTGGCGCAGAATTGACCGAGCTGTCGCCCGCCCTGCGTGAACTGCTGGTGGCTGGCGCCCTGTGCAATGACGCCGGTTTGCGGGAGGAGGAGGGCTGTTGGCAGATTACCGGCGATCCCACCGAGGCAGCGCTACTGGTTGCTGCCCGGAAGGGCGGCCTCGACGAGGCTGTGCTGGGCTCGGCGATGCCCCGGTTGGACGAAATCGCCTTCGACTCGGCGCGCCAATTCATGGCTACCCTGCACCGCGCCGACGGCCGCTGCGTTGTCATGCTGAAAGGCGCGCCGGAAGTCGTGCTGCGCCGCTGCGCGAACATGCTCGACGGCGATGGCCGCGTGGTTCCGCTTGATGCGCAGGCTGTCAATGACGTGGCGCGCGGCCTGGCGGCGGAAGGGTTGCGGGTGCTGGCGTTCGCCCGCCTGTCCATAGCGGAAGACGCGCTGGACGAGGCTGCGCTGGCCGATGGCCTGTGCTTCCTTGGCCTGCAGGCCATGCTCGACCCGCCTCGTCAGGCGGCGATCGGGGCTATCCGGGCGTGCCACCGGGCCGGCATCACGGTGAAAATGATTACCGGCGACCATGCGGTGACGGCACTGGCGATCGCCCGCCAGCTTGGCCTGGTGGAGGGCAACGCGCGGGCCTTGACCGGGCGCGAACTGGCGCAGCTCGACACCGACGGACTGTGTCGCGTGGCGCGGGATGTCAATGTTTTTGCCCGTGTCGAGCCCGAGCAAAAGCTGCGCCTGGTGCAGGCCCTGCAGGCCAACGGCGAGGTGGTGGCGATGACCGGTGACGGCGTGAACGACGCACCGGCCCTGAAAGCCGCCGACATCGGCGTGGCGATGGGGGCTGGCGGTACGGAGGTGGCCAAGGAGGCGGCGGCGATGGTCCTCACAGATGACAACTTCGCCAGCATCGAGGCGGCGGTGGAGGAGGGGCGCGGCGTCTACGACAACCTAGTGAAGTTCATCATCTGGACGCTGCCGACCAATTTCGGCGAGGGCCTGGTGATCCTCTTTGCGGTGCTGGCCGGCGTGACCCTGCCGATCACGCCGCTGCAGATCCTGTGGATCAACATGACCACTGCGGTCCTGCTCGGCTTGGCGCTGGCTTTCGAGCCAATCCAGGGTGATGTGATGGCCCGCCCGCCGCGGCCACCGGGCACGCCCATCGTGGATCGCCTGCTGGTGCGACGCATCGTGTTGGTCGGCGCCTTGCTGCTGGTGGCATCCTTCGGACTGTTCCTGCGCTGGCGGGGGCTGGGGGCGACGCTGGAGGAGGCGCGCACGGTGGCGGTCAACGTCTTCGTGGCGGGGGAGATCGCCTATCTCTTCAACTGCCGAAACCTGCGTGGCCCGTTCTGGCGTTGCGGCTGGTTCTCCAATCCCTGGTTCTGGGCGGGGATCGCGGCGATGCTGGTCTTGCAGGCGCTATTCACATGGCTGCCGGCGATGAACCGGGTCTTTGCGTCGGCGCCGCCGCCAGTCGCCGCGTGGGTCGAGATTGCGGCGGCCGCGGTAATGACGTCCGTGGTCGTGGGCATCGAGAAAGCCCTGGCCAACCGATATGGGGGCAGGCGTAGGGGCGAATTCATTCGCCCGTGGAGGTGATCTGACCGGCCATGCCCAGAGGCCTGGCCGGTACGGGGTCACACGCGGAAGCGGCCGATCTGGTCCTTCAGGCTGAAGGCGATCTTCTCCAGGCCGATAGCGGCATCGGCGGCGCCGCGGATGTTCTCGGTGGTGCTCTCCACCATCGTCGAGATCTCTTCGACACGTTGTGCAATGGAGGTGCTGGCGGCGCTCTGTTCCCGTGTCGCGTCAGCGATCTCGCGGACCCGCTCAAGGGTCTGGCGTGCGCCACTCTCGATCGCGTGAAGGGCCTCGGCGGCCGCAGCCGCGAGCGCGACGCCCTGATCCACTTCGGGCAGTGCCGCGTTCATTGCCTCGACGGCACTGCTGGTGTCGCTCTGGATGCCAGCGATCATCTGCTCGATCTCGGTGGTGGCCGAGGAGGTCCGTTCGGCAAGCTTGCGCACCTCGTCGGCGACCACTGCGAAGCCGCGCCCCTGCTCGCCGGCACGGGCTGCTTCAATGGCCGCGTTGAGGGCCAGCAGGTTGGTCTGGCCGGCGATTTCCTTGATCACGTTGGCGATCGACGACACCTGGCCGATGCGCTCCTCCAGCGCCAGGATGCGGCCGGATGCGCTGGTGACGGTTTCCGACATCTTGCGAATCGCACCGGAGGCCTGATCCACCCGCTGGCTGCCTTCGGCGGCAAGGCGCATGGCCTCCTGGGAGTTCTGTTCGGTTTCCAGTGCGCTGGCTGAGATATGGCTGGAGCTGACGGTCAGCTCCTCCATCGCCGCGGCCATGGACGTGGTGGCATCGGATTGGCGTTCGGCGGCGGCGGCAACCTCGTTCGATACGCGGCTGATGTGGTCGGCGTTATGCACCAGCTGATTGGCGCCACTGTTGATCTCGCCCATCATGCTGCGCAGCGCGCTGACCATCGTGTCGAGGGCGCCGAGCATGCTGCCGCTCTGTACCGTGCCCAGGTTGGCGGTCAGGTCGCCCTGGGCTGCGCGCTGCATTACCGCCGTGGCATCGGTCGGTTCGCCGCCGAGCTGGCTGGTGACGCTGGTGCTGACGCGCCAGCCGACGATGCCGAGCAGGATCAGCAGGCCGAGGGAGATGCCCCCCAGCAAGGCTGCGATGGAGTGGAACTGGCGGTCCACGTCATCCACGTAGATGCCGGTTCCAAGTACCCAGCCCCAGGGGGCGAAGGGCGCCGCATAGGACAATTTGGGTTGGGGAGTGCTCTCGCCTGCCTTCGGAAACCAATAGTCGACGAAACCACCTCCGGCGGCAGCAACCTTGACCATTTCAACGATCATGGCCTTGCCGTTGGTGTCCTTCAGGCCGCTGGCATCGGTGCCTTCTCGTTCCGGCTTGGGGGGCAGCAGCACGTAATGGCTGCGGTTGTCGACGATGAACAGGTAGTTGTTGCCGGCATAGCGGACGTTGCGCAGGGCATCCTTGGCAGCCTTCTGGGCGTCGGCCTCGCTGAGGGTGCCGGCCTTCGAGAGCTTGTGGAAATGGTCGACAATGCCGATGCCGCTCTCCACGAGGTATTGGGTCTGCAGCTTGCGGTCATCCATCATGCTGCTGTGCAGGTGGGCCAGGCTCACGGCGCACAGCGCGATCAAGCCGAGCAGGGTCAGTGCGACGAGTAGTCGCATGCGCGTGGATACGCGCAGGTTTTCCAGTTTCATGGCGGGTCCTCTCCTCAAACCTGAATGTTTCAGGTGCCGCCGGTTTTCCACGTGGGATACCGGCTGGCCGATATTGTTTGTATGTTCTGCCTTTAACGGCCGATTTGTTCATTTTCTTGACACTCGGCGCCGCCGCTACCGGAGTGAGGCCGCCCGGAGGAGAAGGCCGCATCCTGCCGTGGACGCTCCCCACTGCGCAGAAACCCAGTAAAATCCGCGTTTTGCCCAAATTCACGCGGCTGTCCGCCGCGGAGCGCCCATGTCCGTCCAAAAACCGACTTTCCAGCAGATCATCCTGCGCCTCTCGAACTTCTGGGCCGAGCACGGTTGCACCCTGCTCCAGCCCTACGACATCGAGGTCGGCGCCGGCACCTTCCATACCGCCACCTTCCTGCGCTCCATCGGTCCCGAGCACTGGAACGCGGCCTATGTGCAGCCGTCCCGTCGCCCGAAGGACGGCCGCTACGGCGAGAACCCCAACCGCCTGCAGCACTACTACCAGTACCAGGTGGTGCTCAAGC
>NZ_JAYSDK010000004.1:0-52882 GCF_041914405.1 Zoogloea sp.
ACGTCGCCGAAGACCTGGTGGTGCCGATCATGGACTTCCCGATCCGCATCGACCGGGATGCGCTGACCCTTGGCTACGCCGGCGTGTATGGCTCCTTCCTCCTGTTCGCCAAGCGCGCGTCCAAGAAGTACGGCGTGCCGGCGCGCGACATCCTCGTCGAACTGGGCCGTCGCGGCATGGTCGGCGGGCAGGAGGACATGATCGAAGATACGGCCATCACGATGGCCCGCGAGCGGGGGATTATTGCAGCCAATCCGATTTGATCAGTTCCTTTCACCGCTGCCGACGATTTAAGCTGAGACATTGAAGACAAGCCGGCAGCCTGAAAGATAAAGTGGGTCGCTGTCATTTTGCTCGGGGTGTGCAATGCAGAACAATCGCCTGACAGCTCTGGAGCTCCTGCAATCAAGGGATCTCGATGAGGCCCGGGTATTGGTCTCGGGGATATTCTGTGACCACCGCCTTTCCCTGGTGGATCGGCGTGGGCAATTGAACTATCAGCACCGCTATTTGCGGACGCCGGCAATGAGTTTCAGCATCATGAGTTACGGCGCGAATGTCCATGTGGCGCCCCAGGAACTCGACGGCTTCTTTCTCGTGCAATTGCCATTGCGTGGCGAAGACAGAATAGAGTCCGGCGATCAAGCCCGATTAAGCCAGCCCGGAAGTGGAACAATCCACTGTCCGGGACAGTCCTTTTCCATGAACTGGAGCTCAAACTGTTCGAAGCTGGTCGTCCGGATTGAGCGTGAAGCCATGGAACGCCATGCGTCCAACCTCCTTGGCCGGCCATTACGCCAGGCGCTGCAATTCGACACGGACCTGGATACCCGAAGCGGCGGCGGACAGGCCTGGGAAACGACCATCCGCCAACTTCTCCGCAGCCTGCAGCAGAACCCCGAACTGGTGGCGCACCCGTTGATGCGCGCGCAATTCGAGCAGCTGATCATGTCGGGCCTGCTGGTCTGGCAGGGCAACAGCCTCAGCGAGAGTTTAGGAAAACCAGAGCCCGAAGTCCTTCCCCGGCATCTCAAGGTCGCGGAAGACTACATGCGCGCCCACCTGGACTCCGCCATTACCAACGAACAGCTGGCCGAATTGACGGGAATCAGCCTGCGCACGCTGTACAACAGTTTCCGGAAGTTTCGCGGCGTCAGCCCCATGCGCTACCTCAGGGACTTGCGTATGGAAAAGGTCCGCCAGGAATTGCTGGATACCAGCAGGCTCCGGAACGTGACCAGCGTGGCCACGCGCTGGGGCTTTTTCGAACTGGGCCGTTTTGCCGCCGAATACCGGAAGCGCTACGGAGAGTCGCCCAGCGACACCCTCAAGCGCGTTCCATGAGTGAATATTTCTTTTTGTCTCAATTCCGACAAATAAGTGCAAATTGCACTCACTGCACACATCCTGCAATAAGCGCATAGCCAATAGATTGTACTTGCCCGAAATTGACATCGCCTAGACGAATAGGCCCCAACAGACTTCAGAATCGGAGCAAGCGAACATGCGCAATATCACTATTGTCGGAGCAGGCCAGGCTGGGCTTCAGCTGGGTATTGGACTCCTTAATAAAGGGTATACGGTAAAGATCATATCCAACCGCACTGGCGAGGAAATTGCGAAGGGCAAGGTTCTTTCCAGTCAGTCCATGTACGACATGGCGCTGAGCCACGAAAGGGAATTGGGAATTGCCTTCTGGGACGCGGAATGCCCGCCGATCGAAGGCGCCCACATCCGCGCCGGCAATGCGGAAACCGGCCCCATGCTGGATTTCCGCTCACGCATGTCGGCCAGTGGCCAGTCGGTGGACCAACGGCTCAAGATGCCGCGCTGGATGGACGAATTCGAACGCCTCGGTGGCGACCTGGTGATCGGCGACGTGGACATGGCCGAGCTGGAACGTCTGGTGGACACCTCGGACCTGGTGCTCGTGGCGACCGGCAAGGGCGAACTGGGCAAGCTCTTCGAGCGGGACAGCGCCCGATGCACCTTCGACCGCCCGCAGCGCGCCATCGCCCTCACCTACGTCCATGGCATGGTGCCGCGGGAAGACTTCACGGCCCTGAACATCAACATCAACCCCGGCGTCGGCGAACTGGTGCATTTCCCCGCCCTGACCCACACCGGCCCCTGCGACATCATCAACATCGAATGCGTGATCGGCGGCCCGATGGACCGTTGGGATGCCGTGAAAACCCCGGCCGACCACCTCGCCATGACCAAGGCCCTGATTGCCGAATTCTTCCCGTGGGAAGCTCCGCGCTTCAAGGACATCCGCCTGACCGACGACAACGGCATCCTGTTTGGCCGCGTGACGCCCACCGTGCGCAACGCGATCGGCGTACTGCCCTCCGGCCGGACAGTGCTCGGCCTCGGCGACGTACTGGTGCTGAATGACCCGATGACCGGCCAGGGTTCGAACAACGCCTCCAAGGGCGCCAGCATGTATCTCGAGGCCATTGTGAACCGCGGCCAGGCCGGCTTCGACCGCGCCTGGATGGAAGCCCTCGCAGAACAGTACTGGGACTACGCTCAATGGTCCGCGCGCTTCACCAACAGCATGCTCGTTCCGCCTCCGCCCCATGTCATGCAGTTCCTGGGCACCTGCTGCCAGAACAGCGCACTGGCCCATAAATTCGCCGACGCCTTTAACGATCCCAAGAGCCTGTCCACCTGGTTCTACGACCCGGAAGCAACCGGTCGACTCATCGAAGAAATGGCACTGGCCGCCTGAACTCCGACCATCGCCGGCCAGCCTCCAACCGCCGGCGGCCAACACACTGGCAAGAACAAACGCATTCCGGAGCCCAACATGACCTACCCCCCAACCCGACGCCTTTCCTGTCCTGCTTGCGTACGCGTGGGCACCGCAGTCGCGGCCCTCGCCCTCTTTTCGTCCGCCCATGCGACCAACGGCCCAATGCCCCACGGCTATGGCATCAAGGCCATGGGCATGGGCGGCGCATCCATTGCCCTGCCCCAGGATGCCCTCGCCGCCGCCAACAACCCGGCCGGCATGGCATTTGTGGGTAATCGCCTCGATCTGGGACTGTCCGTGGTGATCGTGGACCCCAAGTCCAGCTTTGGCGGCACCGAGTTCAACGGGGACGGCGTCAAAGCCATCCCCGTGCCTGAACTGGGCTATAACCGGGTCATCGACGACCACCGATCCATCGGGATCTCGGTCTATGGCAACGGCGTGAGTACCGTGTATGACACGCCACTGCTGGGTGGCCGTGACAAGGACAGTGCCAAGCTGACCCAGATCATCGCGTCACCGACCTATGCCATTCAGCTTGCGCCGGGCTATGCACTCGGCGTCTCGGCGGATTTTGCCTATCAGCGCTTCAAGGTTGACGGTGTGCCCGATGCCCTCGGTGTGGAAAGTCCGGGGGCCGACTCCTCTACCGGGGTCGGCTTCAAGCTGGGCTGGTCTGGCCAGGTGAGCGAGCAGATCACCTTGGGCGCGATGTACTCGTCCCGCATCAGCATGGGCAAACTCAAAAAGTACAGCAACCTGCTGGCCCGTCACGGTGAGTTCGATATTCCGGAACGTTACGGGATCGGTGTGGCCTGGCGCCCGACAGCGAGCATCGTGGTGGCAGCCGACGTGATGCGCGTGAATTGGGGCGACCTGGACTCCCTGGCCAACGCGCTGACCGCCAGCGAGCCCGGCTTCGGCTGGCGCAGCCAGACGGTGACCCGCGCCGGTGTATCCTGGCAAGCCACGCCTGCCCTGACCTTGCGCACCGGGGTCAGCCATGGCCAGCAGATCGTCAGCCGGGAAAGCGCCACCCTCGACTATCTGGCCCCCGTCACGCCCCAGGATCACTTCACCCTGGGCGGCACGTATGCCCTCAGCAAGGACACGGAGGTATCCGTCATGTATGCCCGGGCCTTCGGCTCCGAAGTCCGCGGCAGCGGGCCGAGCAACGGGGTAAATGTCGATATGTCCCAGCACTGGGTCGGCGCCGCCATGGCTTTCAAGTGGTGATGCAACCCGCAACAGAACGACCGTAACAAGGGTGGAGCCAACCCGGCTCCGCCCTGTCAGGACGGCGCTGCCGCGCTTGGCAGCCTCTGTCCGAGTACGCTCAGAAAAGGAAACCTCCATGGTCAGCATCGACCTTTTTCGCGATGGCATGGCCCGCCTGACCGGCGCCGTCAATGTCATCACCACCGATGGCCCAAAGGGCTTTGCCGGCATGACCGCCACGGCAGTCTGCAGCGTGACCGATCAGCCCCCCACCCTGCTCACCTGCATCAACCGCTCGTCCTACGCTCATGCCATTTTCAGCGGCAACGGCGTGCTTTGCGTCAATGTACTGGCAGCCGAACAGCAGGAAGTGGCCCGACTCTTTGCCGACCGCAATGTGACGATGCCGGAACGCCTGACCCAGGTCGCCCATGAACACCTTCTGACCGGCAGTCCGGCCCTGAGCGGGGCTCTGGTCAGCTTTGACTGCCGAATCACGCAGCAACAGTCCTTGGGCTCCCACGATCTGTTTATCTGCGAAGTCCAGGCAGTCAAAATAGGGAATTCCGCCGCAGGACTGACCTATTTCGGACGTGAGTACCATGCAATCGGCCTGCCCGCCCTGGCTTCAGCCATCGGCTGAGTCGTGCCCGCCCCAACCACAAGAGATATCGAACAGCAACAAGGAGACACGCTGATGACCACGATTCCGGAATTCACCTGGAGCGATCGCTACCTGCTGGGACACAAAGCCATCGACGACACCCATCGGGAATTCGTCGAATGCGTGCACGCACTGCAAGAAGCCAGTGATGCCGACATCCCGGCGGCCCTGGAAGCCTTCATTCAGCACGCCGAAGCCCATTTCACCCAGGAAAACGGCTGGCTGAACGCTCCGGACTTTCCTGGCGGCGGCGAGTGCCATATCGAGGAACATGAAAAGGTGCTGAGCTCCGCCTATGACGTACGGGAGGTTGTGGCGCAGGGCCGATACGATGTCGCCCGCGCCTATGCCCAGGCACTTGTGGACTGGTTTCCAGGGCATGCGGATTACATGGATTCCGCCCTTGCCACCTGGCTCGTGAAACGCAGCCACAACGGGCGGCCTCTGGTATTCCGCCGCATGGAGACGGTGTAGAACAGAGCGAAGCGCCCCGGTTTACACGGCGCCAGGAGGGTCGGACAACTCCGCATGTTCACAAAAGCATCAAATGGGTGTTAGAATTATCAACTCGCTGAACGGTTGATCCGAAAGCGAAAAAACTATTCCTCGATAGCTCAGTCGGTAGAGCGCCGGACTGTTAATCCGTAGGTCCCTGGTTCGAGCCCAGGTCGAGGAGCCAGAATTCAATGCGGCAGTAGCTCAGTTGGTAGAGCGCAACCTTGCCAAGGTTGAGGTCGAGAGTTCGAGACTCTTCTGCCGCTCCAGTTTGAAGAAGTGGGTTGTTAGCTCAGTTGGTAGAGCAGCGGACTCTTAATCCGTAGGTCGAGTGTTCGAGTCACTCACAACCCACCACAGTATTGCCGGTAAAGGCCACCTTCGGGTGGCCTTTGTCATTTCCGGTCTTCAAACGCCCAGCCGCGACTGCGTAGCCTGTACGGCGTCATCCACGCTCCAATAGGCGGCGATGGCGTGGTCGGTTTCACCAATCAGGCCTGCGCGGGCCAACGCGTCGCGGATGCGGTCCTTTACGCGGGCGAGAGCCAGTTCAATGCCGGCGCTACGCAGGTTGGCGGCCAACTCGGCGAGCGCTTCGCTGGCCGTCACGTCCAGGTCATCGCACATCTCCAGGCTCAACACCACCACGCCCGGCCGCCGCTCAAGGGCCATCGAACGCACCGACTGGAAAGCCTGCTCGGCGTTGGCGAAGAACAACGGTTCATCCACCCGCAGGATAAGCAAGCCCGGCATGCGGAGCGCCTCAGCATGGCGCTGACAGTCCTGATAATCACGGGTGCCTGGCAACTGCCCCAGCTCCACCACCACCGGCTGCGCGAAGCGATGAATCGCCAGCAACAGGGACGAGCCGACAGCCAGCAACATGCCGAACAACACTCCAAACGCCAGCACCGCCACCGCCGCCATCACCGCCAACCAGGCATCGCCGCCCAGCCGCAAGCCGGTGATCACCGCTTTCGGCCACAGATTGTGGGACAGGATGCCGATCATCACCGCCGCCAGCACCGGCAGCGGCAGCAGGCCCAACGCATCGCGGGCGTGCCACAGCAACAAACCGAGGGTCAGCGCAGCCGCCAGCCCGGCCGCCTTGCTACGCGCCCCCGCCGAATAATTGGCGGCTGCCGCCGAGAAACCCGCGCCCACCGGCAAGCCCTGCAGGATGCCGCTCAGCAGGTTGCTGGCGCCGATAGCCAACAGCTCCCGGTCGGCATTCAGCGTGTCGCCTTTCTGCAAAGCCAACGAACGCACGGAGCCCCAGGACTCGGCGAACAGGATCAGCAGCAACGCCGGCGCCCATTCCGCCATTCGCAGCCAGCGCTCGGCACTCAGGGACGGCATCTCCAGGGCCAAGCTGCGCCACTCGATATGCCCCACCAGGGCAATACCACGCCCGCCCAGGTCGAAGCTTGCTGACGCCGCGATGCCCAGCGCCAGCACCACCAGCGACTGGGGCAGGAAGACCACTCGCCTCAAGCCGTGATGCACAGCCAGCCACAGCAAGAGCGCGAAAGCCCCTAGCCCGACGCTGGGCCAGTGGATCGCGTCCGCCACATCGAGCAGCCCCGCCACCAGTTGCCACGCATCTCGTCCCGGCACCTGCACCCCGGCCAGATGCGGCAGTTGCTTGAGCACGATGGTCACCGCCAGCCCCCACGCGAAGCCGCGCAGCACCGGCCGCGAGATGAAGGCGCCAATGGAACCGGTATGCAGCAGGCCCGCCATCACGAACAGCCCACCGGTCAGCAGCACCAGCGCGTAGCCCATCTCCGGCCCACCCACCGCCACCGCGGTGGCGAAGATCGCCGCGGCGGACGAGGTCGGCGCGACGATCGCGAAACGGCTGGTGCCGAACAGCGGATAGACGATCAGGCCGAGCAGCGCGGCCAGCAGCGCATGGGACGGCGAGACGCCGGCAATGGCCGCATAGGCCACCGATTCCGGCAACAACACACCCGCCACCGACAAGCCGGCGAGAATATCGCCCCATGGCAAGCTGGGAGCGGCGGGCAGCGCACGAAGAGGCGACATGGCAGACGAGACCTGGCAACTCGGCACGGGATGGAAAGATTATGCGCAATCCGCCCGGCCAGCGGGGTGCCTCGCATTCCTTTGCGCAGCCGCTAGGGTTATCCCTAGGGGGATTTACCGATTCCGTATTCTTACGTTAACGTCAACGTTATACAAAGACAAAGACGCGACGCTCACAGCACGGCATTCCGGATCTTCAGGCAATGCGGATCCGGCGCCCGGAGCGGCCCGCCCCAATACGCCAAAGGAGCAGCACCCATGCCCGAACTCGACGCCTCCTCCAGTATGGTCCAGGACATCTGGGTCGACCATCCCCGCGGCCGCCTGTTCACCCGCGTCTGGACGCCAGCTGACACGGAAACCGGCGCACTGCCGGCCGACCCCATCGTCCTGTTACACGACTCCCTCGGTTGCGTCGAACTGTGGCGCGACTTCCCGGCTGAACTCTGCGCCGCCACCGGCCGCCGCGTGATCGCCTACGACCGCCTGGGCTTCGGCCGCTCCGACCCGCGGAACGACACGCTGAACCTCGACTTCATCGCCGACGAAGCGCGCAGCTACTTCGCCGCCGTGCGCCGCCACTACGGCTTCACGGGCTTCATCATCCTTGGGCACAGCGTCGGCGGCGGCATGGCCGTCAATTGCGCGGCCCAGTTCCCCGATGACTGCAAGGCCGTCATCACCATCGCCGCCCAGGCCTTCCTGGAAGACCGCACGGTCGAAGGCATCCTCACCGCCAAGGAACAGTTCAAGGACGACAAGCAGGTGGATCGCCTGCGTAAATACCACGGGGACAAGGCCCGCTGGGTGCTCGACGCCTGGACCGAGACCTGGCTCGCCCCCGCTTTCTCCGACTGGTCCCTGCACCCTGTGCTGCCGAAGGTGAACTGTCCGCTGCTGGCCATCCACGGCCTCCACGACGAGTACGGCTCGACCCGCCACCCCGAACTGATCGGCGAACTGAGCAGCGGCCCTGCCCAGGTCGAGATCATCCCGGACACCTTCCACATGCCGCACCGGGAAAAGCCGGAGACCATCGTCACCCTGGTGGCGGACTTCATCGCGGCGCTGCCGTAAGCCCGGCGGAGCGGCGTGGTCGACGTCTGAACTCAATGCGCTTTTGCCGGGGTCGCAAGTGGACTAATCCGTGGGCGATGCGAGGGCAGCCTCATAAACTGCCCCCTTCGAACCCACGGAATCCCCTCCTGTGTCGCGTGCCACCCTCACCCTGCTGCTCAGCCTCATCAGCCTGAGCGCCGCCTCCCAGATGTCGCCTCCGCCGCTGCCGCCACCATCCCGCACGATCTTCAAGTGCGACGAGGGCAGCAAGACGGTCTATTCCGACTCACCCTGCCTCGGCGCCCAGCGCATCGACGTGGAGCCGACCCGAGGCGTGAGCAAGCTGTCCGGCAAGGAACGAATCGGACACGACGTCCAGCGCGAACAGTTCAAGGAGCAACTGTCCGACGCCCTCAAGCCGCTCAGCGGCATGGATCGCAGGCAATACGCTACCTTCGAACGCCGCTCCAAGCTCAACCCTGACGCCCAGCAGGAATGCCGGCGTCTCGACACCCACATACCACCTCTCGAACGCCAGGAACTGCAAGTCAGCGGAGCCGAACTTGCCGCCGTTCAGCAACGTCTCTTCGCACTGCGCAAGCGTTACCGGGAGCTGGGCTGCTAGGCGGCAATGGGGGATCCCGCGCGGCAGCGGACGAATGAATCGCCACCAACCGGAGATTGCGGCCTCATCGTTAGCCGCGTCAGGGCCTGTGCAAGAATAACGTCCCGCCGTCGACACCCGCCTCGCCCATGCCCGCCGATCGCCCTGGACTTGTCCAGCTCCATTCCGACATCGACTTCCGCGTCGCCGACATCCGTGCCGTTCACCCGGACTGGCTATGTGCCAAAGGTTGCGCGACCTGCTGCCGACGCCTCGCCGACGTGCCGCAACTCACCGCTGCCGAATGGACCCTGCTGCAGGAAGGCCTCGCCGCGCTGTCGCCCCAGCGCCTGCAAGACATCACCGCTGCGATGGCCACCCTCGGCACCTCTCCGGCGCGCCCCGTCACCTGCCCGCTTCTCGACCCCGCGACCGACGCCTGCCTCGTCTACGTCCATCGCCCGGTAGCCTGCCGCAGCTACGGCTTCTACGCGCAGCGGGACAAGGGCCTGTACTGCCATGACATCGAAGCCCACGTGGCCGAAGGCCGGCTCGACGATGTGGTGTGGGGCAACCACGATGCCATCGACCAGCGCCTCGCCAAGCTCGGTGAAAGTCGAGCGCTGACTGCATGGTTCACCGAGTGGCAGCAGACAACGGATAACGCAGCCCCCTGCTAACCCCTGCACATTTGCTTACCGACACTTACTTCCTCTAACGGAACCCCTCACTAGAATCGAAAAACAACGTATCTGAAAGGGGACATCATGTCGCAGCATCCACACGCCTTTACCGGGCGCAAGGCTGTCAAATGGTTCGGACTGGGGCTCATCGCCTCGGGGCTTGCCGCATGTGGCGGTGGAGGTGGCGGTTCGAGCACGGACACCGGCACGCTGCGACTGGCGATGACCGACGCACCGTCCTGCGGCTACCAGCACGTCTATGTGACCGTCACCAAGATTCGCGTCCACCAGAGCGCCGCCGCTGGCGCCGATGACGCGGGCTGGAGCGAGCTCAACATTCCGCCCCAGCGCATCGACCTGCTCGGGCTGACCAATGGGGTGCTGCAGGAACTGGGTTCCCTGCCCCTGCCCGCCGGAACCTACCAGCAGGTGCGCCTGCTGCTAGCCGACAACCCGGCCAACCCGACGCCCGCCAATCCACTGGCCAACGCCATTGTTCCGGCTGGATCGAACAACGAGATCGCGCTGACTACACCCAGCGGCCAGCAGAGTGGCTTCAAGCTGCAGGCCAAGTTCGACGTGACTGGCAACCAACTCGCCGACATGGTGCTCGACTTCGACGCCTGCAAATCGGTCGTGAAAGCCGGCAATTCCGGCCAGTACAACCTGAAGCCAGTGGTGGCAGTCATAAAGCGCCTGACGACAGCCATCGTCGGCTATGTGAATCCGGACCTCGCACCGGGCATGGTGGTCTCCACCCGCGACCCGGACAACAACCTGCGGGCCACCGTACCGGATGCGACGACCGGCAAATTCACGCTGGCCTACCTGCCCGAAGGCGGCAACTACACCGTCGTACTGAGCGGCCAGAACCTGACCACCGCGGCGGTCACCGGCGTACCCGTGTCCCTCGCCACCGGCACCACGCCGGTCAATCCGCTCACAGCGCCGATCAATCCACCCGCGTCGAATAGCGCCGGCCTGGCCGGCATGGTCACCAACGCCAGCGCCGTCGCGCTCACCGACGCACAGGTATCAGTGCGGCAGGCACTCACCTCCGGCCAGATCCTCGATGTGGCGTGGACCGCGGTCGATCCGCTGTCCGCCGGCTACAACCTGACCCTGCCGCTGGCAGCTCCGCTGAAAGCCACCTATGCAGGCGGCAACGCGCTGAGCTTCACGACGGATGCGGTGGCGCCCGGCGCCTACAACGTGACCGCAACGGCCAACGGCTACACCGGTCAGAGCACCGCACCGGGGGTCATCCTTGGCGCACCAGGCAGCACCACGGTCAAGAACCTGATACTGGTGCCCTGACCACGCCGGGGTGGGCGCCACTACGGCCCGCCCCGCGTTTTCACAACTCCGCGTAACGACCCCGTAGCCGCGCCTCTGCAGCGGCAAAATGCAGGGTGTCGATGAGCTGCCCGAGCGCGTCGGCCTCGTCGGCCCCGAAGCGGGCGGCCAGGCCGGCACGGAGGCCCTCGAAGATCCGCAGGGCGTCCACGTCCTGCTCCGCCAGTGCGGCAAGCAGGGCCTCCAGCGCGGCGCGATCAAGCTCGGCGGGAGGCTTCTCCGCCTCGTCGGCAGCCTGCGCCGGGGCATCCAGCAAGGGCGCCAGGTCAGCCCGCAACCTTGCCATCACCGTCTCCAGCGCATCGAGCAACGGCGCCGGGTCGGTATCGGATGCGCCGGCAAACGCGGCTTCCAGGCGGCCGGCGAGTCCGAACACTTCGCCGGCAGCAACATTGCCGGCCAGACCCTTCAGCTTGTGGGCCCGCTGGGCCGCCGCCTCCCTGCCCTCGCCGGCCAGATCGGCGCGCATCTGGGCGGCCACTTCTGAGAACTCGTCGCGCAGGCCGCGCAGGGCCCGCAGGAACAGGGTGCGATCATCCAGAAAGCGCTCCCTGGCTTCCTCGGCGTCAATTCCCGGGATGGCCGGGAAGGCTTCGCCGCTCGCCGGCAGGACACTGGGCGTAGGCAGCAACCGGGCGCGGCGTGCCTTGTCACCGACATGGCGCAGAATCGTCGCAACCATCGTATCCAGCTCGAAGGGCTTGGTCAGGAAGCCCGACATCCCGGCCGCGAAAGCCCGTTCACGCTGGCTGGGCAACACGCCGGCAGTGAGGGCGATGATCGGCAGCTCAACGAGCCCCAGCTCACCGCGGATCCGCCGGGTGGCCTCCAGGCCGTCCATGACCGGCATCTGCACGTCCATCAGAACCAGGTCGAAGGCCCCAGGCTCGAGGCGTAGCGACGCGACGGCGGCTTCGCCGTTGTCCATCAGCTCCACCGTTGCCCCTTCGAACTCCAGCAGCCGGCGGGCCACGTCCTGATTGACGGCGCTGTCGTCGACCACCAGCACGCGGATACCGACCAGGCGGGCACGGTCCCCGCCCCCGGCGGCGTGGACTTCCAGCACCTCCGCCATGTCGGCCCGCTCGAAGGAAAGCTCGAACCAGAATTCGCTGCCCTCGCCAAGCTTGCTGTTCACGCCGATTTCGCCCCCCATCAGGCCGACCAGCTGGCGGCAGATCGCCAGGCCCAGGCCGGTACCTCCAAAGCGGCGGCTGGTGGACGCATCGGCCTGCACGAAGGCATCGAACAGGCGAGTGATCTTGTCGGGGGCGATGCCGATGCCGGTATCCCGCACCGAGAAGCGCAGGCGGACCGCGTCAGCATCCCCACCTACGACCTGCACCGCCAGCGCCACCTCGCCGGCGGGGGTGAACTTGATCGCGTTGCCGGCCAGGTTGTGCAGTATCTGCGCCAGGCGCTGGGCATCTCCGACCAGCGCGTGCACATCGGCCGGCAGCGGCTCGAGGCGCAGGCTCAGCCGCTTGGCGGCGGCCGAAGCGGTCAGCACGTCCACCAGGTGGCTCATCACGTTGGCCAGCACGAAGGGTTCCGGCGCCAACTCGAAGTGGCCGGCCTCGATCTTGGAGAAGTCGAGGATGTCGTTGATGACCGCCACTAAGCCGCGGCTGGCGGTCTGCACGGTATGCACCAGGTGGCGTTGCTCGGCGTCGAGGCGGCCGCGCGCCAGCACCTGCACGGTACCGACGATGGCGTTGAGCGGGGTGCGGATCTCGTGGCTCATGTTGGCGAGGAAATCGCTCTTCGCCTGGTTGGCGCTCTCGGCCTGGTGGCGCGCCTCCTGCAACACCCGTTCGGCTTCCCGGTGGCTGCTGATGTCGGTGTAGGTCAGCAGCGTCCACCCGTCGGGCAGCGGCGTGCCCTGGATCTTCAGCGTCACGCCATTGAACTGGGTGCGCTCGAAGGCCACCGGCTTGGCGTCCTCCATGGCCTTCACGAAGCCCGCCAGGACCTGTTCTGCGCTCGCGTCGCCGTGGTCGCCGCGGGCCACGTTGAAGCGCACGAAATCGTCGAAACGCACGCCAGCGCGCCCGCACAGTTCCGGCGGGTAGTCGAGCAGCACCATGAAGAGGCGGTTGTGCAGCACCAGGTTGCGCTGCTCGTCATAGACGACGAGGCCGAAGGGGATGCTCTCGATCACCCCGCGCAGCAGGCTGGTCTGCCGCTCCAGGTTGCGGTTGGCGTTTTCCGTCTCGAGGCTGCGCACGCGCAGTTCGCCATTCGCCGCTTCCAGATCCTGCTGGATGCGCTTCAGGTCGGTCACGTCGAAGAAGGTCGCCAAAAAGACCCCGTCCAGCGACACGCCCGACATCTCCACGTCGCGCTCGCTGCCGTCCTGGCAACGCACGCGGATCTCCAGCGACGTGGTAGCGCACTGCTCCACCAGGCCCTGCTGCACGGCGGCCGCCCACTTCGCCTTGGCCCAGGCCTGGTAATCGGGGGCGGGCACCGCGTGGCGCCACCAGTCGTCGAGGCTGCGCAGCTGGCTCTCGGTATAACCGAACAAGCGCACGAACTGCTCGTTGCGCATGGTGATCCGCTCGTCCTCGATCACGCCGATGGCAATCGGGGCATGTCGGATGAAGCTGCGGAAGCGGTTACGCGCCGCCTCCAGCTCCCCGGTCCGTTCGGCAACCCGCGTCTCCAGCCCCGCCGCCGCCTCGCGGAGGGCTTCCCGCCGGGCCAGCAGACTGTGGGTCATGGCCTGCAGCGCGGCGGCAAGATCCCGGACTTCGGTAGTACGCGAGCGGACCTCGGGCAGCCGCTCTTCGGCGCCCTGCTGCACCCGGTGGGCGGCTTCCGCCAGTTGTTCGAGGGGCTTGCTGAGACGGCGGGCGAACAGGAAGGCAACGGCCCCGAGAATCAGCGTGGTCAGTACGGCCAGCAGCAGCTGGGTCTGGCGCAGGGCGGCAATTGGCGCGAAGGCCTTGTCCACCGGCATTCGCACCACGATCCGCCAGCCGAGGGCCGCCGCTGCGGAACTCGGCAGCCGCGCCGCCGCGGTGAAGAACTGCCCTTCCTGGCCCCACGCCACCTGCGCGTAGCCCACATCCCGCGGCAACTCCAGCGGCACTTCACCGCTACCGACGGCCTTGTACGGGTAGAGCACCGCATTGCTGCGGTTGAGAACATACACCTCGACCTGGTCGCCGAGCGCCTCCGCCGGCAGGGCCGTCGCAATGATGTGCTCGACCCAGCTCCAGTGGGAGTGGCTGGCCAGGATGCCGCGCCAACCGCCCTGCTCGTCATAAATCGGCGACGCGAAGTCGACGAAGCGCAAGGGCTCGCCGGAACTCGGCCGAGGCAAGTGCTTGGCCAGCAGCACGGCTTCGTGGACATCGCCGATGTAGGGACGCTTCTGGCCCTCGATGAACCACGGACGTTCCTGCACCTTAGCGCCGACCAGCACACCGTCGGCAGAATTGAGGACCAGGCCGTCAGATCCGGCAACCCCGATCCAGGCGTACTGGGGATGGGAGTGCTTCATGCGCTCCAGCACGCCGCGCAATTCGGTCGCCCCGAGGCTGCCGCGGGTCAGCGCCGGCGACTGGGCCAGCAGGGTGATCTCCCGCGCCCGCTCCTGCACGTTGCTATCCAGCTGGACGGCGATCGCGTGGGCCAGGTCGCGCAGCGCAGCGCCCCGCTCGCGGGTCAGGGCCGCGGTGGTGAGCTGCTCGAGATAGAGGTTGTGCCCCAGCGCAACGGCCAGGGACAAACCGCCGAACAGCAGGGTCAGACGGGCACGGAAGGAATAGAGCCAGGCGGGCATGGTGCTCCGGAAAGGAAAGGCGCGACGAGCCGACGATCACGCCGTCCATGATCTCAGCATGGCGCTCCGCCGTCACGCGGCTCGAACAGGTGGTCGGCATCGTGGCCCGGTGCAACGATGCCGATCCGGTCCACCACGCGCGCGCGGCCCATGGCCTTGGCCGCATACAGCGCCTCGTCGGCAAGGGCCAGCAAGGCCTCCGGACCCGCCAGGCAACGCGGCGCCTGGTCGCAGTCATGGCAGGCCCCGCGGGGCGGCTCGACGCCTTCACAGGGCAGCGCCAGCGTGGCGACCCCGACACTGATGCTGACATGCGCCGCGGCCGATGACGCGGCATGGGGAACCCCCAGCGCCGCAACGCCCTGGCACAGGCTCTCGCCGAGGTGGAAGGCATCGAAGGCGGCGGTAGCCGGCAGCAATAACGCGAACTCCTCGCCGCCGTAGCGCGCCACCAGGTCGCCGGCCCGCCGGGCGGTCTGCACCAGCACGCGGGCCACCGTGCGCAGGCAGGCATCGCCGGCCGGATGGCCGTAGGTGTCGTTGAAGCGCTTGAAGTAATCCACGTCCACCATCAGCAGCGACAAGGGTGCGCGGCTGCGCATGGCGCGCCGCCATTCCAGCTGCAGGCCTTCGTCGAAGGCGCGCCGGTTGGCGATGCCGGTCAGCGCATCGGTGGCGGTCAGGCGGCGCAGTTCGTCGCTCTGGCGCTTGAGGGCCAGGTGGGTGCGAACCCGCGCCTGGACAACCGGCGGGTTGAGCGGCTTGGGAATGAAATCCACTGCGCCGATCGTCAGGGCATGGGTTTCCGAGGCGGTGTCGGTGTGGGCCGTGACGAAGATCACCGGCACATGGGCCAGCGCCGGGTCGGCCTTGAGCTGGCGGCAGGTCTCGTAGCCGCCCAGGCCGGGCATCTCGGCATCGAGCAGCACCAGGTCCGGCGGGTTCTGGCGGATCTGCAGCAGCGCATCCTCGCCGCTGGTGGCGAAGTGGATGCGCGCCATGCCTACCAGCAGGCGGCTCAGCAGGCGCACCATGCTGGGGTCGTCATCAACCACCAGCAGGCGTTGCAGGGGCTCGGCGGGGTCCGGATTCTGGGCATCCACGACAGGAGGTCTCATCTGGCTCGGTGTCTGTCATATCGTAGCGGAAGCCGCCGCTCCCGGCATGACCATGGCGATTCCGGATGCCGTGAGGACAAATTCATTCGCCCAGTCTGACTGCATCGGCCACCGCCACCGATGCACTGCCTCAGTACTCGACCACCACCGCGATCAGGCAGGCTCGGCCCGCTCGGCGTCCGGCATCACGGTGACGCGCACTTCCGGCGCCTGGGCCAGGCCACCGAGGATCACCCCACGCAATGGCGACACATCCTGGAAATCACGCCCCCAGCCGAGGGTCACGTGGCGCAGGTCGGGCTGGATGCCGTTGGTCGGGTCATACTCGACCCAGCCGTTCGTCGGGCACCACACCGCCACCCAGGCGTGGGAGGCATCGGCACCGACCAGCCGCGGCTTGCCCGGCGGCGGGTCGGTGAGCAGGTAGCCGGACATGTAGCGGGCCGGCAGGCCAACCGAGCGCAGCGCGGCGATCATCAGATGGGCGAAGTCCTGGCACACGCCGCGCTTGCGCTGGAGCACCTCGTGGACCGGGGTGTTCACCTCGGTGGCCTTGGCGTCGAAGGTGAAGGTCTTGAAGATCACCTCCATCAGCGCCTGAGCGCCGGCCAGCAGCGGCTCGCCGGGCCGGAAGGCTTCGCGGGCGAAGGCCGCCAGCGCAGCGCTGCAGGGCACCCGCGGCGAGGCGTACAGGTAGCGCAGCGCATCGAGGGAATCCGCGCAGCGCGGCTCCGGGTGATAGCGCAGGCTGTCGCGCACGCTTTCCCACGGCGGCGATTCATCGGAGTCGGGCAGCACCCGGCTGCTCACCGTGACGTGGCTTTCGGCGCGCACCAGCAGGCCGTCGTGGGGCGTGTCGAGGGACAGCCAGGCCACCGGGTTGCCGAAGGCGTCCTCGCCCTCGCTGAGGTGGGCCAGATCCGGCTCGATGACGATGCGTCCGGACTCCCGGCTCTGCCACGGCAGTTCGCGGGGAATCAGGTGCAGCAGGTGCTGGGCCAGGGACACCGGCACGCCGCAGGGGGCGTATTCGGTTTCGTGGAGGATGGTGTAGGCGGCGGACCGGGTCATGGAGCCTTCAGGCGGCAAAGGTGGCCTGGCCAGTCTGGCCAACGTGGCTGAAGAAGCGCATCGCCAGGCGATCCGACAGCGTACGGCCGGCAGCGCCCAGGCGATCGAAGAGTGCCGCGAGCTGCTGGCTCGCATCCACCCGCTCGAGGGCCGGGCAGACCGCCTCGAGGCGTCCCCACGGGAAGCTGCGGATCGCGGCGAAGCTCGCTTCCAGCTCGGCCACGCCGAGATCCACTTTCTCGTCGGCCTCGAAGCGGGCCAGGTAATTGCTGACCATCCGCACCTGGAAGGCCAGCGCATGGGGGTTGGCGTCGTCGGTGGTCAGCATGTGCAGCGCCGGCAGTAACTCGGGCTGGGCGCGGTAGCGGGTACGGTAGGTGATGATCGAGTCGCACAACTCGAGCAGCGCCTCCACCGCCAGCTCACGCTGCAACGCGCCGTTGATGTCGCCGTAGCTGCGCAGGAAGCGCGCCAGCGTGCGCGCCAGGTTGTCCAGGCGCTCGACGCGGCGGCCGACGATGTGCAGGCGCCAGCCGGTGTCGCGGGTCATGTTGTCCATCGCGAATCCGGACAGGGACACAAAGGTGGTCAGCGCACCGTCGAGGAATTCGAGCAGCGCCGATACGTCGGTGACGGTCGCGCGGGCCTCCTCCAGCTCGGCGGACAGGCGCTTGAGGGCGTGCCAGTGGTCGAGGGACAGGTGCTCGCGGGCCTGAGTGGCGCACCAGGTCAGGCGCTGCAGGTTGGCCGCCAGGCCGCTGTCGGACCGACGGTCGAGCACCGCGCGGAACAGGTCCAGCTCGGCCTTGGCGATCGGCAGGTTCCCCACCCGGGACTCCACCAAGCCCGCGCCCGCCGCCAGTTCGAGCATGATCGTCAGGGCACCGGCACGCTCCGAGCGCCGCCCCTCCGACAGCCGCGACAAGGCCAGCCGGGCCAGCCGGGCAACGGAGTCGCAGCGCTCGCCGTAGCGCCCGAACCAGAACAGGTTCTCGGCCAGGCGCGACGACAGGGTGCCGGTTTCCTCGATCAGGTCACTGACGCGGATGTTGTTGTTGAGCAGGCTGAAGCTGGCCACCGGGCCGTCGGACAGCACCCAGGTGTCCTTGCTGCTGCCGCCCTTCTGCATGGTCAGGATGCGCGTGTTGTCCACCCCGGCGACCCGTGCCAGCCCGCCGGGCAGCACGTTGTAGCCTTCCGGCGTGATCGCCGCGTAGACCCGCAGGCCCATCGAGCGGGTCAGCAGCTTGCGGCGCTGGCCGCCGCCCCAGGCCGGCGCGCGGGACAGCTTGACCAGCTCCTGGGCGACGAAGGCCGACGGCTCGGCCTCGATGCGCCGGGCCACCTCGTCGAACTGGTCCTCGCCGAGCTGGTCGCCGAAAATCACCTCGCTGGAACCACCCGGGAAGGTGGGCTTGATGACCAGGCTGCGCAGGTTCTCCAGCACCTCCTTGCGGGCCGGCTCCTCGCCGCACCACCAGGTGGCCACCGACGGCATCGCCAGCTCCTCGCCGAGCAGGTGGCGGCAGATGCCGGGCAGGAAACCCGGCAGCGCGGCCGATTCGAGCAAGCCACTGCCCAATGCATTGGCCACCAGCACCTTGCCGGCACGCACCGCGCCGAGCAGGCCCGGCACACCGAGGGCGGAGTCAGCGCGCAGCTCGACCGGGTCGCAGAAGTCGTCATCAAGGCGGCGCAGGATCGCGTGCACGCGCTTGAGGCCGGACACCGTCTTGAGGAAGACCGTGTCGTTGCGCACCGTCAGGTCCTGCCCCTCGACCAGCGGGAAGCCCATGTTGCGGGCCAGATAGACGTGCTCGAAATAGGTTTCGTTGAAAGGGCCGGGCGTCAGCAGCACCGTCAGCGGCGGCTCGCCGTCGGTCGGCGCCTGGCTGGCCAGGCTGCGCTGCAGGCCGCGGAAGAAGCCCGACAGGCTGCGTACCTGCAGGTCGCGGAACAGGTCGGGGAAGGCCCGCGACACCAGCTGGCGGTTCTCCAGCGCGTAACCGGCGCCCGACGGGCTCTGGGTACGGTCGGCGATGACCCACCAGCGGCCGTCCGGCGAGCGGGCCAGGTCGGCGGCGTACAGGTGCAGGTAGGCGCCGCCAGGCGGCTTGAGGCCGGAGCACGGCCACAGGAAGCCCTTGTGGCCATACACCAGTTCAGGCGGCAGCAGGCCTTCGGAGAGGGTCGTCTGGGCACCGTAGAGATCACTGAGCAGCGCATTGAGCAGGCGCGCCCGCTGCGTGATCGCCGCCGAGATGCCGCGCCATTCGTCGGCGGGCAAGATCAGTGGCAGCAGGTCCACCGACCACGGGCGGTCGGCACCACGGGGGTCCGCATACACGTTGTAGGTGACACCGTTCTGCTGGATGCCACGGGAAAGCTGGGCGGCACGCACCTTCAGGGTATCGGCGCTGGATTCGTCGATGTGATCGAGGAATTCCTGCCAGTGCGGGCGCACCCCTTCCTCACCGAACAGCTCGTCGTAGCTGTCGGGTCGATAGGGGTAATGGGCAAGGATGGAGCTGGGCATCTTGCGAAACTAGCACACACCGCACGCACGACCGTGCCGCAGACGGCACGGAAGTTGTTGATTTTGGTTAAGCGCAGGGGCTTCCCGGGAGGGAGGAGCCCCCAGCCAAGGCCGGCCCCCGGGGAGGCCGGCATTGCCGTCAGCGCCGCAGATCCAGCGTGAACGGGAACTCCTTCTCCACCGGCGAGACCTGCACCGCCGGTTCGCCCGGCGTGTGGCCCATGCGGAAGAAGCGCGCCAGGCGGCGGCTCTCGGCCTCGAAGGCGTTGATCGGGAAGGTCTCGAAGCTGCGACCACCCGGGTGCGACACATGGTACTGGCAACCACCAAGGGAGCGGCCGGTCCAGGTATCGACCAGGTCGAAGACCAGCGGCGCGTGGGACGGAATGGTCGGATGCAGGCAGGACGGCGGCTGCCAGGCCCGGTAGCGCACACCGGCGACGTGCTCGCCGACGGTGCCGGTGGGCTGCAGCGGGATCGTGCGGCCATTGACCGCCAGCAGGAAGCGGTCGTCGGACATGCCGGAAACCTTCACCTGCAGGCGCTCGACCGACGAATCGACGAAACGCACGGTGCCGCCGATCGCCCCTTCTTCGCCCATGACGTGCCAGGGCTCGAGGGCACCGCGCAGCTCCACGTCGATGCCGCGCACCGCGAAGTCGCCGATCTTCGGGAAGCGGAACTCCATGTGCGGCGCGAACCACTCCGGCTTGAAATCGAGGCCGTGACCCTGCATGTCCTCGATCACGTCGTTGAAGTCCTGCTCAACGAAGTGCGGCAGCAGGAAGCGGTCATGCAGCTCGGTACCCCAGCGCACCAGGCGCTCCGGCGCATAGGGCTTGTCCCAGAAGCGTGCCAGCAGGCCGCGCAGCAGCAGTTGCTGGGCCAGCGACATGCGCGCGTGGGGCGGCATCTCGAAGGCGCGCAGTTCGAGCAGGCCGAGGCGGCCAGTGGGGCCGTCCGGCGAGTACAGCTTGTCGATGCAGAACTCGGAACGGTGGGTGTTGCCGGTCACGTCGATGAGCAGGTTGCGCAGCAGGCGGTCGATCAGCCACGGCGGCACCTCCTCGCCGACCTTCGGGAACTGGCGGAAGGCCGTCTCGATTTCGTACACCGAGTCGTTGCGCGCCTCGTCGATGCGCGGCGCCTGACTGGTCGGGCCGATGAACAGGCCGGAGAACAGGTAGGACAGGCTCGGATGGTTGTGCCAGTAGGAAATCAGGCTGCGCAGCAGGTCCGGCCGGCGCAGGAAGGGCGAATCAGCCGGAGTGGCGCCGCCGAGCACGAAGTGGTTGCCGCCGCCGGTGCCGGTATGGCGACCGTCCACCATGAACTTCTCGGTGGTCAGGCGCGAGTAGTGAGCCGCCTCGTAGAGGTGGGTGGTGCGGTCCACCAGCTCTTCCCAGTTGCGCGACGGGTGGATGTTCACCTCGATCACGCCGGGGTCGGGGGTGATGCGGAAGTGGGTCAGGCGCGGGTCGGATGGCGGCTCGTAGCCCTCGATGACCACCGGCGTGCCGAGGGCCTCGGCGGTCGCCTCGATGGCGGCGACCAGTTCCAGGTACTTCTCGAGGCTGGCCAGCGGCGGCATGAAGATGTGCATCGTGCCGTTTCGCGGCTCGGCGCACATGGCGGTGCGGACGATCCAGTCGGCGGACTTGAAGGGCTCCGGCTGGCGGTCGGTGGGGCTCAGCTTCTCGGCGTCGCGGGCGGCCTTCAGCGCAGCGGCGGCACGCGCGGCGGCGGACGAGCCGAAGCCGGCCTCGCCGTCCTTCAGCGCGTTGAGCACGGCGGTCTGGCCGCCCGGCAGCTGGCGGCGGATCGCGGCGTACTCGGGCAGCGGCGGGAAAACCTGGTGGTGGTCGGGCGGATTGACGTAGGGGTAGTCGCCCTTCGCCACCCACGGCTGGGAATCCAGCGGCAAGCGGTAGCCCAGCGGCGAGTCGCCGGGGATCAGGTAGCAGCGTTCATCGCGCAGGAACCACGGGCCGGTCTGCCAGTCGCCGGTGTAGCTGTTGAGGCTGACCGGCAGCACGTAGCCGACCGGGTTGGGCAGGCCATGTTCATAGACGCGGCGGATGCGGTCGCGCTCCAGCGGGTCGTCGAGGCGCGCGTCGAAGGGATCCACGTTGCCCGGCAGACGGCGTTCCCGCCAAAGGTAGTAGAAGGCGTCCTCGTAGGCCGGGAAGACCCGCCGCGGGTCCAGCGCCAGCCGTTCGGCGATGCCGGCGAGGAAGGCATTGGCCTGGGCAGCATCCACTTCGCCCGGGGCGGAGGCGTCGGCGATCAGGTCCGGGTTGGTCCAGATCGGCTCGCCGTCCTTGCGCCAGAAGCAGGTCAGCGACCAGCGCGGCAGCTGCTCGCCCGGATACCACTTGCCCTGGCCGAAGTGGGCCAGGCCATTGGGGCCGTACTTCTCGCGCAGGCGATGGTAGAGATCTTCGGCGCGGATGCGCTTGGTCGGGCCCATCGCCTCGGTGTTCCACTCGGCACCGTCCGGATCGTCAATGGACACGAAGGTCGGCTCGCCGCCCATCGTCAGGCGCATGTCGTTGGCGTCGAGGTCGGCGTCGATGCGATGGCCGAGGGCCTCGATCTCGGCCCACTGCTCCTCGGTGTAGGGCTTGGTGACCCGCGGCGCTTCCTTCACGCGGGTGACCTTCATGAGGTGCTCGAACTCGCACTCGCACTCGTCGATGAGGCCGGAGATCGGCGCTGCCGACGACGGGTCGGGAGAGGCGGCCAGCGGGATGTGGCCTTCGCCGGCGAACAGGCCCGAGGTCGGATCGAGGCCGACCCAGCCGGCGCCGGGCAGGTAGACCTCGGTCCACGCGTGCAGGTCGGTGAAGTCCACCTCGGTGCCGGACGGGCCGTCGAGGGATTTCACGTCGGCCTTCAGCTGGATCAGGTAGCCGGACACGAAGCGCGCCGCCAGGCCCAGGTGGCGCAGCAGCTGGACCAGCAGCCAGGCCGAATCGCGGCACGAGCCGGTACGCTTGGTCAGCGTCTCTTCCGGCGTCTGCACGCCCGGTTCCATGCGGATCACGTAGCCGATGTGCTGCTGCAGGTCGGCGTTGAGCTTGACCAGAAAGTCCACCACCCGGGTCTTGTCGCGGGAGATGCCGTCCAGGTACTTCTTGAACTCCGGCGTGGCCTCGTCCTTCAGACGGTACGGGGCCAGCTCGTGGCTGAGGGCGCCGGCGTATTCGAACGGGAAGTTCTCGGCCTCCGGCTCCAGGAAGAAGTCGAACGGGTTGATCACCGACATCTCGGCAACCAGATCCACCTCCACGCTGAACTCGGTGACCTTCTCCGGGAAGACCAGGCGCGCCAGGTAGTTGGACTGCGGGTCCTGCTGCCAGTTGATGAAATGGGGCTTGGGCAGCACCTTCAGGGAGTAGGACAGGATGCGCGTGCGGCTGTGGGGAGCGGGCCGCAGACGGACGACTTGCGGGCCGACATTGATCGGCCGGTCGTACTTGTAGGAGGTCAGGTGATTGAGGGCGACATGGATGGTCACTGGATACTCCGTTCTTGGGGCGCGGTTTTCAGAATCATTGCTTGACGTAGCAAACTTCACGCCAAGCGGTTTACGCCGCGCCCATTGCTCGGATGTTGCAATCCGGCGCCAAAGAAGGGCTTTGGGAGTATCAAAAGAGGGATCGGGCCTACCGGCCAGACAGCATGCCGTACGCCATGCACCACAATGAACACCGGAATATGCACCAATGATGTGCATATCCCACAAGAATCCGTGGGGGCGAATTCATTCGCCCCCACGGATTCCCCAGAAACCAGCCCCGCAGGGCTACGCCATCACCGCCGCCCCAGCCCCTGCGGCCGCGCCGTCGAACCAGGCGAGCTTGCCAGCCAGGCTGACCACCTCGCCGACGATCAGCAGCGCCGGCGGGCGGATGCCGGCCAGGGTGGCCTTGTCCGGCAAGGTCTCGAGGGTTCCGGTGACGATGCGCTGGCGCGGCGTGGTGCCGTTCTCGACCAGCGCCGCCGGGGTCTGCGGGGCGCGGCCGTGGGCGATCAGCGCCGCGCAGTGGGACAGCAACATGCCAACGCCCATGTAGATCACCGCGGTCTGGTGCGGGCGCGCCAGCGCCGTCCAGTCGAGCGCCGATTCCCCAGCACGGCGGTGACCGGTGGCAAACACCACCGACTGGGCGTAATCACGGTGAGTCAGCGGAATACCGGCGTAGGCCGCCACGCCGCAGGCGGCGGTGACGCCCGGCACCACCTCGAAGGGGATGCCGGCGGCCAGCAGCTCTTCCAACTCCTCGCCCCCGCGCCCGAAGATGAAGGGGTCGCCACCCTTCAGGCGGACCACCCGACGGCCGTCACGGGCCAGTTCGACGAGCAGACGGTTGATGTCTTCCTGCGGCAAGGTGTGATGACCGGCCTCCTTGCCGACATAGATGCGCTCCGCGTCGGGCCGGGCGAAGTCCAGCACGCCATCACCAACCAGGTGATCCACGACCAACGCATCGGCCTCGCCGATCAGCCGCGCAGCGCGCAGCGTCAGCAGCTCGGGGTCGCCGGGCCCGGCGCCGACCAGCGCCACCCGCCCCGGCGGGCGGATACCGCTGGCAAGCGGCTTGAAGGTCTCGGCCGGGGCGCTGCCGCGGCCACCGACAAGCTGATCGACAAAGGCACGCAGGGTGCCGGCGGCAGGCAGGCCGAAGCTGGCGGTGGCGGACGGAGGCATGGCGGAACTCCCGGAATCATGACGACCGCAATCTATCAGCCGACTACCTTTTTCGAACTTGACCCGAGTCAAGGAAGGGGAATACCCCCGAAGCGCACTCTTCGCCGCAAGCGGGATAGGCCGCTCGTTGGGTTCATAAAGGGAGATGCACGATGAGTATGTGGAAAACCGGAGCGATCGCCGCGGCCTTGCTGCCGCTGGCCCTGTCGCAAGCCTTCGCCGAAGAGCCGAAGACATCGACGAACGATCCCGCTGCCAAGTACCAGGCGGCCGGATCACCGCTGGCCAATGTGGAGATGTACCAGGACATCAACCCGAAGGCCCCGCCGATGACCAAGGCGGAATTCGACAAGGCACGCCAGATCTACTTCGAACGCTGCGCCGGCTGTCACGGCGTGCTGCGCAAGGGCGCCACCGGCAAGCCGCTGACGCCGGAGAAGACCCTCGCCGCCGGCACCGACTACCTGAAGGTCTTCATCAAGTACGGCTCTCCCGCCGGCATGCCCAACTGGGGCACCTCCGGTGAATTCGACGACGACACCGTCGACCTGATGGCCCGCTACGTCCAGCAGACGCCTCCGCAGCCGCCGGAATACGGCCTGAAGGAAATGAAGGCGACCTGGAAGGTCATCGTGCCGCCCGAGCAGCGGCCGAAGAAGAAGATGAACAACTACAACATCGAGAACATCTTCTCGACCACCCTGCGCGACACGGGTGAGATTGCGCTCATCGACGGCGACACCAAGAAGATCATCAACGTGGTCAAGACCGGCTACGCGGTGCATATCTCCCGCGTGTCCGCCTCCGGCCGCTACCTGTTCGTGATCGGCCGCGACGCCAAGATCAACATGATCGACCTGTGGATGGAGAAGCCGGACAACGTCGCCGAGATCCGCACCGGCCTCGAGGCCCGCTCCGTCGAGACCTCCAAGTTCAAGGGCTACGAAGACAAGCTGGCCATCGCCGGCTCCTACTGGCCGCCCCAGTACGTGATCATGAACGGCGACACCCTCGAGCCGCTGAAGATCATGGCCACCCGCGGCATGACCGTCGGCGACCAGGAATACCACCCGGAGCCGCGCGTCGCCTCCATCGTGGCGTCCCACTACAAGCCCGAGTTCCTGGTCAATGTGAAGGAAACCGGCAAGACCCTGCTGGTCAACTACACCGACCTCAACACCATCTCCACCAAGGAAATTCCGGTCGCCAAGTTCCTGCATGACGGCGGCCTGGACAGCAGCAAGCGCTACTTCATGGTGGCAGCCAACCAGTCCAACAAGATCGGCGCCATCGACATGAAGGACGGCAAGCTGGCCGGCCTCATCGACGTGGGCAAGATCCCGCACCCGGGCCGCGGCGCCAACTTCATCCATCCTAAGTACGGTCCGGTGTGGTCCACCGGTCACCTCGGCGACGACACCATCGCGCTGATCGGCACCGACCCGGCCAAGCACCCGCAGTACGCTTGGAAGATGGTCGAATCGCTGAAGGGCCCGGGCGGAGGCGCGCTGTTCATCAAGAGCCATCCGAAGTCCAAGCACCTGTACTCCGACGCCCCGCTGAACCCGGATCCGGCGATTTCCCAGTCCATCGTGGTGTATGACGTCAACAACCTGGCCGCCGGCTACAAGACGCTGCCGATCGGCGAGTGGGCCGGCCTGAAGGACGACGGCGCCAAGCGCGTGGTCCAGCCCGAGTACAACAAGGCGGGCGACGAAGTGTGGTTCTCGGTGTGGAGCGCCAAGAACAAGGAATCGGCGATCGTCGTCGTGGATGACAAGACCTTGAAGCTGAAGAACGTCATCAAGGATCCGCGCATCGTCACGCCGACCGGCCACTTCAACCTCTACAACACGCAGCACGACATCTACTGAGCATCGTGCCTCACCGCCCCCGGAGCATCCGAGGGGCGGTGCCTTCGCCAAGGAGACAAGAAATGAAGAAACGCTTCCTGCTGCTCGCCCTGATGGCTACCGCCGCCAGCGGCAGCGTCTTCGCCGACCCGGCCGCATCGGCCCAGAAGGCCGGCTGCCTGGCCTGCCATTCGATGGACAAGAAGCTGGTCGGTCCGGCCTTCAAGGACGTCGCCGCGAAGTACAAGGGCCAGGGTGACGCCGTCGCCAAGCTCACCGACAAGGTCCGCAAGGGCGGCGCCGGCAACTGGGGCCAGATCCCGATGCCCCCCAACCCGGCCGAGAAGATCAGCGACGCCGAGCTGAAGGACGTGCTGGGCTGGATCCTGAAGGGCTGAGCAGTCTCGTAACCTGGGGATGAGGTTATGCGAGGGGGACGCATGCATGCGTCCCCCTCATTCATTCGCGGTTCGTACTCCTAATCCTCCCCCAGCCACACCAAGCGCCCGTGGCAGGCCTCGTCGAGACGAGCCACCAGCTCCGCCGCCGCATCCACAGGCAGGCTGAAGGCGAATTCCACCTGCTCGCCGTGGCTCACGCCCTGCAGCACTGCCCCGGCGCCGTCCAGTGCCCGCCGCACCAGGCCCTCCTGCGCATAGGGCACCGCGCAGCGCAGCACGGTGCTGCGCACGATGGCCACCTTCTCCGCCGCCAGCAACGCCTGTGCCACGCTGTCCGTATAAGCCCGCACCAGGCCGCCGGCCCCCAGCTTGACGCCCCCGTAGTAGCGCACCACCGTAGCCAGCACACCTTCCAGATCTTGATGGCGCAACACGTCGAGCATCGGCCGCCCGGCCGTGCCGCTCGGCTCCCCATCGTCCACCGCGGCCGACTGCCCACCCGCCAGCAAGGCCCAGCACACGTGGGCCGCCCCCGGATGCTGCGCCTTCAGCGCCGCCACCAGGCGCTGGGCCTCGGCGCGGTCGGCCATCGGCTGCACACAGCCGAGGAAGCGGCTCTTCTTGATCAGCAGTTCGCTATGGGCTGCGGCAGCGAGGGTCTGGGGCATCGGACAAGGGGTGCGGGGACGAGGGCGCAAGGATAAGGCCAAGCCAGCCCGGGCTGGGGAAGACCCTGGCCCCCCCTGGAGAATGTCCCTGTGGGGGCGAATGAATTCGCCCCCACCAAAATCCCCCCGAGCACTCGTTCAAGCGCCTCACCCCAACTCCACCGGCCCGGCCTTCTTGATGCCCATCAATGACCCTGCCGGCGGGTCAACCTACTGTGAGGGCGTCGTCAAAAGGAGTTCTGCGATGGACCGCTCGTTGTTGATCCACGTGGCCGTGCTGCTCGGCCTGACCGCCCTGGCGGTGAGCGCCGCCCCCGCCGCCGAGCCGGCACCGACGCCGGAGCGCCAGCAGACGCTGGTACACATGGTCCGCCAGGACTGCGGCTCCTGCCACGGCATGCGCCTGGCTGGCGGCCTCGGTCCGGCCCTGCTGCCGGAACGGCTAGCCGAACTGCCCGATGAAGCCCTGGTCGCCACCATCCTGAACGGCCGCCCCGGCACCGCGATGCCCGGTTGGAACCGCTTCATGGACGAGGCCGAGGCTGGCTGGATCGTCGCCCGCCTTAAGGAAGGCTTCCCGAGCCTGCAATGACCATGCGCCTCCTCACCTCCCTCAGCACCCTCGCGGCCGCGCTTGCCCTTAGCGCCTGTGCCAGCGCCCCCGCCGAACTGCGCGGCACCGGCGACCTCGGCGTGGTCATCGAGCGTGCCGCCGGCCGCGTGCAGATCGTCGAACACAGCCACGACAGCAGCCTCGGCAGCGTGGACGGCCTCGGCGACCTGTCCCACGCCCACGTGGCGTTCTCCCGCGACAGCCGCTACGCCTACGTGTTCGGCCGCGACGGCGGGCTGACCAAGGTGGACCTGCTGACCCGCCGCATCGCCAAGCGCATTATCCAGGCCGGCAATTCCATCGGCGGCTCAGTGTCCCAGGACGGCCGCCTGATCGTCGCCCAGAACTACGAGCCGGGCGGCATCAAGGCTTTCGACGCCGACACGCTGGAACTGCTCGCCGAGGTCCCCGCCGAATACGCGCCGGGCAAGTTCTCCCGCGTCGTCGGGTTGGCCGACGTGCCGGGCCAGCGTTTCGCCTACGCCCTGTTCGACGCCAACGAGATCTGGGTCAGCGACTTCAGCGACCCGCGCAAGCCGGTCACCACCCGCTACCCGGCCGGCAAGCAGCCCTACGACGGCCTGGTCACGCCCGATGGGCGCTACTTCCTGGCCGGCCTGTTCGGCGAGGACGGCATCTCCCTGCTCGACCTGTGGCACCCGGAAGCCGGCAGCCGCAAGATCCTGTCCGGCTACGGCCGCGGCGAGGAGAAGCTGCCGGTCTTCAAGATGCCCCACCTGCGCGGCTGGTCCCTGGCCGCCGGGCAGGCCTGGCTGCCCGCCGTTGGCCACCACGAGGTGCTGGTCGCCGACGCCCGCAGCTGGCAGGAAACGGCACGCATCCCGGTCAAGGGCCAGCCGGTGTTCGTGATGGCGCGCCCGGACGGCCGCCAGGTGTGGGTGAACTTCGCCTTCCCCGACAACGAGTGGGTGCAGGTCATCGACACCGTCGAAAAGCGCGTGATCCACACCTTCAGCCCCGGCAAGGCGGTGCTGCACCTGGAATTCACGCCGCGCGGCGAGGAAGTGTGGCTGTCCTCGCGGGACAGCAACCGGGTCACGGTGGTGGACACCGCCAGCTTCGCGGTACGCAAGGAACTGCCGGCCGACGCGCCGTCGGGCATTTTCTTCACGTCGCGTGCACAGCGGATCGGTTTCTGAGATGAAGCAGCCCTCGTACTTCGGCGGACATTGGTCACCACCCTGTAGGGGCGAATTCATTCGCCCTCGGTCGGCTTACCAAAGTCCGTGGGCGAATGAATTCGCCCCCACAGGGAATCCCTCCATGAAAGGAGCCTGGCCATGATCGCCGCCGACCCGCGTGACTTCCAGCTCCTCAACGACTTCCAGCGCGGCTTTCCGCTCGCCCCGGAACCCTGGGCGGCGGTCGGCGCCCAGGTCGGCTGCAGCGCCGAAGAGACCATGGCGCGCCTGGCCTGTCTGCGCAACGCCGGCAAGATCAGTCGGGTCGGCGCAGTCTTCGCGCCACGCCGACTGGGCGCCAGCACCCTCGCCGCGATGGCCGTGCCGGTCGACGAACTGCCCCGCGTGGCACGCATCGTCAGCGCCTTCGCCGGCGTCAATCACAACTACCGGCGCGAGCACTGCTACAACCTGTGGTTTGTCGCCAGCGCCCACGACGAGGCCGCGCTGGCCGCGCTGCTGGACGAGATGGGCGCCGCCACCGGCTGCCCGCCGATCGCCCTGCCGCTGCTCGAGGAATTCCACATCGACCTGGGCTTCGACCTGGCCAACGGCCGGCGCACCCGCCACGCGACATCCGCCGGCCCGCGCCAGCCGCTGAGCGACGCCGACTGGCGCCTGGTGGACGCCCTGCACGACGGTCTGCCGTGGGTCGCCCGGCCGTTCCGCGCCCTCGGCCACGCCGCCGGCCTCGGCGAAGACGCCGTGCTCGCCACGCTCAAACGCTGGCTCGCCGACGGCACGCTGCGCCGCTTCGGCGTCGTCGTGCGGCACCGGGACCTGGGCTGGCAGGCCAACGCGATGTGCGTGTGGGCGGTGCCGGAAGCGCAGGTCAGCGCCCTCGGCCATGCCCTCGCCGGCCAGGACGGGGTCAGCCTGTGCTACCGTCGGCGCACCGCCCCCGACTGGCCCTACAACCTGTTCTGCATGATCCACGGCCAATCCCGCCCCGCCGTCGAAGCGCGCCGCGCCGAGCTGGCCGACGCCGTCGGCCTGGCCGCCTTCCCGCATGCGGTGCTGTTCTCCACCGACTGCTACAAGCAGTGCGGCGCCCGCTACCAAGGGCCGCAGGGGCTCGCCGCCGCATGAACGCCCCTTCGAGCGCCCCATCCCGCCGCCCGCCACCGGCCGTCCTCGACGAGCTCGACCGGCGCATCATCAACGCACTGCAGGGCGGCTTTCCGATCAGTGACGAGCCCTACCGGGAAGTCGCCGCCCAGCTCGGCACCACCGAGGCCGACCTCATCGCCCGCCTGCAGCGCCTGCTCGACGCCCGCGTACTGACCCGCTTCGGGCCCATGTTCCAGATCGAACGCCTCGGCGGCCGCTTCGTGCTGGCCGCGCTGGCCGTGCCGGAAGAGCGCTTCGACGAGGTCGCCGCGGCGGTCAACGCGCTGCCCGAGGTGGCCCACAACTACCGGCGCGAGCACCGCCTCAACATGTGGTTCGTGCTTGCCACCGAGACGCCGGACGGCATCGCCGCCGCCACGGCGCGCATCGAGGCCGCCACCGGCCTGCCGGTGTTCGCCTTTCCCAAACTGCGGGAGTTCTTCGTGGACATGAGGCTGAAGGCATGACGGACACGCTACCGCCGGACGATTTCGAGCGCCGCCTGATCATCGCCACCCAGGCCGGCCTGCCGCTGGTGCCCCGCCCCTACGACGCGCTGGCGGAAGAGCTCGGCGTCGACGCGGCGCTAGTCAAGACGCGCCTCGCCGCCATGCTGCAGGGCGGCCGCATCCGCCGCATCGGCGCGGTGCCCAACCACTACGCCCTCGGCTACACCGCCAACGGCATGTCGGTGTGGGACGTGGACGACGCCCACATCGGCGAGCTGGGCGAAGCCGTCGGCCACCTCGACTTCGTGACCCACTGCTACGAGCGCCCCCGCGCCCTGCCCGACTGGCCCTACAACCTGTTCGCGATGGTGCACGGGCGCGACCGCGACACCGTGCTGGCCCACGTGGAGGAGATCGCCGCGCTGCTCGGTGATGCCTGCCGCGCCCGCGACGTGCTGTTCTCCACCGCCATCCTCAAGAAGACCGGGCTGCGCATCGGCGGCGACGGCTGAAGCGGCCGTCAGGGCTGGCGCACTTTCGCGCCGACCCGCGCGAGCATCGTCCCGCAGGGGCTGTCGCCGGTGCCGCCATCGCCAATCTGCACGAGGGGCAGCAGGGCCAGCGGGGGCAACACCAGGCCGAGCCCCACGCTGGCCGCGATGCGGCCGCCCAGCGGCAGCGGCTCCGGCACCACCGACGGCGCGGCGAAGCTGCCCTCCACCTTCAACGGCCCGCGCAGGGCCAGCAGGCTGCCGTCCTTGCCGGCGGCGCGCAGGCGCAGGTCGAGGGCCTCGTCACGCAGGCTGATCGTGCCCTCGCCGCGGATCAGCATGCGCTGGCTGTCCATCAACAGGTTCTGGGTCTTCAGCACGCCGGCCTGGGCGCGGAAGTCGCCGATCACGCAACGAATGTCCTCCCGCTGCCCACCGGCCAGCCAGGCCATCAGCCCGTTGGCCACATCCAGGTTGGCCAGGCGGACCAGCAGCAGGCTGGTGCTGCCACCGTTCATCACGACAGCCGCCTCCCCGTCGGCGCTGCCCAGCAACTCGGCCACCGACACGCCGCGCATGGCCAACTTGGCCCGCCCGCCGAGCAGGCCGGTGGTGAGCTTGCGGGTATCCTCCGCCGGCATCAGGTCGCGCAGGCGCAGGCGCGCCGCCTGCATGTCGAGGCGGGCCGCCGGCACGGCCTGACGGGTGTCGAGCTCGAGCGAGCCGTCCACCCGGCCGTGGGCAAGCCCCAGCTTGAGGGGCGACAGGCTGACCAGACGGTCATCGATGCGCAGCCGGCCCGCCGCCGTATCGAGGGGCAGGCCGCTGTTGCGGATCTCGTCGGCGACAAATTCCACGTCCACGTCCGCCGCGGCAATCTTCTCCAGGCCCAGCGGCCGTGACGGCAGAACCTTGCCCGGCCGCGGCGCGACGGCCTGCCCGGATTCGCGGCGGGCGCCGATGAAGCCGGACAGGTCGGCCAAGTCCAGGCGGCGGAAACGCAGCGTACCGGCGATCAGCTGGCGCGGCGCGCGGCGATTGATGTTCAGCGTGCCGGCCATGTCGGTGCGCCCGACGCGCCCATCGATGTCACGGAAAGTCCAGGTCTGCTCCTGATGGAACAGGCGCGCTGCCAGCCGGAACGGCGGCGTGGCAGGCAGCGGCACCCCGGTGGGTGAATACAGCTCCGCCAGGCTGCGCCCAGACAGGCTGAAATCCACATCCAGCCCGGCCAGCGCCAGCAGGTTGGCGACCCGGCCATTGAGCGTGAAGCGGGTCGCCCCCACCGTGCCTTTGGCTTCGACCGGGTAGGGCTGGTCGGCGCGTTCCAGGTCCAGCAGGCTGCCGGCCTGGCCGTCGGCCTGCACAGCCTGGCCGCGCCAGTGGCCGGCCAGGCCGAAGCGCACCCGGCGGGCCACCACGTCGGAGGCGATGCTCAGCTGCAGGTCGGTCTGGCGTGACGGCAGATTGGCCGACACCTCGCCATCGCGGACCAGCAAGGTGCCGACGCGCAACCGCGGTGCGACCGGGGCGGCCTCGGCATGGGCGCCGAGCAGCCAGTTGCCCTGCCCGTGCTCATCCTCCTCCAGCTGCAGGCGCGGTCCGTCGATCTCCAGCCGCGGCAGCACCAGTTCGCCGCGCAGCAGGCGGATGAGGTCCACGCTGACCGTCAGCTCCCGCACCGTCAGGAGCTGCGGCGCCTTGCCCCAGCTCGCGTTGTCGAGTTGCACGTCGCCAGCCGACAGCGACGGCGTCAGGCTCCACAGCTGCACGTCCAGCGGCCCGGCGATGCGGAAGCCCCGCTCCAGGCGGGCCGACACCATCTCGCCGAGCGGCCCGCGCAGCATGTTCCAGTCGAACAGGAGCCCCCCCAGCACCGCCAGGGCCAACACCACGAGCACGCGCCAGCGACGCCGCTGGCGCGGTGGCGGATCCTCACGTCCTGCATCCTTCATCGCAACTCCTTCCGTCCTGCTCCGGCCAACCACGCCAAGCCTGGCACCACGACGGCGCGGCAGGAACCGTCACGCCGCCACCGCTGTCCGACAGCCACGCACAGCATGGCGGGAAAGCCCGCCATGCGCCTCCTCCAGCCGGCCGTGGACAGCATGCCCAATCCCCTTTCCAGCGGAAAATCCCGTTTCGCCGACCTCCGTGCGCACCTGCGCGCGCTGCGCTACTGGCCCTACGTGCTGCTGCTCGCCGGCTGCGCCATCGTGCTGACCCTGCTGGCGACGAGCCGGGACAACTCCCGCCTGGGCCTGGAAGCCGTCCATACCGTGCAGGACAACCGCGCCCGGCTGGACCGCCTGGACGCCCTGCTGCTGACCGTGGTGGACGCGGAAAGCAGCGTGCGCGGCTACATACTGACCCACAATAACGACTATCTGGAACCCTACCGGGACAGCGAAGCCCGTGTCGGGCACTTGCTGGCCGCCATGGAAGAGGACTTTCCGGCTGGCAGCGCCGACCGCGACGAGTTCGAGGTGCTCAAGAAACTGGTCACCCTCAAGCGCCGGCACCTGGCCCGGGCCGTTGCCTCCGGCGACATCGAGGACAGCGGCAGCCCGGAGCAGGCCGGCCCCGGCAAGGCCTTCATGGACCAGATCCGCCTGTCGATCACCGCGCTGCACGAGCGCCGCGCGGCCAGCAACGCGCAGCTGACCCGCGACTCCCTGCAGCGCCTGCAGCACATGCAGACGGCCGTCACGGCCCTCGCCGTCGGCGCCCTCGGGCTGCTCATCGTGCTGTTCGGCGTCCAGCAGCAGCGGGCCCACCTGCGCGCCCGCGTCGCGACATTGCTGGCCGACGAGAACAGCCGGCTCGAATCGACGGTCAGCCAGCGCACCCGCGAACTGAGCGACCTGGCCAGCTACCTCACCAACGCCCGCGAGGCGGAGCGTGGCCGGCTGGCGCGCGAGCTCCACGACGAGCTGGGCGCCCTCCTCACCGCCGCCCGCATGGACGCAGCCTGGCTGCTGCGCAGCCTCGGCCCGGGCACCGGGCAGGACATCCGCGACCGCTTCAAGCGCCTCATCGATACCATCGGCTCCGGCATCACCCTCAAGCGGCGCCTCATCGACGACCTGCGCCCACCGCTGCTGCAGGGGCTCGGCCTGGTGGAGGCCCTGCGCGCCCTCGCCGACGACTTCAGCCGCGAGGTCCCGGTCGAGCTGCTTCTGCCCGGAAGCGACCCGGAGCCCACCGAGGACCAGGCCCTGGCGGTGTTCCGCATCGCACAGGAAGCCTTCACCAACATCCGCAAGTACGCCCACGCCAGCCACGTGGAACTCGGTCTCGACCTGGCCGACGGCGAGCTGCAGCTGTGGATCCGCGACGACGGCGTCGGCTTCGATGCCGACTCGCCGATGCTCAGCCGCCACGGCCTGGCCGGCATGCAGCACCGGGTGCAGATGTTTGGCGGCCGGCTGACGGTGACGGCGGCACCCGGCAAGGGCTGCACGATAGAGGCCAGCATGCCGCTGCAGCCCCGCCCGGCCTGATACGGCCGCATGCCGCCGCCGCGGCCCGTCAGGCCACCATCAGGCCGTGCTGCAGGGCGTAGGCAGCCAGTTCCGCATTGCTGGCCAGGGCCAGTTTTTCGAGTAGGCGCGAGCGATAGGTGCTGACCGTCTTCACGCTCAGGTTCAGCGCCTCGGCGATGCCCGATACCGATTCGCCGCGGGCCAGCCGCAGGAAGACCTGCAGCTCCCGCTCCGACAGGCTCTCGTGGGCCGGCGCGGCAGACTCCCCGGCCAGGTCGTCGGCGAGCAGTTCGGCGGTGCGGCCCGAGATGTAGCGCCGCCCCCGCGCCACCGTCTGGATGGCCTTCAGCAGCTCGTCCCGCTCGCAATCCTTGCACAGGTAGCCGTTTGCCCCGTGGCGGAGCATCGGTAGCGCGTAGCGCTCTTCCGGAAAGCCACTGAGCACCAGCACCTTCAGGTCGGCATAGCGCTGGCGCACGATCCGCAGCACATCGATGCCGCTCTGCCCCGGCAGGGACAGGTCGAGCAACAGCACGTCGCAGGCCTGCTCGCGCAGCTTGTCCAGCGCCTCCTCGCCGGAAGCCGCCTCGAACGCGATGCGGATGCCCAGCTCATCCACCAGCATTTCCCGGAAACCGGCACGCACGATGCCGTGATCATCGACGATGGCCAGACGCAGCATGGAGTCCTTTCCGCACGTTCAACAGTCTTCATTGTAGCCAGCCGGCTCCGGCGGCAAAGCCCGTGGAGTCCGACATTCCTGCCAGCGCAGTCCTACACGCGGTTCCGCCCTTGTCGGACAGCCCGCCGCCCGCCCGCCGCATAGAGTGGGAAGCATGGAAGCGCGGCATGCGCCGCGCCCCGGCATACCGACAACCGCCTCAAGGAGAACCACCATGCACAAGCCCTTCACCCGACTGCTCGTCGCCACCACCCTGAGCCTGGCGGCCGCCGGCCTCGCCCAGGCTGCCGAGCCCCAGCCGGTGCCCCACGAGACCGACAAGTCCGCCGCCGCCCAGTTCATCGACGACGCCTCGATCACCGCCAACGTGAAGGCCCGCCACGCCGAAGACAAGACCGTGCGGGTCACCGCCATCGGCGTCGAGACCCACAACGGCGTCGTCCAGCTGTCCGGCTTCACCCCGTCGGCGAAGGAGAAGATGCGCGCCGAGGAAATCGCCCGGACGACCCAGGGCGTAAAGGACGTCAGGAACGACATCATCATCCAGCGTTAAACACGGCGGCCGGCCAACCCGGCCGCCGCAGCACCCGTCCCGAACCCCCAGGAGACGACCATGACCCACGCCACTTTCCCACGCCTCGAGCGCAGCCACACCTGGGCTCCGCCCGGCGAATGGGACTGGACCGTGCATGCCTGCCTGCTCGGCAGCCTGCTGCTGTGCGGCGGAATGCTGTTCGGCACCACCCGCCATGTGTCCGCCACCAGCCGGCCCGCCCCCTGCGTGCGCAGCCTCGAAGAGGTGTACCGCGTGCTCGGCCCCTCGGCGCTGGGCGTGCTGCAGGAATGCCCCCCGCCCGCAGCCCTTCCCCTCTACTAGCCGGGCCCGCGACATGGCCAGCGCCCACCATCCCGTGCGGATCGTGCTGATCGAGGATTCGCTCGCCCTGCGCGACCTGCTCGCCGAGATGCTGGCGGATGCCGGCGGCGTCGAGATCGTCGGCGCCGCCGACAACGAGGCGGCGGCCATCGAGCTCCTGCGCCAGCTTCACCCCGACCTGGCAATCATCGACCTGGAACTGCAGGGCGGCACCGGACTGAAGGTTCTCGCCGCCCTCCAGGACATGCCGCCTTGCGCGGCCACGCCGCGGGCGGTGGTCTTCTCCAACCACACTCATCCCATCGTCCGCGAACGCTGCCGCATGCTCGGCGCGCAGGCCTTCTTCGACAAATCCTTCCAGCTCGACGAACTGCTCGCCTACGTCCACGCCACCACCGACGAGTCTGGCGGCCACCCTGGCTGATCGATACGGGGATGTGCCGGCCTGAGGGGGGCATGCCTCAGCCCTGTGAATCCCCCCTCGTGGCGGCGATTGTCTTCGCCTGCGGAGCGCATTCCCGCGTCTCCGCTCAAACAAATGCAGATCCGCCCCCACAGCGGAACGGAGCCCATCTCTGGCCCATCTCTGTGGGGGCGAATTGATTAGCCCCAGGGCGGGGGGGTGCCGACAGCGGGCGCCTGAAAAAGCCCCCCCCACCCCAAAAATCCCGCCCCATATGGGGGGGGGGGTTATTACTTCCCCCCTGGGCCGGGTTTCCCCCTCGGGGGGCGTATTAAATTCGCCCCCACGACACAAATTCGCCTCCACTCTTTCGTCGCCGTACGCCCTGTCCACAAAAAAACGCCAGCGACTCATCGGACGCTGGCGCCTCGTACCGTCCTCGCCCCCGGGGCGGCCAGGCCGCCCCCGGAACCGTCAGGGCTTGATGACGATATCGTTGATCACGCCCTTCACGCTGGCCGTCGTGCGGGCGATCTCTTCGGCACGGCCCTTCTCGGCCGCGGATTTGGCGAAGCCGGACAGTTGGACCACACCCTTCAGGGTTTCCACGCCGATGGCCATGCCGCTCACCTTCGGATCCTCGGCGAACTTGGCCTTGACGCGGGTGGTGATCGTCGCGTCGTCCAGGTATTCACCGACGGTGGATTGTTCGCGCGTCACCGCACAACCCACGGCGGTAATACCCAGCAGGCCGGACAGTGCAAGCGTGGCGATGGTGTGCTTCATTGCTGCCTCCTTGGAGTGCGGCATCGCGGAACGCCGGGAACCGGATGTAGCCGGCGCGCGATGTCGGTCAGGGTGACTTGAATATAGGCCCCCGGCATGGCGGTGCCCTGTCCGACGCAGCCGATAACGCTGTAGGAGAAATCCTGCCTGCGCGGCGGCCGGCCGCGATAAGCGAGTCTCAGGAGGAGACCGACGGGCAGCCTTCGAGGCGCTTCACCAGCGTGAACACCGCCCGGTGCGTCGGCAGCTCGGCGCCCTGCGCGGCCGCCATGTCCAGCAGCGTGCCGGTGATCGCGTCGATCTCGGTGCGCCGGCCGGCCAGCACGTCCTGCAGCATGCTGGCCCTGTTACCGGCGGTGGCTAGCGCCACGGCGTGCACCCGCGCCCGCGCTGCGTCGGCATCGACTTGCAGGCCAGCAGCACGCAGCACCGGCCAGGCCTCCTCCACCAGCGCATCGAGCAGCCCCCGGTGGGGTACCTCCAGCAGCGCCCCGTTGGGCACCCGGAACAGGGCCGCCAGCGGATTGATGGCCACATTCACCAGCAGCTTGGCGAGCCGCGCCGCGGCGATGTCCGGCTCGACGCGGGTGCGGAAGCCGGCTGCCGCCAAGGCCGCCGCGACGGCCTCGAAGCCCGGCGGCACCAGGGTTTCCCCCGCGCCGGACGGCACCACGCAGGCACCGTCGCGGAAAGCGCCTTCGGTGGTGATGCCCTGGTCGACGGGGATGGCGCCGCAACCGGCGGCCAGCATGTCGCCGATCAAGCCGTTCTGCAGGGACAGCACGCCGCGCGGCGCCATCGCCTGCGCCGTACGAGCTGCGTCCGCAGTGTCGGCGGCCTTGACGAGGACCAGCACCCAGTCGGCGTCGGGCGCGTCCTCCGGCGCGAAAACGTCCGGCACGTAACGCTGCGCGCCGATGGCCACGCCGACCCGCAGCACGGCCGCCCGCTCTGGGTTGCGGGCGATGACGGCGACCGGGCCCTGCGCAGCCAGGCGGGCCGCGAAGTGCAGGCCCAGCGCACCGGCGCCGATGATCGCGATGGGAAAACGGAGTGGGCGGAATGTTCCCATGCCGCTCAGTGCCCCGATGACGGATCGAGCACGGGCACCGTCGGCTGCGGCGGCGTGTCGGCCGGAGGCGCGGGCGGTGCGCTATCCGGCGACGGCTCCGGCAGCGCCGGGACCGGCAGCGGCTCATCGGGCCCAGGCACCACAGGCACCGGCGGCGGCGCCTCAGGCTCGACCGGCTTGATGCGTCGGGTTGGCGCCTCAGGCGCTGGCTCAGACGGCTTAAACAAGCCCTGCCACCAGTCACGCAGCCCCGTCGACAGCCACTCCCAGGCGCGCGCCAACAGGCCCGGCTGGGCCTTCGACTCGAAGCGCTCCTTGGGATCGATGAGGCGGGTGCGCAGCGCGTAGCTGAAGGTGTCGCCGACGATCGGCAACGCACTGTGGGCGCCCTGCCCCCAGTAGTCGCTGCGCAGCGTCACCCGGTTGTCGTTGAAGCCGACCCAGGCTCCAGCCACCAGCTGCGGGTGCATCAGAATGAACCAGCCGTCGGTGTTGTCCTGGGTGGTGCCGGTCTTGCCGGCCACGTCGGCGCGGATGCCGAACTGGTTGCGGATGCCGACGCCGGTGCCACGGTTCACCACGCCGCGCATCACGTCGATCAAGGTGTAGGCGGTGGCCGGCGGCAACACCTCCTGCGGCTTGGCCGGCGCAAACTCCTCCAACACCTTGCCTTTGCTGTCCTCGACGCGGATCACCAGCATCGGCTCGATGAAGCTGCCGCCGTTGGCGATGCTGCCGTAGGCGGTGACCATTTCCTTCAGCGTCACCGGGCTGGTGCCGAGAGCCAGCGACGGCACCTCTTCCAGCGGGCTCTGGCGCACGCCCATCGCCTTGGCCAGCTTGGCGACGCGGGCCGGGCCGACCTTCTGCATGAGCTGGGCGGTGATGGTGTTCTTCGAATAGGCCAGGCCATCGCGCAGGCTCATCGCCCGCCCGCTCGGCGCCCCGTCGTCGCTGGGCCGCCACACCTCGCCGCCGGGTAGCGGAATCTCGACCTCCTGGTCGACGATGGTGTCGTCCGGGCTCATGCCCTTGTCGAAGGCCGCGCCATACACAAAGGGCTTGAAGGTCGAGCCGGGCTGGCGACGCGCCTGGGCCACGTGGTCGAAGGGGTCCTGCACGAAGTCGCGGCTACCAACCCAGGCACGCACCTGGCCGTCCCGCGGGTCGAGGGCCATGAAGCCGACCTGTACGCGGGTCTTGTCGCGGCGCAGCGCGTCCATGAAGGCGCGGTCGGCACGCAGGCGCTTGAGGGCGTCCTCCAGCGTCTGGCCGGCGGCCAGCGCGCTGCGGAATTCCTTCGATTCCTTGATGAAAGCATCCACCAGTTCCGGGCTGCCGGTCCAGCCACGCCGGCCGCTCCACGCCTGGTCGGCCAGCGCCTGCAGCTGGCGGCCGCGGCGCTGCACGGCCTGGTTGGCCTGGGCCTGCAGGCGGGAATCGATGGTGGTGCGCACCACCAGGCCATCCGCGTAGACGTTGTAGTCGTTGCGATCGGCCCAGGCGATCAGCCACTTGCGCAGTTGCTGGGCGAGGTGCGGCGCGGCGCCGGGCGCCTCCAGCTGGCGCTCGAAGTCGAGGCGCAGGGGTTTCTTCTGCAGCCCGGCCAGGCGGTTCTCGTCGAGCTTGCCGTGCTTGGCCATCTGTGCCAACACGGTGTTGCGGCGGGTCGCCGCACGCTCCGGGTTGATCACCGGGTTGTAGTAGCTGTTGCCCTTCAGCATGCCGACCAGCGTGGCGCTCTCCAGCACGTCGAGGTTCTTGGCCGACTTGTCGAAGTAGGTCCGCGCCGCCATCTCGATGCCCCACGCGTTGTAGAGGAAGGGCACGGTGTTGAGATAGGTCTCGAGGATCTCATCCTTGGAGTACAAGGCCTCGATCTTCAGCGCGGTGATCGCTTCCTTCAGCTTGCGGGTCAGCGTCGGCGCGCGGCCGATATCGTCCGGGAACAGGTTGCGGGCGAGCTGCTGGGTCAGCGTCGAGCCGCCCTGCTTGTCGCCGGAGAAGGTCCGCAGCGCAGCGCCGCCGAGGCGGTAGAAGTCGATACCGTGGTGTTCGTAGAAGCGGTGATCCTCAGTGGAGATCAGCGCCGCGGTGACCTGCGGCGAGATGTCGGCCAGCCCCACCCACTGGCGGTTGGCCCACTTGAACACCGCCAGCTCCTTGCCGTCCGCCGACAGCACCCGCGCCGGCTGCTCCACTTTCGCCTTGCGGATGTCGCTGATGCCCGGCGTGAAGGGAATCAGGATCAGCGCGTACGCCAGCAGCAGCGCCGGCGGTGCGGCGACGGCCAGCAACACGCCGCGGCGGGTGGGGTGGCGCAGACGTTCGAGGAGGGGTCGGACGCGGGCGGCGAGCTGCGTCAGCAAGGCGGAAAGAGCGGGTAAGGGCATCAGGGACGAATCACGGACTGTGTTCCGGTGGAACGCGTTTTAACACAGATCGGGCAGCCCCTCGCCGCCCATGTGTGGCGGAAATGTGCCAGCACAGCAGCCTTGTGGGGACGAACGCATTCGCCCGCGGACTGCGCTCAACCGACAGAGGGCGAATGAATTCGCCCCCACGGGGTGTCGTTGCCAAGCCAGTGGAACGGCCAGGGCACAAATGTTTTGTTGCAAAACCCATCTTGAGTCCAGCGCGGCGCATCCCTATTTTCTGGCGTGCACGGCACCGTCGGTCGACGATGCCCTCGGGCGCCACGCCGCGCCCCCGCGAACCCGGAACGACAGGAAGGAAACCTCGATGTCCCGAAAAACCCTGATCGGCCTGATGATGCTTGCCGCCACCACCTTCATGAGTGGCACCGTCCTCGCCGCCGAACCCAGCCTGCACCAGGTCTACCAGGCCGCCGAAGCGGGCAAGCTGGACGAAGCCCAGTCGATGATGCGCGAAGTCCTGCAGGCCCACCCCAACAGCGGCAAGGCCCACTACGTGGAGGCCGAGCTGCTCGCCAAGCAAGGCCAGCTGGGCAAGGCCGCCAGCGAGCTGGAAAGCGCCGAGAAGCTGGCCCCCGGCCTGCCCTTCGCCAAGCCCCAGGCGGTGCAGGAGCTGAAGAACATCCTCGGCGGCAGCCACAAGAGGACGGGAGGTGGCGCCAGCGCCGCCCCGTTTCAGCCGGCCGCACCCGCCGTCGCCCAGTCCTCCGTCCCGTGGGGGCTGCTGCTGACCGGCGTCGGGCTGATCGCCTTCATCGCCTTTGTGGCCCGCTTCATGACGCGACGCAATGCGCAACCTGCCATGGGCGGTGCGTCCTACGGCGGTGGCGGCTTGCAACCGTATGGCGCGGGTGGCGCCCCCTATGGTGGTGGAGGCTATGCTGGCGGCTACGGCAACACCCCGGCCCCCGGCCAGCCCGGACTCGGCTCGCAGGTGATGGGCGGCCTCGCCACCGGCGCGGCGGTCGGTGCCGGTATGGTGGCCGGCCAGGCGCTGATGCACCACTTCCTCGACAAGGACGGCAAACCCGCCCCGCGCGACACGGCCAGCTCTCCAGATAACGGCAACCTGGGCTCGCTGGACCTGGGCACGCCGGAGGTGGACCGCAACGACATGGGCGGCACTGACTTCGGGATTTCCGACAATTCGTCGTGGGACGACAGCTCGGGCGGCGACAGCGACTGGAACTGATTCCCACCGGGCCAGGCCGCACCCCGCCCGCCTCCCTACGGGGGACAAGGAAACCGGAGCGGCCCAGCGTTTCCCCGAGAGGCATGCGACCGGCTTATGACGCGATCTGCCATTTCAATGGAAAAACGGCCACATTCGTGTCAACGCCAGCCTTCCGGGCGCGTTTGAACAGGCAGGCACCGCATTTCGACGGTGCCACAAAAGATCAACCGTTCAAGGAGAACTTCCATGATCAACAAGCTCGTCGCTCTTGCTATCGCCGCTGCCTTCTCTTCCGTCGCCCTGGCTGAAGCCCCCGCCGCCGCCCCGGCTGCCGACGCTGCCGCCGCCGCTCCGGCTGCTGCCCCGGCGCCCGCCAAGAAGGCCCCGGCCAAGAAGGCCCCGGCCAAGAAGAAGCACAAGAAGGTTGCTGCGAAGAAGGCTGAAGCTGCTGCTCCCGCTGCTGCCGCTCCCGCCGAAGCTGCCAAGTAAGACAGCTTGTGCCGCGGGTCTTGCGGGAGAACATCCCGACAAGCCCCGCAGGAAGAACAAAGGCCCGTCCTTGCGACGGGCCTTTGCTTTTTGTGCTGCCGGCGGCCACCGATGCGCATAGCCACCACCGGCGGGCCATCGCCCGCCGTCAACCAGTCTTACAGGTTGGCTTCGATGAAGGCAGCCAGCTGGGACTTGGAGAGCGCGCCGACCTTGGTCGCCACGACCTGGCCTTCCTTGAACAGCATCAGCGTCGGGATGCCGCGCACGCCGTACTGGCTGGGAATCTGCTGGTTTTCGTCGATGTTGATCTTGGCGACGTTGAGGCGGTCGGCAAAGGTCACGGCCGCGTCGTCCAGCGCCGGGGCGATCATCTTGCAGGGGCCACACCATTCGGCCCAGTAATCGACCAGAACCGGCTTTGCCGACTGCAGAACATCGGCTTCGAAGGAAGAATCGGTAACGTGCTTGATTGCGTCGCTCATGCTGTACTCCGTTGAAGAGGGGAAACCGGTGTCTTGAACCGGAAGGCCCCCAGTCTATTGTTCGCGTTTTATCGATTCAACAGGCAAAACCCGAATTGATCATTCAAAATACCGAACAATGAACAAGCTACAAGCGATGGAAGTCTTCGTTCGCGTCGTCGAAAGCGGCGGCATCACCCGCGCCGCCGACAGCCTGCGCCTGCCCAAGGCGACAGCGACGACGCTGATCCAGAAGCTGGAAGCGGCCCTCGGCGTCAAGCTGCTCAACCGCACGACGCGCCAGATCAGCGTGACGCCGGACGGCGCGGCCTACTACGAACGCTGCGTGGCGATCCTCGCCGCCGTGCGCGAGACCGAGGAATCCCTGGCCCAGCGCCACGCCACGCCAAGCGGGCAGCTGCGCGTCAACGTGCCGACGCTGATCGCACGCTCGGTGATCGTGCCGGCGCTGCCCGGCTTCTTCGAACGCTATCCGGAGATCGAGCTCGAGCTGGGCTGCAGCGAACGCCGCGCCGACCTGATCGAGGAAGGCATCGACTGCGCGCTGTGGACCGGCGAGCTAGAGGATTCCAGCCTCGTCGCACGGCGCATCGGCGAGCTTTACTTCGCGACCTGCGCGGCGCCGTCCTACCTGGCCCGACACGGCACGCCCCGCCATCCGGACGAGCTGACGCAGCACCGCTGCATCAACCACTTCCTGCCGCGCACCGGCAAAATCGTCGACTGGGTCTTCGCCAAGGGCAGCCAGCGCATCCAGGTGTCCCTCGAAGGCCATATCGCCCTCGACGACGAGAACAGCTACGTGGCGGCAGCCGAGGCCGGGCTGGGCATCGCTCAGATCCCAGCCTTTGTGCTGAAAGACGCGATGGAACGCGGCAGCCTGGAACTGGTGATGGCCGACTGGTTTCCGGAGCCGGTACCGCTCAACCTGGTTTATCCGCAAAACCGCCACCTGTCCGGCAAGATCCGCGTCTTCGTAGACTGGATCGCCGAACTCTTCGGCGAGCACGACGGTATCCAGCTGCGCTCCACGCTGCGCCGGCCCTGAAACGGCGGGGAACGCGACGGCTGGCGCCCGCCACGCAGCAGGCCGGCCCTTCCGCCTCAGCCCTCCGGCGACAACACCGCGGCGCCCTGCAATTCGCCACGGCGCAGGCGCTCCAGCGCCGTGTTGGCCTCCTCCAGCGGAAACACCGTCACCGCCGTCTTAACCGGGATGCGCGGCGCCAGTTCGAGGAATTCGAGGCCGTCCTGGCGGGTCAGGTTGGCCACCGAGCGGATGATCCGCTCACCCCACAAGTCGGCATACGGAAAGCCCGGGATGTCGCTCATGTGGATGCCGGCACACACCAGCCGGCCGCCCTTCTCCAGGTGGCGCAGCGCCGCCGGCACCAACGGCCCGGCCGGCGCGAAGATCAACGCCGAATCCAGCAGCTCCGGCGGCATCTGGCTCGCGTCACCGACCCAGCTGGCGCCGAGCTGGCGCGCGAAGGCCTGGCTGTCCACGTCGCCAGGGCGGGTAAAGGCATAGAACCGGTGCCCCTGGTGGCGGACCACCTGGGCGATGATGTGGGCCGCCGCACCGAAGCCGTAAATACCGACCCTCTCCGTGTCGCCAGCAAGGCGTAGCGCCCGATAGCCGATCAGGCCTGCGCACAGCAGCGGCGCCAGGTCGGTCGCCGCCGGCAGCACGGCCGTGTCGGCCAGCGGGAAGCAGTAGCGGGCGTCGGCCACCGTGTAGTCGGCGTAGCCGCCATCGATCTGGTAGCCGGTGAAGCGCGCCGCGTCGCACAGGTTCTCCCGGCCGCTGGTGCAGTAGCGGCAGGTGCCGCAGGTCCACCCCAGCCACGGCACACCGACCCTTTGGCCCGCCTGGAAGCCCGTCACGCCGTCGCCGGTCAGCGCCGCCCGGCCGACGATCTCGTGGCCCGGCACGATGGGCAGGCGCGGCTCCGGCAATTCGCCGTCGATCAGGTGCAAATCCGTGCGACACACGCCACAGGCCTCCACGCGGATCAGGATCTGCCCCGGACCGGGACGCGGCACCGGGCGGCTCTCGAGACGCAGCGCTTCGCCGGGACGGTGCAGGACCATCGCACGCATGGTCGCGGGGATCGAATCAGTCATGGCAATGACCTCCGGATAGTGAAGGGAATGTACGAGCCGGACAGCCTGTAGGCTGGGCCTGTAGGGGCGAATGAATTCGCCCACACAGAGATTCCGCTCATCGTCGCGCCCACCCCGCCAGCCGGCGGCGGACCACGAACTTGCGGACCTCCTCCACCACCAGCATGCCGGCGGCCCAGGGCAGCAGATCCAGCCACACCGGCCACGGCAACGGCGCGGTGCCGAACAGCGTGTTGCCCCACGGCGTGTAGGCGATCAGCGCCAGCAGGCCGATCTCCAGCGCCACGCCCCCCAGGATCAGCGGGTTGCCACCGAGCCCGGTGGCCCACGCCGAACGAACCGCGCTGCGGCACAGGAAGACGTTGACGATCTGCAGCAGCACGATGGCCGCCAGACTGGCGGTGGTGGCCTGGCGATACAGCAGGCTGCCCGCCGGCAGTTCGACGCCGTAGGTCCACCCGCCGCTGTGCAGGACCTGGAAGAACACCGCCAGCACCGCCGCCGCCTCGAACAGGCCGAGGAACAGGTAGGCGCGCAGCGCCACCGCCAGGCTCAGCAGACGTTCCCTGCGGGTGCGTGGCGGGCGCTGCATCAGCAGCGGGTCGCCGCGTTCGACGCCAAGGCCCAGCGCGGTCAGCGAGTCGGTCCCCATGTCCACCGCCAGCGCCTGCACCGGCGTCAACGGCAGCGGGATGCGGAACAGCGCGAAGGCCAGCGTCGGCACCAGCTCGGCCACGTTGTGCACCAGCACGTAGGTGAGGAACTTGCGGATGTTCTGGAACACCGCACGGCCTTCCTCGATGGCATTCACGATGCTGGCGAAGTGGTCGTCGAGCAGCACCATGTCGGCGGCCTCCTTGGCCACGTCGGTCCCACTGCGCCCCATGGCGATGCCAATGTGGGCGGCGCGCAGGGCCGGCGCATCATTGACGCCGTCGCCGGTCACCGCCACCACCTGGCCCTTGGCCTTCAGAGCCTCGACGATCCGCAGCTTCTGGTCGGCGGCAACGCGGGCGAACAGGATCTCCGGCGCATCGAGGGCCAGCTGCAGCTGGGCCCGGTGCAGGCGGCGCAGCTCGGCGCCGGTGATCACCCGCGGCGCATCGCCGCGCACCAGGCCGATGCGCCGCGCGATGGCCAGGCCGGTGGACGGATGGTCGCCGGTCACCATGATCACCTTGATGCCCGCCGCGTGGCAGGTGGCGATGGCGCTGTCCACGTCGGCCCGTGGCGGATCGGCAATGCCAGCCAGGCCCGCAAAGACGAGCTGGCTCTCCATCGCGTCCCGCGGGCAATCCGCCGGCGGCCGGCGGAAGGCCAGCGCGATAACCCGCAGGCCGTCGCCGGCCAGGGCCTCCTGGGCGCGCTGGATGGTGGCGCGGACGGCATCGTCGAGGGGCTGCCCGCCCGCGGCCGTGTGAATCATCGAACAGCGCGGCAGCACGCTTTCGAGTGCCCCCTTGCAGACCAGCAGGCAACCTTCCGGCGCATCGAACAGCACCGACTGGCGCATGCGCTCCGAGTCGAAGGGCCATTCGTCGCTGCGCGGCGGCGCCGCGGGCTGCGATGCGTGGCGTTCCGCAAGCTCGGCCAGCGCAACCTCCAGCGGATCGCCATCGAAGGCCGGCGTGCCCGCCGCGCGGCTTTCGCCCAGATCGTTGCACCAGCGTGCCACGCGGAAGAACAAGGCATGTTCCGCCACCTGTCCAGGCGTCAGCCCAGCCAGCGGCACGATCTGCCCACCGAGGTACAGGCGCTCGACCCGCATGCGGTTCTCGGTCAGGGTGCCGGTCTTGTCGGTGCAGATGACCGTCACCGAACCCAGCGTTTCCACTGACGGCAGGTGGCGGATCAGCACATTGCGCCGCGCCAGGCGCTGGGCTGCCAGCACCAGCGACAAGGTCAGCGTCGGCAGCAGGCCTTCCGGCACCAGCGCGATGATGATGCCGAGGGACAGAATGGTGTCGCGCCAGAAAGGCACGCCGGTGACGCGCCCAACCGCGAAGAAGCCGGCTCCCATGGCCAGCGCCAGCAGCGCGATGCTGCGGCTGAGGCGGGCGATCTCCCGGCGCAGCGGGGAGTCGCCGCCAGCACCGGACTGGGTCAGGTGGGCGATGCGCCCGAACTCGGTGTGCGCGCCGGTCGCATAGACCACCGCCCGCCCCTGCCCGGCCACCACGGAAGTCACGGCCAGCAGGATGTTGCGTGCGTCGAAAGCCTGCTCCTCGGCGGACGGCCCCGGCTCGCAGCTGCGCGGGCGCGACTCGCCGGTCACCGTGGCGCGGTTGAGGCGCAGGCCGAAGGCTTCGATGAGGCGGCAGTCGGCCGGCACGTTGTCGCCTTGGGCGAGGACGATCACGTCGCCGGGCACCAGGTTTTCGGCCGGCTCGCGGGCCAGCTGCCCGCCGCGCAGCACGTCCACCTGCTGCGGCAACAGGCCCTGCAGCGCCGCCAGCGTGCGCTCGACGCGCAGCTCCTGCCAGAAGGAGAACAGCCCGGACACCAGGATCACCATCACCACCGCCCAGCCGACGCGGGCCATGTCCTGGCTCGGGTCGAACCAGTCGGCCAGGAAGGCCAGACCAGCGGCGACCCACAGGATGATCGAGAACAGGTGCGTGAATTCCTTCAGCAGGCGCAGCCAGGCCGGCTCGCCCGCCAGCGGCTCGACCCGGTTCGGGCCGTATTCGGCCAGCCGTGCCGCCGCCTCGGCCGCGTCCAGCCCCTGTGCCGCACTGCGCACGCTGGCGAGGGCATCGGAAACGGACAGTTGATGGATCTTCATCGCAGGCGCACCGGGCGGGAGCGGACCAGCGCTTACTTTACGACTGGCCGCATCCCGCCAACACGACCTGCGTCAACACCGCAAGGACTGCCCTGGGGCATATTCCGGGGCCGCGTGAATTTCCGATAAATATGAAGGAAATGCTAAAGGTGGCAGTTGCGCTGCCGAAAAAGCGCCGGGCAGTGACGTTGCGGCAGGTGATCCGGCCGCAGATTCCTGTAGGGGACAGGAATTCGCCACGTAGCGACAGGCACGCCGACAACATAGAAAGAACAATACGATGCTTGCACGAATGAGTCTGCGTCAGAAACTGCTGACGCTCGGGGCCGTGGCCATCGTGGCCCTGGTCATCGCCGTCCTGAGCGGCCTGATGGGCATTCGCGAGGGGGTCAGCGGCGTCAAGGAGCTCGGCCGCAAACGCCTGCCGGCAGTCATCGCCATCCAGGGCCTGCGGGAAGTCCAGGTCGCACTCAAGTCGAGCACGTATGAAGTCGCGCTGTGGGAAAGCGATCCCGACGCGCAAGACCAGTTCGAAGCCATCGCCCGCGACAAGCAGGCCTTGTGGGCCACCGTCGAAGGGGTGTGGAAACGCTACGAGGCGATTCCCCGCAGCGCAGAGGAAGAAGCCCTGTGGCAGGCCTTCGTGAAGGAATGGACGGCCTGGAAGAAGGTGGACCAGGACATCATCGAGCTGATCCGAGCCCTCGCTGCCAACCACGATGCGGCGCGCCAGAAGGAACTGTTCCAGAAGTACTACCTGCTCGGCGGCGCCCAGCGGAAGCCTTACCTGGCCGCCGAGAAAAACCTGATGCAGCTGGTGGACATCAACGCCCGCAATGTCGCCAGCCAGACCGAATCGGCGGAACAATCCACCGAACTGGCCCAGCAGGGCATGCTCGGGGTGGGCGTCGCGGCGACACTGGCGGTGCTGGTCCTCGGTGCCCTGGTAACGGTCAGTATCCTGCGCCAGATGGGTGGCGAACCCGCCTACGCGGCGGAAATCGCCCGCCGCATCTCGGAAGGCCAGCTGGGCGTGGACGTGCAGATCCGCCGTGACGACCGCAGCAGCCTGCTGTTCGCGATCAAGACCATGCGCGACCGGCTGGCCGGCATCCTGCGCGAGATCGAGGAGTGCAGCCGCCACATGGGCCAGTCGGCCCACCAGATTTCCAAAATTTCCAACGAGATCTCTGGCGTCAGCCGCCAGCAGGGCAGCCGCTCCGACGAAGTGTCCGGCGCCATGTTGCAGCTGCACCAGATCTCCGCCGAAGTGCGCAGCCAGGCCAGTCAGGCCTCCGAACGCGCCTCGGTGGTCGAAGCCCTGTCCCGCGACGGGTTGGCCAGCGTGCGCCAGAACATTGACTCGATGCAGCAGACCACCGAGCAGGTCAGCCGGGCCGCCGGCGAGATCCTCGAACTGGAAGCGTCGGCCCGCCAGATCCATTCCATCGTCAACACCATCAAGGACATTGCCGCGCAGACCAATCTGCTGGCCCTCAACGCGGCCATTGAGGCGGCCCGTGCCGGCGAGCAGGGACGCGGCTTCGCGGTGGTGGCCGACGAGGTACGCAAGCTGGCCGAACGCACCACCACCTCGGCCAGCGAGGTCGGCCTGATCATCGACCAGCTGTCCACCAAGGTCCAGCAGGTGACGGAGACGATGAACAATGTCGTCCAGCAGGTCGCCCTGACCCAGGACGAGGCGCACAAGACCAGCGGCTCCATCGAAGGCATGGCCAGCAACGCGGTCGATTCGGCGCAGGCCATCCAGGGCATCGCGTCGTCCAGCCACCAGCAGCTCGACCGCTTCTCGCTGCTCGAATCGACCACCGAGACCCTCTTCTCGACGCTGCGCGAGAGCGCCACCAAGGTCGAAACCACCGCCACCATCGGCGAGGAACTACGCGACGTGACCAGCCGGCTCACCGACATCATGGCCAGCTTCAGTTTCAGCGGCGGCGCCGCGTACGAGCCGGATCGCGCGCCCAGCCGGAGTGCGGCACCCCGCTGACAGGCGACTGCGGTGGCAGCCTCAGAAGAACATCAATTTCAGCATCCAGCCCGCCCGCGCGGGCAACAACAAAGCAAACAAGGGAGTGTCATGTTTCTAGACGGATTGCAGCGCAAGCTGCAGACGGGCCTGTGCCTGCTGGGCGTTCTTGCCGCCCACGGCGCCGCAGCCGAAATGGTGGTGATCGTCGGCAAGGGCGGCCCCGATGCGATGACCAAGGAGCAGGTTGCCGACGTGTTCCTCGGCAAGGCCGCCAGCCTGCCCGGCGGCGCTGCCGCCGCCCCGCAGGACCAGCCCGAGGCGAGCCCGCTGCGCGACGAGTTCTACACCAAGATGACCGGCAAGTCCGCCGCCCAGGCCAAGGCCTACTGGTCCAAGCTGGCCTTCACCGGCAAGGGCACGCCGCCCCCCGAGGCGGCCAACAGCGCGGCGGTCAAGAAAGCCGTCGCGGCCGCCCCCGGCGGCATCGGCTACGTCGAGAAGGCCGCTGCCGACGCCACCGTCAAGGTCGTCCTGACCGTCCACTGAGGCCGCGCCGCGTCCCTTACCGAATTCGCATCTGGAGGTTCCATGTCTTTCCGTAACATCCCCTGCGCCGCGGCCCTGTCCGTGGCGGCACTGCTGTGCGCAAGCGCGCCGGCCTCGGCCGTCGAAGTGGGCGGCGTCGACTTCGCCGGCTCCGGTTTCATGACCCTCGGCCTCGGCCACATGCTGGGCGGCACCCCGGGCACCGTCAGCGACTTCAAGAAGCCAGTTTTCATTTCCGACTACGCCCAGGGCGGCGTCTATGAAGGCAAGGGCGGCGTGCAGTGGAAGCCCGACTCCAAGGTCGGCGTGCAGGGCGTCGCCACCTTCCCCGACCGGCGCTTCTCGGTCACCGGCCAACTGGTGTCCCGCGGCGCCCGTGAAGGGGCCATCAACCTCGAATGGCTGTACGCCAGCTTCAAGGTGAACGACAGCTTCACGCTGCAGGCCGGCCGCAAGCGCATCCCGATGTTCTACTACTCGGACACCCAGGACATCGGCGTGGCCCTGCCGTGGACCCACCTGCCGCCGCAGCTGTACGGCTGGGAGGCGGTCAACTACAACGGCGTCAACCTGGCCTACCGCGGCCAGTGGAGCGGCTGGGACGCCAACGCCAACCTGCTCGCCGGCTACGAGGCCAAGGACCGCAGCGGCTACTGGAAGGTCTACCGCGGCCGCAACAACCGCACCGACGTGCGCTGGGACAACATCGTCGGCGGCGACCTGACCCTCACCAAGGACTGGTTCGAGACGCGCGTCGTCTATCTGCAGTCCAAGGTCCGCCAGAAGAACGTCAGCGGCTCCCTCGACGCTGATCCCAGCTCGCCGACCTTCGGCAGCTACATCGACGCCGACACGTCCTTCAGCTCGCCGGCCGGCAAGCAGCAGATCTACGGCGTGAGCTTCAACGTCGATTACGAGAACGTGCTGGTGCGCAGCGAGTTCATCCGCATCGCCCACAACGACGTGATGGGCTACACCGACCGCGCGCAGATCCTCGGCGTCGGCTACCGCCTCGGCAAATGGACGCCGATGGTCACTGTGTCCAACTACCGCAGCCAGGCCGAGATTTCCGCCGGCGCCGATCCGGACGGCCAGGAAGCCCATCGCACCGAGTCCCTCACCCTGCGCTACGACCTGACCACCTCCAGCGCCGTCAAGGTGCAGCTCGACTTCCAGAAGGACCGCAGCGGCCCCAACTACACCGTGGATGGCTTCAACCGCTTCGGCAACGCGCGGCTGCTGACCGCCACCTACGACGTGGTGTTCTGATCGACGGGGGCCGGCCATAATCCGGCCATGAGCCCCCACGACATTCTCGACGTCCCCGGCGGCGCGCCGATCAAGCTGTGGACACGCGGCGTCCCGGTTGAGGACGAGGCGCGCCAGCAGCTGATGAACACCGCCAAGCTGCCCTTCATCTTCAAGCACCTGGCGGTGATGCCCGACGTGCACCTGGGCAAGGGCTCGACGATAGGCAGCGTGATCCCCACCGTCGGCGCGATCATTCCGGCGGCGGTGGGCGTGGACATCGGCTGCGGCATGATCGCTGCGCGCAGCAGCCTGACCGCCGCCGACTTGCCGGACAACCTGCACCGCCTGCGCTCCGCCATCGAGGCCGCAGTGCCCCACGGCAAGACCTTCGGGCGGCGCGACACGGGTGCCTGGCAGGAGGCTCCGCCGGCGGTGGATGCCATGTGGCGCGAACTGGCCCGGGGCTTCGACCGCCTCGTCGCCAAGTACCCGACGCTGGCGCGCACCAACAACCGCCTGCATCTGGGCACGCTGGGCACCGGCAACCACTTCATCGAAGTCTGCGTGGACGAGGCCGGCCACGTGTGGTTCATGCTGCATTCCGGCTCGCGGGGTGTCGGCAACGCGATCGGCAACCTGTTCATCCAGTTGGCCCAGGAAGACATGCGCCAGCACATCGCCAACCTGCCGGACCGGGACCTGGCCTACTTCACCGAGGGCAGCCGCCATTTCGACGACTACGTGGAGGCGGTCGGCTGGGCCCAGGACTACGCGCGCCGCAACCGGGCTCTGATGATGCAGGCGGTCGTAGCCGCGGCCCGCAAGGAGATTCCGAAGCCCTTCACCGCCGACGTGGAAGCGGTGAACTGCCACCACAACTACGTGCAGCGGGAAAGCCATTTCGGCCGCGAGGTGCTGGTCACCCGCAAGGGCGCCGTCGCCGCCCACAAGGGCCAGCTGGGCATCATCCCCGGCTCGATGGGCGCACGCAGCTACATCGTGCGCGGCCTCGGCAACGAGGAAGCTTTCTGCTCCTGCAGCCACGGCGCCGGCCGCACGATGAGCCGCACCCAGGCCAAAAAGCGCTTCACCGTCGCCGACCAGGTGCGCGCCACCGAAGGCGTGGAGTGCCGCAAGGACAAGGATGTGATCGACGAGATCCCGATGGCCTACAAGGACATCGACGCGGTGATGGCCGCCCAGTCCGACCTGGTGGAGGTGGTCCACACCCTGCGCCAGGTGGTGTGCGTGAAAGGCTGAGCGAGGAGCCGCTCTGTGGGGGCGAATTCATTCGCCCCCACGGGAGGCCGCCCGACCCGGGGGGGGATGTAATAGCCCCCCCACGACCAGACACCCCAACCGGGCCATAGCCCCACAATGGCCCCCGCAA
>NZ_JAYSDK010000004.1:52892-177166 GCF_041914405.1 Zoogloea sp.
CCCCGCCGGGGGTGGTTGTTGTCGGATTGGGGGGGGGCGGGGGGGGGGGGGGGGGGTGTTTTGACCCCCGGGGGGTGCTCGCTCAACCGGGGGGGGCGCTATTCACCCCCCCCCCCACAGGACATTCCTCCCGAACGGGACATTCGCCCCTGATGGCCCCAGGAAGGACGCCGCCTTTACCGCCGGATACGCTGAAGGGTATCGCGGGCCGCGTCCTGCGTAGGGCCGCCAAGCTCGACGGCGCGCTGGGCGGCCTTGCGGGCTTCGACCGGGCGCTTCAGCTCCAGCAGCACGTTGGCCAGGTTGTTCCACGCGGCCGCCGCGTCATGGCGTTTGGCCGCATCGCGGAAGGCGGCTTCCGCCCCGCGCAGGTTGCCGGCCTGGTACTGGCTGTTGCCGAGCCCCATCGCCAGCGTCAGGCTGTCCGGCCAGCGGGCCAGCGCGGCCCGGTAGGCGGGCACAGCGCGCCCGGCCGGCGCGGCCTTCTCGAAGGCCACCAGCGCGCGGGTCGTCAGTGCCTCGTCGGCCGTGGCGGCCAGCTGGCCCGGCGGCACGACGACGAAGGCCCACTTGCCGGCCCGCTCCCAGGTCAACTCGAAGGTCCGGAAAGGCATCACCTGGCGCTCCATTGGACCGGAGCGCAGCAGGAAGGACTCGTCGTCCAGGTCGTAGCCGATCACCACCGCGTAATGCCAGGTCGGCGCCCACGACAGCCCCAGGTTGAGCAGCACGACCACCGGATGCCCGGCTGCCGTCTCGCGCATCAGCGCCTCCAGCGTGCCGGGGATCTCCACCGCCAGCGCCCCGTGGCGCCGCGCGCCGGACAGCATCTCGATCTGTAGCGAACCCTGCCGCCCCGGCAGGAAGACCTGGCCGGCCAGCGCCTGCGGCGTGACGCCGAAGCCATTGGCCCCCAACACCATCGCCAACGCCGCCGGCCCGCACTGGTAATCCTCCTGCGCGTAATACGGCACCGCCGCCAACTCGACCCGCGGCGGCACTCCGGTCGGCCGCGCCGCCCGCAAAGCCGCCGTCTGCGCCGCACAACCGCTCAGCCCGAGCGCCACCAGCGCAGCGGCCGCGCCGATCAAACGCCGCCGCTTTTCGAGAAAGAGAAATTCACTCATAGGTTCGACCTTGGCGAACAAATCGTAGCGAGCGCTCCGAGGTCGCAACGAGGAGCGCAGCCGTACATGAGTACGGCGAGCACCGGAATTGCGAGATCGGAGTGCGCAGTAGATTTATTCGCTAAGGTCAGCGGATGGAGCGGGTGAAGGGGTAGACCTTGGTGAAGCCGAGGATGTCGGTTACCAGCAGCAGCAGGAACAGGAAGATGATCACCTCGATGAAACCGCCGGCCGGCGCCTTGTCCATCTGCGTGGCCAGCCGGCTCGCATCCTCGTCGGTCAGTGCGGCGACGCGCTCGCGTGCATCGGCGGCCTTGACGCCCATGCTCTCCAGGCGGGACTGCACGTCGGCGCGGTCGAGCAGCTCGTTCAGGTGGGCGCGCGCCTCGGCGCCGCTGCGGGCGGAGCCCTGGCTGGCCTGGGCAACCTGCTCGGTACCGATCATGGTGGCCTGGGCGGTCTGCACGAAGGCCACGTGGGTGGTGCTGACAATAAGCAGGGCAGCAAGAGTCTGCTTTAAGCGTTTCATTATGGTTCTCCTCGAAATCATGGAAGGCCCGCCTGGCGGGCAGCACTTTATGCTGGCAGGCCGGTCCATGCCTCTTCAAGGGCGATCCTGTAACAACACATTTTGGGTAATGCCATTCCTCAGGTGGCCGCACGCCCCCGTGCGATGGCCTCGACGATGCCACGGCGGGCCCGTGCACGGCGCAACAGATTGGCCGCCTCCCCTTCCCGCTCCAGCCATTCGTGGAAGCGCCTGAGGCCGAGCCGCACGGCCCCTTCCTCGACGCAGTGGGACAGCAGCACGAGCTGGGTCTGCATCACGTCTTCGGCGGCAAACACGCCAAACTCGGACGCCACAGCCACCGCGTTGCTGGTACCGAGCAACTTGAGGGCCTGGGATTCGGTGACGCCCCGGTGGCAGGCAATCACATGTACCGGGCCGACGGCATCCGTTTCCACCAGCAACGCCGCGTAGTCGTGGTCCTGGTAGAAAGGCTGGCCAACCCGCTCCCGCGCTGCCGCCACGCCCAGCGCCGCCGGAATCGCCTCCACGCGCAGCAGCAAGCGGGCCGGGTCCAAGCCGGACAAGCCCAGGTCGGACAGCACGACACCGTCCTCCGGCGCCTCGCCGTCGAGCGCTTCAACGAGGGCCGTACGCATCTCCTTTGCCCGGCCTGGCAGGTCGAGGCGCGCCCAGTCCAGTGCCGCCCCCTGGTCGACACGCCGCCCGGTGGGCCGCGCACCGCGCTTGGCGAGCTCGACGGCCCGCTGCAAGACCAGCCGCAGCGCGGCGGCGAACAGCGCGTCACGATCAGTCACGCGGGTATGGATCAGGCGCCGGGCGGCGACATACTGTTGAAACACCTTGTCACGATCTTCCACTGCCGAACGGGTCGGCTCCAGGGAAATCACCGACACCACGTCGCGCCGGTGGGTGAGCGCCTCCTGCAGTTCGGCGTGGCAGATACCGATTTCGCTGCCGCCATCCGCACTACCGGCCTCGCCGGTGTACAGCACCAGCACGATGTCGGCCCTGGCGATCTCCTCCAGCGAGCCTTCGAGAATGGTCTTGCCGGCCGGTTCCGGGTCATCCTCGTGAATCCACACCTCGAAAAGCGGGTGATCACCGACGCGGATGCCCTCGATGCGCCCCTTGAGTTCCAGGCGCAGGTCGGTGAGCCGTTCGCCGTCGAACACGGGCGACAGGGCACGGCTGGAGAGCATCACGCGGAGACGGGGGACGGCGGCCATCGACGGGCTCCTCGAGGAGACGGGGCGCCCACGATACCACTACGTCATTTAGCGAGGGCAGCCCGGTCAAAGCAGCCGCAAAGTGCCACAATCCCGTATCTCCACCGTTGTCCGAAGCCGCTATGAATGACGACCCCAAGCTTGCCGACCTGCGCAAGAGCTACGAACACGGCAGCCTCGACGATGACGAAGCCGCCGACTCCCCATTGAACCAGTTCGCCGCCTGGCTGAGGGAAGCGCTGGACAAGGGCCTGCCGGAGCCCAACGCGATGACCGTCGCCACGGTCGACCAAGACGGGCGGCCATCCACCCGTGTCGTGCTGATCAAGGGCTACGACACCCGCGGCATCGTCTGGTACACCAACTACGCCAGCCGCAAGGGCCGCGAGCTGGAGGCCCGCCCCTTCGCCGCGCTGCAGTTTCACTGGGTGGAACTGGAACGGGTGGTGCGAATCGAGGGGCGCGTCGAAAAGGTCTCCGCCGAGGAGTCCGACGCCTACTTCGCCAGCCGCCCGCTGAGCCACCGCATCGGCGCCTGGGCCTCCCCGCAGAGCGAGCCGATCGCCGGGCGCGGCGTGCTGGTCGCCCGAGCCGCCGAATACGGCCTGCGCTTCGGCCTCAACCCACCGCGCCCGCCGCACTGGGGCGGCTTCCGGCTGGTGCCGGACTACTGGGAATTCTGGCAGGGCCGCAGCTCGCGCCTGCACGACCGCATCACCTACCGCCTGCAGCCGGACGGCAGCTGGCACAAGGCACGCCTGGCGCCGTGAGATGCGCCAAGGCAGGCTTAAGACTGAATGTCTATAATCGGCGGCGCTTCCCTTTGCTGAGATCCGACATGCTTGTGCGCCTCGCCGCCGTCCTCGCCCTGACCCTGGGCATCGCCACCGCCCACGCTCAGGAAGCCGTCTACCGCTTCTCGCCGGTCAACCAGTGGGATATCAACAAGACGGCAGCCTACTGGAACCCGATCATCCAGTACGTCTCCGAAAAGAGCGGGGTCAGGCTGCAGCTCAAGATCGGCCGCACCTCGGCCGACACCACCAGCTACGTGCTGGCGCAGGAAGTGGAATTCGTATTCACCAACCACCTGTTCAGCCCCGAACGGGAATCCCTGGGCTGGAAGGTTTTCGGGCGCCGCAATGCACCGCCGCTGCGCGGCCAGATCGTCGTGCCGGCCGACTCGCCGATCACCCGCATCGAGGAGCTGAAAGGCCAGGAAGTCGCCTTTGCCGGCCCGGAAGCCTTCATCGGCTACAAGGTGCCCTACGCCTACCTGATTTCGAAGGGCGTGGACGTGAAGACCGTCTTCGGCGGCAACCAGAACGCTGCCATGGCCCAGCTTTTCGCCGGCAAGGCCAAGGCCGTCGGCAGCAATTCCATGCTGGTGGAAGGCTACTCCAACCGGGAAGGCAAGAAATTCCGCGTGCTATGGACCTCCGAGCCCTACCACGACCTGGCCCTGATGGTCTCCGGCCGGGTGCCCGACAAGGACCTGAAGGCCATCTCGGCGGCCTTCTTCGGCATGCACAAGGACACCCGCGGCCAGGAGATCCTGCACCGCGCCTCCCAGGAGGTCGGCCTCGGCAACGACGCCTTCTTCATCCCGGCCAGCGGCGCCGACTACACGTCCTACCGCAAGTTCTACCAGAGCGCACCGGCGGCGGTACGCTGACCGGCACCAGGCCCATGGGCAAACTCTCGAGGTTGCTGCCACAGTCGCTGGTCGCCCGCATTTATGCGCTGTACTCGGCTGCGCTGCTGTTCTTCATCGGCGGCGGGCTGGTGCTGTTCTACCAGTACCAGTTCACCCAGGAACTTGAAACCGCCCAGCAGTCGGCCACCATGCTGATCGAGGTGACCGCCCAGACCATCACCGACAGCGCGGTGATCGGCGACTACGACACCATCCAGCGCACCCTCGACAAATCCATCGTCGGCTCCCAGTTCGCCTCCGCCACCTTCATCGACCTGGCCGGTGGCGGGCTGCGCAGCGTCAATCGCGACAAGCCAGAGGTCGTGCCGCCCGCCTGGCTGCGCAAGCGCGTCGCCACCGATCTCTACGAGGTCAATCGCAACATCACCGCCGGCGGGCGTGACTACGGGGTGCTGCGCCTCGAATTCGATGTGGACATGATCGCAGGCGGGCTGTGGAAACTGTTCCGCACCGCACTGCTGCTGACCCTGCTGGGTTTCACCGGTGGCCTCGTGCTGATCTGGTTCCCGCTCAAGCTGTGGCTGGGCAGCCTCGGCCGCGTGAAAGGCTTCGACGAAAGCCGGCACGAAGCGCGGGTGCCCCAGGACGAGGCTGAGTTGCTGGCCGACCTGCCGCTCGAATTCCGCCCGATGTTCGACGTGCTCAACCAGACCGCCGCCCGCCTGCAGCGGGAACTCAGCCAGCGCGAGAAGGCCCTGACCTCCCTGCGCGAGGTGCTGGCCGGCCTGCAGGCAATCCCCAACACGGTGACCAGCACGCCGTCCGACGAGGACATCGAGGCGGTCACCGCCGCCATCGGCCGGCTGGTCGCCGAACGGGAAGCCAGCCGCGTCGCGCTGGAACAAGCACGGGATGCCGCCGAGGCGGCCAACCGGGCGAAGAGCGACTTCCTGGCCAACATGAGCCACGAGATCCGCACGCCGATGAACGGCATCATCGGCATGACCGAGCTGGCCCTCGACACCCGGCTCGACGACGAGCAGCGGGACTACCTGAACATCGTCCGCTCCTCGGCCGGCGCGCTGCTGACCATCATCAACGACATCCTCGATTTCTCGAAGATCGAGGCCGGGAAACTGGCCATCGAGAACATCGACTTCGACCTGCGCGAACTGCTGCATGACGTGCTGCGCCCGGTGATCCTGCAGGGCGGGGAAAAGGGCCTGCAGGTTCGCAGCCAGGTGGATGACGACGTTCCCCGGAGGCTCAGCGGCGACCCGGTTCGGGTCCGCCAGGTACTCATCAACCTGCTCAGCAACGCGGTGAAGTTCACCGAGACGGGCGAGGTGGAACTGCGTGCGCGCCGCGGCGATGGCCAGCAACTGCTGTTCTCGGTGCGCGACACTGGCATCGGCATCTCGCCGGCGGCCCAGGAACAAATCTTCGACGCCTTCTCCCAGGAGGATACGTCGATCACCCGCAAGTTCGGCGGCACCGGGCTGGGCCTGTCGATCTGCAGCCGCCTGATCGAACTGATGGGCGGCCGCATCTGGGTGGACAGCACGCCGGGCCAAGGCTCGACCTTCCACTTCACGCTGCCCTGCCACAGCTCGGCGGCGAGCACCGACGCCCAAACCGGCACCGAGCCCCCGGCCAGTCCGCCGGCCGCACCCCATGAAGAGGCCGCGCTGGCAGGCGCCCGGGTCCTGCTCGTCGAGGACAACCCGGTCAACCAGCGCCTCGCCCAGGTTCTGCTGCAGAAGCGCGGCTACGCCGTGAGCCTGGCCGAGAACGGCGCCGACGCGGTGGACATGGTCGGCACCGGCCGTTTCGACGTGATCCTGATGGACATGCAGATGCCGGTGCTCGACGGCCTCGAGGCCACGCGCCAGATCCGCAGCATGGAGCAGACGGCCGGCCAGCCGCGGGTGCCCATAATCGCGATGACCGCCAACGCGATGAACGGCGACCGGGAACGCTGCCTCGACGCCGGCATGGACGACTACCTGACCAAGCCGATCAAAGCCCAGGAACTCTACGAACGCATCGAGGGCATGCTGGCCGCCTGAAACCCGCGCGCGCCCTCAATGCGCCTGGGAGCGGGAGAACAGCTGGATCACCAGCACGCCGGCGACGATCAGGCCCATGCCGAGCAGGGCCGAGGCGCGACCACGTCGAAGAGGATGGCGATGCCGAGAAAGAGGTCATGCATGGGCGTGCTGGACTTCGGGTTGGAGGAGACAGGGCCCACAGGCTAGCATTCCGGAATAGGAGGATGTATCCCATGAACATTTCGCCGCAGCCAAGCCACCTTGCCCAGCCCGCCCGCCGGCGCTACCTGCTCGCCGTCCTCGGCCTCACCGCCAGTGCTTCCGTCGCCCATGCCGGCCCCCTGCTCGACCGCTTGCGTGAACGGCGCGCAGCACGCCTCGGCGCGACCGACGAGGACACCGGCCACGGCCTGCCGGCCGGCGCGCGCAAGCTGGCCGACGTCGCCTACGGGGCCGACCCGGCCCAGACGATGGACGTCTACATCCCGGCAGAGGCCCACGGCGCGCCGGTGATCCTGATGGTCCACGGCGGCGCCTGGGCCATTGGCGACAAGGCGATGGAACGCGTCGTGGATGCCAAGGTGGCACGCTGGGTGACGCGCGGCATCATCTTCATCTCGATCAACTACCGCATGCTGCCGCAGGCCGCCGTCGATGTGCAGCTGCGCGACGTGGCGCGGGCCCTGGCGATGGCCCAGCAAAAGGCCACGGCGTGGGGTGGCGACCCGCAGCGCTTCGTGTTGATGGGCCACTCAGCCGGCGCCCACCTGGCGGCGCTGCTGGCCGTCTCGCCGCCGGCCCGATTCACGCCGCCACCGCTGCCGGTGCTTGGCACGGTGGCCCTGGACAGCGCCGCGATGGACGTGGAGGCAATCATGAACCAGCGCCATCTGCGTCTCTACGACCGCCCCTTCGGCACCGACCCCTCCTACTGGCGTGCGCTGTCGCCCTACCACGCGCTGACGCCGGGGGCCGCGCCGCTGCTGGCGGTGTGCTCGACGCGGCGGGAGGATTCTTGCGACCAGGCCCGGCGCCTCGCCGCCCGCGCCGACGGACTGGGCATCCAGGTCCAGGTACTCGGCGAAGACCTGTCCCACGGCGACATCAACAGCCAGCTGGGCCTCGACAACGCCTATACGCACGCCGTCGAACGCTTTATGGCCAGCCTTCACGCGGACCTGGCACACCGCCTCCCATAAGGGCGCGTTCATCGGCCATCGCGGACCATAACCGACCGATTGGACGGTAACCTGAGCCTCGCTGCTGGCGAGGGCTGTGCGCTCCACGGCTTTGTGGCAGACACGAACGTGCCGCTTTGCAATAAACCACACCGATACTACGGTTTTTGATCCGTCGTGATGCCCCGTCTCAGCGCCCCACCCGCCGCAGACTGTCCGAGGGGTTCTCGGCAAAGCGCGCCCGATAGCGCGCCGCGAAGACACCGAGGCTGTAATAGCCCCACTGCTCCGCAATCGCCGCGACAGTGCTCTCCGGCGGAGCCGCCAGCAGCGCCTGGCGCACGCCCTGCAGGCGCGCCTCGCGCAGGAAGGCCATCGGCGTGGTGCGGCGGAATTCGCGGAACGCACCGCTGAGCGCCCGCACGCTGATCCCCACCGCCGCCGCCACCGCGCTCAAGGTCGGCGCCTCGCGGGCATGCTCGCGCATGTATTGCTCGGCCTGGCGCACGTAGCGCGGCGCCAGCGCGCACGGGCGGGCCGGCAGCTCGCCCCAGCGGCGGGTCCACTCCATCAGCATCTGGGTGCCGAGCATCTCCTCCAGCTGGCGTCCCAGCGGCCCCTCGCTGACCTGGCGCGGGTACTCCGCCACGCAGCGGCAGCAGTAGGCGAGTAGCGCATGCCATGGCGAGCCGGCGCCGCCGAAGCGGATCTTCAGGCGCCACAGGGCCTCATGGGCCGGCTGGCCGGTCCACCGCAGGTAGAGCTCTTCCAGATAGCGGTGCGGAAAGGTGACGTTCACCTGCAGGTGATCCAGGTCGAAATCGGCCCAGTACTCGGTGCGGCTGGTATCAACGAGAAAGCTCTCGCCGGCGGCCGTCTCGGCCGGCTCGTGGCTATCCACCCAGTGCCGGCCGGCGCCGCGCACAGTGGTCAGCGCCATGCCCATGCCGGCCCCTTCCGAGAAGTCGCTGAGATGGACCGGAATGCCGTAGGAGAAACGGCTGAGGATCATGCTGCCGATGGGCACCGCGTGCAGGTCGGAGCTCGGCACCAGGATGTTGCCGGTGGGGCGCACCGCGTAAGGCATATAGACGCGCCGGGTCCACGCCTCCAGTTCATCGAAGTCACGAGTAGCAATCAGTTGGTGGGCGTCGGTCGGCCGTCCGCCGGCATCCACGACGAGGGCATTGCACAGGCTTTCCATGGCAGCTCCCAAGACCTTGCGACCGCCCCGGGCGGCGCTCCCGGGGCGAAGGGCGAACTCAGAACACTTTCAGCAGGCGCAGGTTGAGCCGTGCATCCTCCTTGACGCCCGTGCGGACGGACAGATCCCGCCCCAGCGAGGTCAGCACCTGCCAGCCCGGCGCCACGAAATGCGCCACGCTCAGCAAGGCCTTGGTACGGCGCTGGCGGTCGCCCTGGGCGATGCCGTCGATCTCCGTCTCGCCGCCGCCCGCCTGGGACAGCATGCCGCCCACCCACGTGGCCGCGCCGAAATTGTAGCGAAGGTGGGACTGCAGCTCCCAAGCGGGGCGCTGCCTGAGCGTCGCGCCGGCAGGGCCGTAGTCCCCGTTGCGGCCGAAGACCTGGCCGTCGGCGATCAGGTCCAGCGTGAAGCGTTCCGACAGCGGCGTGATCCAGCCCGTCTGCAGCGCGAACTTCCAGCGGTTCTCGCCGAAGGGGTTGAGTGGCGCATTGCGGTCGTAGCGGCCGGTGGGCAGCCACAGCCAGGGCGTCACCGCGAAGGCGCGGCGGCCTTCCGGGTCCTTCATCAGGTGGAGGGTGGACGCCAGGATCAGGTCGCCGACGCCGTTGGTGGCATCCACGCCTGCCAGGTCGCCGCCGGTATGCACACGGCCGAAGGGCAGCAGGAACTGGGGCGCCATGGTGAGGCCGCCGACATCCACGTAATGCGCGCCGCGCAGGATGCCCACGTCCGCCTCGACGCGGGCCTGGTCGGCCACCCGCTTGCCGCCGGCGTAGAGCTGGCGGCCCTCGGTGTGCTGGTAATAGCCGACGGCCAGGCTGGTGCCGGCCGGCAGGTAGGTGTAGTCGCCGGCATCGATGGTCACGGCGGCAGCCAGCCCGGGCACGGCAAGGGCCACGGCGCAGGCAACAGCGTGCCAGCGACGGCCCGTGGGGGTACGTCGTTTCATGTCTCCACATCTCCTCTGGGTGGCGGCGGCCGTCTCTCGCATTCGGGACGGCCTGACGCCGGGGCTTACTGTGACAGGCCCCCGATCGGGCCATGTCTCGTTCCGGCATGCGCCTGTCGCGCGCCGGCAATTTTTGGGAAGGGGTGCCGCAGTGGTCTCAGCGGTGGTGATAGACCGCCGTCTCGAACTCCACGAACTGCGGGTAGGCCACGCAGTCCTGGAAGGGCAGCAACTGGGTCGCCCAGTAGCCGCCGATGCCGGTCTGGCGGTCGATCCAGTAGAAGGAATTGGCCAGCCCGGCCCAGGCCAGGGAATTGGCCGGGCGGCCCGACGGGGTCGGCGCGCGGTTGGTCATGAAAGTGTAGGCCCAGCCCTTCGGCACGCCGGGGAAGAAGCTGCCGGCGTTGGCGAGGGACGGGATCGACGTGGGCCAACCGGTGCATTCGAGGGAACCGAGCCCGTCGCGGGCCATCAGCGCCACCGTCTCCGGGCGCAGCACGCGGCCGTGGGGGCCGGCGCCGTCGTTGAGGAGCATGCGGATGAACTTCATGTACTCGCCGACCGTCGCGTACAGGCCGTGGCCGCCGCAGTCCATCGCCGGTGGCTGCGGCAGCACCAGTTCGGGCAACGGGCTGAGCGCGCCGTTGGCGGCCCGCTCGTGGATGGTCACACGGCGCGCCCGCATGGACTCGGACATCGTGAAGCCGATGTCCGCCATGCCCAGCGGTTCGAAGATCCGCTCCTTCATCACCTCGCCGAGGCGCTGGCCACGCAGCGCCTCGACCACCAGCCCGAGCCAGTCGATGTTGACGCCGTAGGTCCACCGCTCGCCCGGATCGTGCAGCAGCACGCTGCGGATGGACGGGAACTCGCACGACACGATGGTCGGGATCTCCTTCGCCGTGCGGTACTGCAGGTCGTCCTGGCTGAAGAACTCGTAGCCGAGGCCGGAGGTGTGCAGGAACAGGTCGTTGATCGTCACGTCGCGCTTCGGCGGCCGCGTGCGCGGCTGGCCCGCCGCGTCGAAGCCGTCAAGCACCTGAAGCTCAGCGAACTCGGGCAGGTACTTACGCACCGGGTCGGCCAGCGACAGGCGCCCCTCCTCGATGAGCTGCATCGCGCAGGTGCCGGTCAGCGCCTTGGTGGTGGAAAAGATCGCGAAGACCGAATCGAGCGTCATCGCCGACTCGGCGCCCAGCTCCCGCAGCCCCGCGCAGCCTTCGTAGAAATTGCCGTCCCGGTCGGTGGCCATCGCCACCACGCCGGGCACCCCGCCGGCCCGGTGCACCGCCTGGTCCAGTACGGAATCCAGGACGGCCGTCAATGTGCTTGTGCTTACCGTCATGCCTTGTCTCCTCATATCGTTGTGGTCCGCTTGACGCGCCCGCCCTGAAACCCGGAGGCCGGGCGGGCGGAAGGACGATATGTCGGGACAAGGCCGCCGCCTGTCCGGAAACGGCAGGCGGCTATCGGGATCCGGCAATTATTGGCGGCCTACATGCGGCCGAAGCCGCCGCGCGGGCCTCACCACCTACAGCGTCGTCAGCCGTGCCAGCTGGCGGCCGAACAGAGCGGTCACCAGCAGCAGCACCGGCGTGATCGTGATGAAGCCGTACAGCACGCGGCGGATCAGCGGATGGGCGCGGTCGGCTTCGATGAAGTGGCGGATCACCAGCCAGCCCTTCAGCCACAGGATGGCGGCCACCAACCATTGCAGCCCGACCTGGCCGTGCAACCCATGGCCTAGCAGCAGCGACAGCCCGGTCAGCGCGAGCAGACCGAGCCAGGTCTTCACGAGCGGCGCCAGCGGAGCCGCCGATTCACAATGCATGTCGTTCATGCTCACACCAGCACGTAGAAGAAGGAGAAGATGACCAGCCAGATGATGTCGGTGGCGTGCCAGTAGCAGGCCAGCGCCTCCAGGCCGCTGTAGTCGTCGGCCGAATAGCCGCCAGCCAAGTGGCGCGCCAGCACCCACAGGATGCCGAGGATGCCCCACACCGCATGCACCATGTGGTTGAAGGTCAGGTAGTAATAAACGCCCGAGAAGATGCCGGCCTGCCCGTCGATGCCATGGGCCAGGTTCCACTGGATCTCGATGATCTTGGCGAGCGGATAGCCCAGCGCCAGCACCAGCCCGCCAACCAGCCAGGCAATCGAGGCCCGGCGCCGCCCGACGCGGATCAGCGCCGTGGAACAGGCGATGCAGAAACTGCTGCTGATCATCACCAGCGTGATGACGGTGCCAAGCGTGGTGGACAAGCCCTCCGCGCCTTTCTCGAAGGCCTCCGGAAAATGGGCGCGGGCGACGAAATAGACGACGAAGAGCACCAGGAATTCTACGAACTCGCAGCAGATCCCGACCCAGATCCCCTTGTTGCCGGGAATCCGCCCGCCCGGCGCCTCCTCGAAATCCGGTCCCGCTACAGTCATGGTATTGGCAGTCATCGTTTTCCCCATTGCTCGGCAGCCGCCATTCTTCGCCACCGGCCCGGCCGCGGAAGGAACAGATGAAATGGTTTACTGCCGATACAGATCGGGGAATTGATGCTGGTCAATTCTGCGCAGGAGCATCAGGGAAATACGCCGGGAAGGCGAATGCCCGTGGGGGCGAATTCATTCTCCCCATGGAATGGCGGGCGGATCCCTCACTTCATGAAGACCCTGCTCAGAACCCGTAGCTGATCAGCCCCACCAGCTTGCTCACCTGGTTCACGCCGAAGCGGTTGTCGCCGCCGATGATGCCCTGCAGCGTCCACGTCAGGCCGGTGCTGCCGATGGGCTGGGACAGGCCGAGGACGAGGTGGCGGAAGCCGTCGCTGATCGGGCCCTTGCCGGCGAAGCAGCCGTTGACGACGAAGGCGGTGCCCGGCGCGCAGGATCCACCCGTGGCGGCGTCGCCGGTGCCCAGGTACTTGCCCTCCCGCGCGTAGGTGTACCAGCCGAGGCTGGCCGTGAAGGTCAACTCGGCCGGCAGCGGGCGGGTGTAGTTGAGCGTCCAGTAGGTGTCGCCGCGGTTGCCCCACACGGTGTCGTTGAGCAGGGTCTGCGCGTTCAGCGCGTACTCCTGCCAGGCCAGGCCGAGCTTGGTCTCGGTGGCATTGGCGTGGCGGCCGTTGAGGTAGTAGTAGGCGGTCAGGCCCAGCGTGTAGGAGACGTCGCCAAGCTTGCCGGTGTAGCCGCCGTAGAAGTCGTTCTCCACCGACTTGCCGTCCTGGAAGTCGCTGACCGCCACATTGCCGGTGGCCGCGTACTGGTCGTAGGAACGGCCCAGCTGCTTGTACGAGTAGTTGATCGCCGACGCCCAGTAGCCCAGGTAGAAACCGCTTTCATGGGTGAAGTCGACGCCCCACTGGGGTGTGAAGCGGTCCGACTCGGGGGCGTCCGCGCCCTGGTTGCCGAGGCCGGGCTTGGCGTTGCCATAGGTCGTCGTCGCGCCGCGCAGGTAGTAGCGGCTGGCGAGATCCACGTGTCGGGTAAGGGTGTAGGGCGGTGCTACTTCATCGGCGGCGAAGGCAGGGCTGACGGAAGCGGCGAGGACGGACAGGGCGCACAGCGACCCTGCGATGGCTTTATCAAGCATCACGAGAGAAGACTCCGATTGAGGTTCCGGATATGCGCGCCGTCCTCCTAGCAGAAAGCGGACCAGCCAGCGCGGGGATGGATGCGATGCCGAGCTTGCATATACATGGCGACGCAATCCGCCCCACCCAATCCGGGCACGGCACGCCCTCCGGCGATGCACCCGCGGCGTGCCTGCCCATTTCCGGCGGCACCACGGCGGTGCATGCACCCTTTCGGCATGGCCAGTGCGAGATGCCGGACTCCACCCGCATCCCGCTCGACAAAACCCTGGCAGGCCAGTGTCCACAAGGCTTTCACGGGATTGTCACGACAACTGGCACCGCTATTGCTAAACGATCGGCGAGAGGGAGCGAATCGCGCTGTATCGCGTTCGTTTCATCGAAGGGTGGCTAGGGTTCCGGTCCCGTTTCGGATATGCGCACATATCGGGGGATGTCTGGTCCGAGAGCTGCCGGCTGCAACAGGCCGAGCAGGCATGTCGTGGCTCCACGGAGGGATAAAAGCCCGGGAGGAACGCTTTGGATGAAGCGCCCTCTCGCCCGTTTTCTCCCAAACGACAGGAGCCCTTCATGTACCAGACCGACACCCGCCGCGTTCGTCCGACCGTCCTCCGCGACACGCGCGCCACCGCCACTTACTCCATCGTCAAGCGTCTCAAGACCACCCTCGCCGTGCTGGGCCTGGGCAGTGCGCTGCTCGCCGCACCGGCGCCGGCCCTCGCCGAGGTCAAGGTCGGCGTTTCCGACTGGCCGGGCTGGGTGGCCTGGTACGTGGCCGAGCAGAAGGGCTTCTTCAAGAAGCACAAGGCCGACGTGAAGCTGGTGTGGTTCTCCAACTACACCGACTCCATCTCCGCGCTGTCCTCCGGCCAGCTCGACGCCAACTGCCAGACCTGGTCCGACACGATGGGCCCGCTGGCCAAGGGCGTGCCGGTGAAGGCGGTGCTGGTCAATGACAACTCGGCCGGCAACGACGCGCTGATGGTCAGCGACAAGATCAAGGGCTTCGCCGACCTGAAGGGCAAGCGCATCGCCCTCGAAGAGTTCAGCATCTCCCACTTCGTGCTTGCCACCGCGCTGGCCAAGAACGGCCTCACCCAGAAGGACGTGAAGGTGGTGAACCTGTCCGCCGGCGACGCCGCGGCGGCCTTCCTGGCCGGCCGCGTGGACGCCGCCGTGGTGTGGAACCCGTGGGTCTCGCAGATCGAGAAGAGCGGCAAGGGCAAGCCGCTGTTCACGTCGAAGGACATGCCGGGCCTGATCCCCGACTTGCTGGTGGCTCAGGACAAGGCCATCAAGACCAAGCACAAGGACCTGGTCGGCATGATCCGGGCCTGGTTCGACACCGAGAAGTTCATCCGCGACAACCCGGACGAGGCGGCCAGGATCATGTCCAAGGTGGTCGGCATGAAGGCCGAGGACTACAAGGTCTTCCTGCCCGGCACGCGCTTCTTCGACGCGGCGGCCAACCAGGCCGCGCTGACGCCGGCTGACGCAAAATCCCTGCAGGCCGTCGCCCCGACCATCTCGGCCTTCCTGCTCGACAAGAAGCTGATCGACGGCAAGCCCGACGCCGCCAAGGGCATCGACGCCAGCCTGCTCGCCGAAGCCCTCGGCAAGTGAGACGGCCATGAGCGCAAGCAAGCGAGCCGGCGGGGGCGGCAGCTCCCTGTGGCAGATCCGCGCCGCCATCGACCCGCGCCAGTACTGGCTGCTGGCCCTGTTCGGGCTGGTCGCGCCGCTCGTCGCGTGGCTGGTGGCGAGCCACCTGGACGGCACCGACAAGGTCTTCCTGCCCGGCCCAGCCGACGTGCTGGCGCGCATCTGGAGCTGGGCCACCGATGACGACCTGGCCGCTGACGTGGCGATCAGTACCTGGCGCGTGGTGGCCGGCTGGGCCCTGTCGGCCGCCATCGCGCTGCCGCTGGGCCTCTTCATCGGCAGCTACCGGGCCGTGCAGGCGCTGCTGGAGCCCCTCACCGACTTCATCCGCTACATGCCGGCGGTGGCCTTCATCCCGCTGGTCATGCTGTGGGTCGGCATCGAGGAGGGCTCCAAGGTGGCGATCATCTTCATCGGCACCTTCTTCCAGATGGTGCTGATGGTCGCCGAAGACGTGCGCCGCGTGCCGCTGGCGCAGATCGAGGCAGCCCAGACCATGGGCGCCACGCGCAGCGAGATCCTCGAGAAGGTCATCGTCCCGTCGGCCAAGCCGGCCCTGCTCGACACCCTGCGGGTGACCATGGGCTGGGCATGGACCTACCTGGTGGTGGCCGAGCTGGTGGCCTCCAACTCCGGCCTCGGCTACGCGGTGCTCAAGGCCCAGCGCTTCCTGCAGACCGACAAGATCTTCGCCGGCATCCTGCTGATCGGCCTGATCGGCCTCCTCATCGACCAGGGCTTCCGCCTGGTCCATCGCAAGGCCTTCCCCTACCTCGCCGGGAGACACCGATGACCGCCAGCATCGACATCCGCGACGCCTTCAAGACCTTCGGCCACGGCCCCCAGGCCATCCACGCGCTGGAGCACGCCAACCTGGCGATCCGCCCCAACGAGTTCGTCACCTTCGTTGGCGCCTCCGGCTGCGGCAAATCCACGCTGCTGCGCATGATCGGCGGGCTGGAGAGCCTCAGCCGCGGCAGCATCGCGGTGAACGGCCAGCCCATCGCCGGCCCCGGCGTGGACCGGGCCATGGTGTTCCAGCACTACAGCCTCTACCCGTGGCTGACGGTCACCCAGAACATCAAGTTCTGCCGCCAGCTCAAGGCCCACACCCGCGACCGGACCTCGGCCGACGTGGAGAAGGCCGCCGGCCGCGCCGACGCGCTGATCCGCCTGATGGGCCTCAGCCACGTCGCCGACGCCTACCCCAGCCAGCTGTCGGGCGGCATGCAGCAGCGCGTGGCGATCGCCCGCGCACTGATGAGCCGGCCGCCGATCCTGCTGATGGACGAGCCCTTCGGCGCGCTGGACGCCCAGACCCGCGAGGTGATGCACGACCTCATCCGCCACGTGCACCGCATGGAAGGCAGCACCATCGTGTTCGTCACCCATGACGTGGAAGAGGCCATCTACCTGGGCCAGCGCATCGTGCTGATGGCGCCCCGCCCCGGCCGCATCGACACCCTCTACGACGTGCCCCTGCCTGCCGAGCGGCACCAGGACATGAAGCTCGCCCCCGAGTTTCTCGCCTTGAAGCGCGAGATCCTGGAACGCATCCGCGAGACCTCCGGCATGAAAACCGACCTCGAGCAGCTCGCCCGCCTCAACGCCGCCGTCGGCGCCGACGCTGCCCTCACCACGGACTGAAGCCCATGAACGCCCTGCTCACCCCCACCGACGCCGTCGACGTGGACACCCGCTGGCAACAACTCGCCGCCGACCTGCCGGCAGACAAAATCCTGTTCTCCGACGTGGTCCCCGGCGGCTGCCACTGGTCGTGGACGCTGCCCCGCGGCACCACGCTGCGCCTGGTTGCCCAGGCCGCCGGCGCCAACCTGTCGATGGTGCTCTACAACGCCCGCCAGCCGCTGGAGCGCTACAACATGCCCGACTCCCTCAAGGCCCAGCACACCGCCCACTACAGCCGCGGCCACGTGCTGATGAGCGACATGGGCTGCGCGATGGCCTCCATCACCGCCGACAGCCTCGGCTGGCACGACCCCCTCGGCCTGCTGCTGGACGCCCCGCGCATGCACGAAAAGTACGGCCAGCACCCGTACCAGCAATACCGCAACGGCATGTACCGCGCCGGCCGCGACGGCCTGCTGATCGAGATCGGCAAGTACGGCCTGCGCCGCCGCGACCTGGTGGCGCCGGTGAACTTCTTCAGCAAGGTCAGCGTGGACGAGGAAGGCCGCTTCCACTTCCAGCCCAATCACGCGCCAGCCGGCGCGATGGTGGAAGTGCGCCTCGACATGGACGTGATCGTCGCCGTGTCCGCCGCGCCGCACCCCCTCGACCCGCGCCCGGACTATGCGCCGGCACCGGTCGGCATCGTCGCCTGGCGCTCCGGCCCGGCGGCGGCGGACGACGTGTGCCGCCAGTTCCGCCCGGAAGGCGCCCGCGCGCTGCACAACACCGACCTGCACTACCTGGCCTGAGGAGACCGCCATGACCGCCACCGCCATCCGCCTCCGGGAAAGCGCCCTCGACCCGGCCCAGGCCGTCACCGACGTGGTGCTGCCCGCCGGCGAACCCTGGCTGCACGAGGTGAAGCAGGGCCAGACCCTGCGCATCGTCGACCTGCAGGGCAACCAGGCCGCCGACGTGATCTTCTACAACCGCCACGACACCGACGAGCACTACAGCGCCACCCAGACCCTGCTGCAGCAGGGCGGCATCTACCTCACCACCGGCTCGGTGCTGATGAGCAACGAAGGCCACCCGATGCTGACCCTCGTCGCCGACACCTGCGGCCGCCACGACACGCTGGGCGGCGCCTGCGCCGCCGAGAGCAACACGGTGCGCTACGCGCTGCACAAGAAGTACATGCACAGCTGCCGCGACAACTACCTGCTGGCCATCCAGCACTCCGATAGCGGCCTTACCAAGGCCGACCTGGTGCCCAACGTCAATTTCTTCATGAACGTGCCGGTCACCGCCGACGGCTGCCTTAAGTTCGACGACGGCGTGTCCGGCCCCGGCAAGTACGTCGAGCTGCGCGCCGAGATGGACCTGTGGGTGCTGGTCTCCAACTGCCCGCAGCTCAACAACCCCTGCAACGCCTACAACCCCACGCCGGTGCAGTTCCTGATCTGGAACTGATCCGCAGCAGCACGCTTCCGGCACTCGCCGGCCCCCGGGACGACCCGGGCGGACAGGATGACCGGGCGGGACGACCCGCCCCCTCGCTCCGAGAGCCTCCACCATGTTCAGCAAAGTCCTCATCGCCAACCGGGGCGCCATCGCCTGCCGGGTGATCCGCACGCTCAAGAAGCTCGGCATCGCCTCGGTGGCCGTGCATTCCGAAGCCGACGCCAACTCCCTGCACGTCAGCCTCGCCGACGAGGCGGTGTGCATCGGCCCGGCCCCCGCCGCCGAGAGCTACCTCAAGGCCGACACCATCCTCGCCGCGGCCCGCGCCAGCGGCGCCCAGGCCATCCACCCGGGCTACGGCTTCCTGTCCGAGAACCCCGACTTTGCCGACGCCTGCGAGGCCGCCGGCATCGCCTTCATCGGCCCGACCCGCGCCCAGATGCTGGCCTTCGGCCTCAAGCACACCGCCCGCGAGCTGGCCGAGCAGGCCGGCGTGCCACTGCTGCCGGGCAGCGGCCTGCTGTCCGGCGTCGACGAGGCGCGCCGCGAGGCCGCCCGCATCGGCTACCCGGTGATGCTCAAGAGCACCGCCGGCGGCGGCGGCATCGGCATGCGCCTAATCGGCGGCGAGGCCGAGCTGGACGAGGCCTACGCGTCGGTGGACCGGCTGGCCCGCGCCAACTTCAAGGAAGCCGGCATCTACCTGGAGAAGTACGTCACCGCCGCGCGCCACATCGAGGTGCAGGTCTTCGGCGATGGCCGCGGCCGCGTGCTGGCCCTGGGCGAGCGGGACTGCTCGGTGCAGCGCCGCAACCAGAAGGTCATCGAGGAAACCCCGGCGCCGGGCCTGTCCGCCGCCCAGCGCGCCGGGCTGGCCGCCACCGCGGTGCGCCTGATGGAATCCATCGCCTACCGCTCGGCCGGCACCGTCGAGTTCGTGATGGACGCCGACAGCGGCGCCTTCTACTTCCTGGAGGTGAACACCCGCCTGCAGGTAGAACACGGCGTCACCGAGGAAGTGACCGGCACCGACCTGGTGGAATGGATGGTGCTGCTGGCCTCCGGCGACCTGGCGCTGCCCGCTGCCGCGCCGCAGCCGCAGGGCGCGTCCATCCAGGTGCGCCTGTACGCCGAAGACCCGGCCAAGAACTTCCAGCCGTCGTCCGGCCTGCTCACCGAGGTGCGCTTTCCTCCCGGCGTGCGCGTCGAAACCGCCGTCGCCACGGGTTCCGAAGTACCGCCCTATTACGACCCGATGGTCGCCAAGATCATCGTCCATGCAGACAGCCGCGAAGCCGCCACCGACAAGCTGATCGCCGCTCTGGACGCCACCCGCGTGTACGGCATCGAGACCAACCGCGCCTACCTGCGCCAGATCCTCGACGGCGAGGTGTTCCGCGCCGGCCGCCAGACCACCCGCTACCTCAACAGCTTCAACTACCGCCCGGCGACCTTCGACGTGCTGGAGCCCGGCGTGCAGACCTCGGTGCAGGACTGGCCCGGCCGCGTCGGCTACTGGGACGTGGGCGTACCGCCGTCCGGCCCGATGGACGACCTCGCCCTGCGCGCCGCCAATCGCCTGGTCGGCAACCCGGAAGGCGCCGCCGGCCTGGAATGCACGATGAGCGGCCCGACCCTGCGCTTCAACTGCGACACGGTGATCGCCCTCACCGGCGCGCCCACCGCCGCCACGCTGGACGGCGCACCGCTGGCCTGGTGGCAGGCCCACGCGGTGAAGGCCGGCGCCACGCTGAAGGTCGGCGCCGTCACCGACGCCGGCTGCCGCAGCTACCTGGCGATCGCCGGCGGCATCGACGTGCCCGACTACCTGGGCAGCCGATCCACCTTCACCCTCGGCCAGTTCGGCGGCCACGCCGGGCGCTGCCTGCGCCTCGGCGACGTGCTGGCGATCCAGCCCACCACCGCCCTGCCCGCGCCGCTAAACCTGCAGCCGCCCGTCTACGGCCACCACTGGGAAGTGGCAGTGCTCTACGGCCCCCACGGCGCACCGGACTTCTTCACCGATCCGGACATCGCCGGCTTCTTCGCCACCGACTGGGAGATCCACTACAACTCCAGCCGCACCGGCGTGCGCCTGATCGGGCCCAAGCCCCAGTGGGCACGGACCGACGGCGGCGAGGCCGGCCTGCACCCGTCCAACATCCACGACAACGCCTACGCCATCGGCGCCATCGACTTCACCGGCGACATGCCGGTGATCCTCGGCCCGGACGGCCCCAGCCTGGGCGGCTTCGTGTGCCCGGCGGTGGTGATCCAGGCCGACCTGTGGAAACTCGGCCAGCTGCGCCCCGGCGACACCCTGCGCTTCGTGCCGGTCAGCGCGGCCACTGCGGCACGGCGCCTGGCCGCTGCCGACGCGGCGCTGGCCCATGCCGACGGCCCCCTCGCGCTGCCGGTGATCGCCGAGCCGGACACCGTCACCACGCCAGTGCTGGCCGAGCTGCCGGCCGCCGGCGAGCGCCCCCGCGTGGTCTATCGCCAGGCCGGCGACGCCTACCTGCTGGTCGAATACGGCCCGCTGGTGCTCGACCTGGAGCTGCGCTTCCGCGTGCATGCGCTGATGGACTGGCTGAAGGCCCATCCCCAGCCGGGCATCATAGACCTGACCCCCGGCATCCGCTCCCTGCAGCTGCACTTCGACGCCCGCCGCACCGACCGCGCCGCGCTGCTCGCCACGCTGCAGGCCGCCGAGGACGCGCTGCCCGCCATCGACGACATGGAAGTGCCGAGCCGCACGGTGTACCTGCCGCTGTCCTGGGACGACCCGGCGACCAAGCTGGCCATCGACAAGTACATGCAGTCGGTGCGCAAGGACGCCCCGTGGTGCCCGTCCAACATCGAGTTCATCCGCCGCATCAACGGGCTGGATTCCATCGACGAGGTGTATCGCACCGTCTTCGACGCCAGCTACCTGGTGCTGGGCCTCGGCGACGTGTACCTCGGCGCGCCGGTGGCCACGCCGATGGACCCGCGCCACCGCCTCGTCACCACCAAGTACAACCCGGCCCGCACCTGGACGCCGGAGAACGCGGTGGGCATCGGCGGCGCCTACATGTGCGTGTATGGCATGGAAGGCCCCGGCGGCTACCAATTCGTCGGCCGCACGGTGCAGATGTGGAACCGCTGGAACCACGGCGCCCGCGGCACCGAGCAGTTCGACAAACCCTGGCTGCTGCGCTTCTTCGACCAGGTGCGCTTCGTGCCGGTGGGCGAGGAAGAACTGCTGCAGCTGCGCAAGGACTTCGCCGCCGGCCGCGCCCGCCTGCGCATCGAGGACGGCGTGTTCCGCCTGGCCGACTACCGGCGCTTCCTGGCCGACAACGCCGCCCCCATCGGCGCCTTCAAGGCCCGCCAGCAGGCCGCCTTCGAGGCCGAGCGGGAACGCTGGAAGGCCGCCGGCCAGGCCGAATACATCAGCGAGGCCGACATCGCCGCAGCGGCCGCAGATTCCGAACTGGACCTGCCGGAAGGCGCCCAGCTGGTGGCCAGCTACGTGCCCGGCAACATCTGGAAGCTGCTCGTCGAGGCCGGCCAGCACGTCAAGGCCGGCGACCCGCTGGCGGTCGTCGAATCCATGAAGATGGAATTCACCGTGACCGCCCCCGCCGACGGCGAGGTGCTCCAGCTGCTGTGCCGCGAAGCCAGCCCCGTCGCCGCCGGCCAGGATCTGCTGATCCTGCGCACCGCCACCCACTGATTCCGGAGAGATGACCATGCTGCCCAACAGCCTCGACCTCGCCACGCTGGCCGCCGCCTACCGCGCCGGCCTCAAGCCCAGCGCCCTGTTCGCCCACCTCCACGCCCAGGCCGCCGCCGACACCCACCACGCCTGGATCAGCCTGCTGCCGGAGGCCGAACTGCTGGCCCGCGCCCACGCGCTGGACGGGCAGGACCCGGCCAGCCTGCCGCTGTACGGCGTGCCCTTCGCGGTGAAGGACAACATCGACCTGGCCGGCCTGCCGACCACCGCCGGCTGCCCGGGCTTCGCCTACGCGCCGCAAGCCGACGCGGCAGTGGTGGCGCGCCTGATCGCCGCCGGCGCGATCCCCCTCGGCAAGACCAACCTGGACCAGTTCGCCACCGGCCTCAACGGCACCCGCAGCCCCTACGGCGCCTGCCGCAACGCCTTCCAGCCGGACTACATCTCCGGCGGCTCCAGCTCCGGCTCGGCGGTCGCCGTGGCGGCCGGCCAGGTGAGCTTTGCGCTGGGCACCGACACCGCCGGCTCCGGCCGCGTGCCGGCCGCCTTCAACAACCTGGTCGGTCTCAAGCCGAGCTGCGGCCTCCTGTCGTCCATGGGTGTCGTGCCGGCCTGCCGCAGCCTCGACACCGTTTCGATCTTCGCCCTGACCGCCGCCGACGCCGCCACGCTGTTCGGCATCGCCCGCGGCTTCGACGAGACCGATGCCTACAGCCGCCCGGCGGAAGGCCACGGCCGGCGCTTCCCGGCCGGCCAGCCCTTCCGCTTCGGCGTGCCGCGCGCCGACCAGCTGGCCTTCTTCGGCGACGCCCACAACGCCGGCCTGTTCGCTGCCGCCGCGGCCCGCTTGCAAGGCCTCGGCGGCACGCCGGTGGAACTGGACTTCGAGCCCTTCCTGGAAACCGCCCGCCTGCTGTACGGCGGCCCGTGGGTCGCCGAGCGCTACCACGCGATCCGGGACTTCATCGAGCGCCAGCCGGAATCCGTCTTCCCGGTCACGCGGGCGATCACCCTCAGCGGCGCCAAGCCCAGCGCGGTGGACGCCTTCGACGCCCACTACCGGCTGCGCGCCCTCAAGCGCCGCTGCGACGCCGCCTGGCACGAGGTGGACCTGATCCTCACCCCCACCGCCGGCTACCACCCGACCATTGCCGCCGTGGAGAGCGAGCCGATCCGCATCAACACGGAGTTGGGCCACTACACCAACTTCATGAACCTGCTGGACTACGCCGCCGTGGCCGTGCCCGCCGCCTTCCGGCCCGACGACCTGCCCTTTGGCGTGACCCTCTTCGCCCCCGCCCACCAGGACCTGCCGCTGCTCGAACTGGCGGCCCGCTGGCAGGCCGACACCGGCCTGCCCCTCGGCGCCACCGGCCAGCCGCTGCCGGAGCAGGCCTTCCCGGCCGTAGCCGGCGCCGACGGCATGGTGCAGGTCGCCGTGTGCGGCGCCCACCTGTCGGGCCTGCCCCTCAACGGGCAGCTCACCCAGCGCGGCGGCCGCCTGCTGCGCAGCGTGCGCTCCGCGCCGGAATACCGCTTCTACGCGCTGGCCGGCGGCCCGCCCCAGCGCCCCGGCATGGTCCGCGTGGCGGAAGGCGGCGCCCGCATCGAGATGGAAATCTGGGAACTCCCCGCCCGCCACTTCGGCAGCTTCGTCGCCGCCATCCCCGCCCCGCTGGGCATCGGCAAGGTGAAACTGGAAGACGGCAGCCAGGTCTGCGGCTTCATCTGCGAAAGCGGCGGCCTGGCGGGGGCGGAGGACATCACCGGGTACGGCGGGTGGAGGGCGTGGTTGGGGCGCAGGCCTTAATCGATGCCATAGCGCTTCAGCCGGTTGGCGATGGCGGAGTGGGAGGTACCAAGGCGCTTGGCCAAGCGGCGGCTCGACGGAAACTCGCGGTACAGGCGCTGCAGCAGGCTCTTCTCGAAGTCGGCAACGGCCTGTTCCAGGGTCGCAACCTCTCGCTCATCGCCGGCCTGCGCAGGCGCGGCGACCTGGGCAAGCTCCAGGTCTTCCACGTTGATGACGTTGCGCTCCGTCATCGTCACCGCCCGGAAGATCACGTTCTGCAACTGGCGTACGTTGCCCACCCACGGGTTGGACAGCATGGCGGCGCATGCGCCCTGGGACAGGCGCATCGGTGGGCGTGATGCCTGGGTGCAGGCGCGACCGAGGAAGGCGTGGGCGATCGGCAGGATGTCGCCGGGGCGCTCGCGCAGCGGCGGAACGTGCAGGTGGAGCACGTTCAGGCGGAACAGCAGATCCTGGCGGAAATGGCCGCTGCTCACCATGTCCTCGAGCTTGCGATGGGTGGCGCTGATGATGCGTACGTTCATCCTCACCTCACGATCGCCGCCGACCCGCCTGAAGCTGCCGTCGTTGAGGAAGCGCAGCAGCTTGGCCTGCAGATACGGTGACATCTCCCCGATTTCGTCGAGGAACACCGTGCCGCCATGCGCCAGCTCGAGCAGGCCGGGCTTGCCGCCGCGCAGGCCGCCGGTGAAGGCGCCCGCGGCGTAACCGAAGAGTTCGCTTTCGGCCAGGCTTTCCGGCAGGGCCGCACAGTTGAGGGCAAAGAAAGGCTGGCCGCTGCGGCTGCTGCCGGCGTGGCAGGCGTGAGCCAGCAGCTCCTTACCGGTGCCGGTTTCGCCGGTGATCAGCAGCGGCGCATCCACCGTGGCCATGCGGGCGGCGCGCTGCTTGAGCTGCTCCATGGCGGGCGAGCTGCCGAGGACGGCCTCGAAACCACCGGCATCGTAGTTCTGCAGGGCGCTCATGCGCTCGCCCATGCGGCTCGGGGCGTGCAGGGTCATCACAGCGCCGGCGACGCGGCCGCCCGCCTCGTGCAGCGGCATGGTTTCCAGCATGTAGGGCTCGCCGTTCATGACGACCTCGCACACCGGCAGGTGGTAGCCCCCATTGACCAGCTCGCGCAGCAGTTCGGGGTTGCCGATCAATTCCTGCATGGAGGTGCCGATCAGGCGTGTCTCGTCCAGGCTGCAGGCGCCGATTGCCGCCCCATTGGCGACCACGATGCAGCCTGCTTCATCGACCGCAAAGATCGGATCGGGCTGGGAGGCGAGCAGGGCGTCGAGGTAGAGACGCCGCTGGGCGCCCGGCAGCATCTGCACGGGCTCCACGCTGCGTACCCCTGCCACCCCCATCAACTGGGCGCGCAATTCGTCGAGGCAGGCCTGATCAACAGCGGGGGCCTCGATGAAGATATGCGGCGGATCCACCTCCACCGCCGTCACGTTGAAGCTGCGCCGGGCCAGCTCTGCCAGCACTTCCTGGGCGATCCCGACCCGGTCGGAAAAGAACACATCGATGCGCATGACGGAGCCCGTAATGAATTCGATACAGCGTATCGATAATGATACGGCCCATCCAAACCATTGAGTAATAAGGGTAATCAGCAGCAAAACCGGCCTGTGCCGCGCAATCCGTAACGATATCGATACGAAAATTTTTGAGAAACAACCGAGAAATTACGCAACCAATTGTTTTTAATGAATTTTCCTTGATGGCACGGTAATCGCTAAATGCCACTCATCCGAATGGCAACCCGTTTCATCAAGGAGAACTTCCATGCATGTCCTCGTCCTCGGCAGTGGCGTCATTGGGACCACCATCGCCTACTACCTGGCCAAGGCCGGGCACCAGGTCACGGTGGTGGACCGCCAGCCCGGACCGGCACTCGAGACCAGCTTTGCCAACGCCGGAGAGGTATCACCCGGCTATTCCGCACCGTGGGCAGGGCCAGGCGTTCCGGTCAAGGCGATCAAGTGGATGCTGATGCACCACAGCCCGCTGGTCATCAAGCCCATGCTCGACCCCACCATGTGGCGCTGGACCATGGCCATGCTGCGCAACTGCACGGAGGCGGCCTACCAGGTCAACAAGAGCCGGATGGTGCGCATCGCCGAGTACAGCCGCGACTGCCTGAAACAGCTGCGCGCCGACACCGGCATTGCCTACGACGAGCGCACCCAGGGCACGCTGCAGCTGTTCCGCACCCAGAAGCAGTTCGACGGCATCGGCAAGGACGTGGAGATCCTGCGCCAATCCGGCGTGCCCTTCCAGGTGCTCGACCGGGACGGCTACCTGGCCTACGAGCCCGCCCTGTCCCAAGTCAAGCACAAGTTCGTCGGCGCCCTGCGCCTGCCGGGGGACGAGACCGGCGACTGCTACAAGTTCACCCGCAACCTGGCCGGCATGGCCGAGTCGCTGGGCGTGACGTTCCGCTTCGGCACCACCATCACCGACATCGAACAGGATGGGCAGCGCATCACCGGCATCCACACCAGCGCCGGTACGCTGACGGCCGACCAGTATGTGCTCGCCCTCGGCAGCTACTCGACCCGGCTCCTCAAGCAGGTGGGCATCGACGTTCCGGTCTATCCGGTGAAGGGCTTCTCCATCACCGTGCCCATCACCGACCAGGCCATGGCGCCGGAGTCCACCATCATGGACGAGACCCACAAGGTTGCCGTCACCCGCCTGGGCGACCGGATCCGGGTCGGCGGCACCGCGCAGCTGTCGGGCTTTGATCTGGGCCTCGAAGCGGGACGACGCAAGACCCTGGAGTTCGTGGTGTCCGACCTCTTTCCCCACGGCGGCGACCTGTCCCGGGCCGAGTTCTGGACCGGCCTGCGTCCGATGACGCCGGACGGCACGCCCATCATCGGCAAGACCCGCTTCGACAACCTGACCCTCAGCACCGGCCACGGCACGCTGGGCTGGACGATGGCCGCCGGCACCGGCCGCGTGGTGGCGGACATGCTCAGCGGCCGCAAACCCGAGATCCCCGTGGCCGACCTCAGCGTCGCGCGCTACGCCTGATCCCACCCTGCACGACCCCACACCAATCCATAACAGAGGAGACACCACCATGCACGTCATCGCCACATCCGGAGCCCCCCAGGCCATCGGTCCCTACGCCCAGGCCATCGTTGTCGACGGCTGGCTGTTCAGTTCGGGGCAGATCCCGCTGACCGCCGCCGGCGAGCTGCTCGCCACCGATATCGAAGCCCAGACCGAGCAGGTGTTCGACAACCTCACCGCCGTGCTGGAAGCGGCCGGCGCGTCCCTCGCCCAGGTCGTCAAATGCACCGTCTTCGTCAAGGACCTGAATGACTTCGCACGTCTCAACGCCGTCTATGAGCGCCGCTTCGGCGCCCACAAGCCGGCCCGTTCAACGGTCGAAGTGGCGCGCCTGCCCCGCGACGTCCAGGTCGAGATCGAAGCCATCGCCCGCCTGGGCTGACGGCGCGTCCCATCGTCTGATCCGGCGGGGCCGGACTGAAAGGAATTTGTCATGACAGATGTCAAAACACTGCTTGCCGAGGAAGGGCGTCACGAGGCGAGGGATCTCCACCGTGGCCTGAAGGACCGGCACATCCAGATGATCGCCCTCGGCGGCGCCATCGGCGTCGGCCTGTTCCTGGGCGCCGGCCGGGCCATTGCCGTTGCCGGGCCGGGGCTGCTGCTGAGCTATGCCCTCGGCGGCCTGATCATCTTTTTCATCATGCGCGCGCTTGGCGAGCTCCTGCTCTACCGCCCGGTGGCCGGCTCCTTCGCCACCTACGCCGAAGAGTTCATCGGGCCCTTCGCCGGCTTCGCCACCGGCTGGTCCTACTGGTTCACCTGGGTGACCATCGGCATGGCCGAGATCACGGCCGTCGCCGTGTATATCCATTACTGGTTTCCCGAGGTCCCCCAGTGGATACCGGCGCTGGTCACCCTCGCCGTGCTGTACACGGTCAATCGCATCTCGGTGGCGCTGTTCGGCGAGCTGGAGTTCTGGTTCGCGCTGATCAAGGTCGTCACCATCGTCGCGATGATCCTGATCGGCCTGGCCATCATCTGTTTCGACCTCACGCCCCTCGGACCTACGGCCAGCTTCTCCAACCTGTGGAGCCACCAGGGCTTCATGCCCTTCGGCATCCTGGGCGTCGTGATGACGCTGCAGATCGTCATGTTCGCCTACCAGGGGGTCGAACTGATCGGCGTCACCGCCGGCGAGGCGCAAAACCCGGAGAAGGTCCTGCCGAGCGCCACCAACAGCATCATCTGGCGCATCCTGGCCTTCTACCTCGGCGCCCTCGTAGTCATGATGGCCTTGGTGCCATGGAGCGAGCTCAAGCCCGGCGTCAGTCCCTTCGTCTTCGTCTTCGAGCGCATCGGCATTCCCGGCGCGGCTGGGCTGATCAACTTCGTCGTCATCACCGCGGCGGCATCGTCCTGCAACAGCGGCATCTTCAGCACCGGCCGCATGCTCTACACCCTGGCCCAGTTCCGCCAGGCGCCGCGAGCCTTCGGCAAGGTGGACCGGCACCACCTGCCGGCCAACGCCATCACCTTCTCGGCGGCCCTGATGAGTATCGGCGTAGTGCTCAACTACATCGTGCCGGAGGAAGTCTTCGTCTGGGTGACCAGCATCTCCCTCATCGGCGCGTTGTGGACCTGGTCGGTCATCGTCATCGCCCACCTCGGCTACCGCAAGGCCGTGGCCGCCGGGCAAGCCAAGGCGGTGGCCTTCCGCATGTCGGGCGCCCCCTACATGAACTGGATCGTGGTCGCCTTCATGGTCGCCGTCGGCGCCCTCCTCGCCCTCGATCCCAGCACGCGGGTCGCCCTCTACGTGGCCCCCGCCTGGTTCGCCCTGCTCGGTATCGGCTATCGCCTGAGCAAGGCCGGAAGACCGCAGCTCGTAGCCACCAGCGCCTGATTCCCCCCGGCCCGGCCCCGGGCGGGGCCGTTCGACGCCACACACTCACGCCTCATCTCGAAGGACCCCGGCATGACCGACCAGCACCCCATCAGGGCAGGCGCCCTGCTCAGCATCGACCTCGACGCCCTCTGCGACAATTGGCGGAGCCTCAAAGCAAAGCTGGCAAGTGCGGAATGCGCCGCCGTGGTCAAGGCCGACGCCTATGGCCTGGGCGCCGAGCGCGTTGCCCCGGCGCTGTATCGCGCCGGCTGCCGCAACTTCTTCGTCGCCCACCTCAACGAAGGCATTGCGCTCCGCCCCGCCTTGCCCGCCGATGCATCCATTTACGTCCTGCACGGGCCCCACCCTGGCGACGAGCGCGAGTTCGTCCACCACCGGCTCGTTCCCGTCCTCAACAGCCTGCCGCAACTCGGCGCCTGGCAGGCCCTCGCCCGCGACCTGGATACCGTCCTGCCCGCCATCCTTCAGGTGGACACCGGCATGGCCCGCCTCGGCCTCGCCCCGGACGAATTCGACCGCCTGGTAAGCAGCCCGGCCTCGTTGCTGGGGCTCTCGCTGAAGTTCATCATCAGCCACCTGGCCAGCGCCGAAGACCAGGACAACCCGGCCAATCCCCTGCAGCTCGCACGCTTTCGCGAGGCCATGGCGCGCTTGCCCGGCGTCCCCGGCAGCCTCGCCAACTCCTCCGGGATCTTTCTCGGCGACGACTACCACTTCAACCTGGTCCGCCCGGGCGCCGCGCTCTACGGCGTTGCACCGGTGGCCGGACAGGCCAACCCGATGCGGCCCGTCATCCGCCTGCAGGGCAAGGTCCTGCAGACGCGTACCATCGCCGCCGGCACCGCGGTCGGCTATTCCCACACCTGGACCGCACCACGCCCCTCGCGCATCGCCACCGTGGCGGTCGGCTATGCCGACGGCTACCTGCGCAGCCTGAGCAACCGCGGCACACTCAGTTGCGATGGCATCCCGCTACCCCTCATCGGAAACATCTCCATGGACACCCTGATTGTCGACATCACCGACCTACCGGAAGGACGCATCACGGAAGGCGAACTGCTCGACCTCGCCGACCCGCTGAATGGCGTCGACGCCATTGCCGCCCGGGCCGGCACCATCGGCTACGAGATCCTGACCAGCTTGGGACGTCGCTATGCGCGTCGCTACCTCGGAGAGTTCTGACACACCCTGAACGCGCGCCCCTCCGGACAGTTCGGCCACGAGGGCCGAAGGGGCGGTCGCCCCGGTACGGAAGCCCAGTCGAACTGGTCTGGGGGTGACGTCGATAGGACTAAAATCGGGCCTCCAAGGACAGGCGTGGAAGATCCGCTACATCCAAGCGCCGATGCCTCACCCAAAGAGAGCGCTCCACATGTCGATGACGCCGAACCAGGTTGCCGAGTTCTGCCTGACCCTGCCGGGTACCCGTGAGTCTTTCAAATGGGGCAACAACCGGGTTTTTTCGATTGCGGACGAGAAGATGTTCGCCATGCTCAGCGCGCCGGCCAAGGGCGTGGCAGGGCTGGCCTTCAAGGTCGATGGCGATCTGTTCCTGGGGTACACCGACCGCCCCGGAATCCGGCCAGCGCCCTACCTGGCCCGTGCACGCTGGATCGCGATGGACCTGCCCTACCCCCTTGGCGAGGCGGAATTGAAGGCCGCGCTGACACGGGCCCACCAGTTGGTGGCGCTGCGCCTGCCCAAATACCAGCAGCCGGAATTTCTTGTTCCGGAAAGCTAAGCCCGACGCCGACGCCCGGCTTCGCTTCAAGCCTGCGCGAAGACCTGGACCCGGTTCCGGCCGGCGCGCTTGGCCTCGTACATGGCTTCATCGGCATGCTTGAGCAATTCGATGCTGCCGAGGCCGTGCTCGGGATAGAGGGCGATGCCGATGCTGGCGGAAATGTTTATGAGATGACGGTCGATCTCGAAGGGCCTGGCGAGGGCTGAGCAGAGTTTTTGCGCCACGGCCAGGGCATCGGGCGCGTCCGTGATGTTGCGCAGGAGCAGGATGAACTCGTCGCCGCCCACCCGCGCCACGGTATCGGATTCGCGCAGGCTGTGGCGCAGGCGGATGGCGACCTGCTGCAGCAAACAGTCGCCGATGCCATGCCCCAGGTTGTCGTTGATCTGCTTGAAGTCGTCCAGGTCCATGAAAATGACCGCCAGTTGCTGGCCATCGCGCTTCGCGTTCACCAACGCCTGCTCGAGGCGATCGGAAAACAGTGCGCGGTTGGGCAGATCGGTCAGCGGATCGTGTTGCGCCAGATGGCGGATGCGCCCCTCTGCCTCCCGGCTCTCGCAGAGGGCAAGGCGCAGGCGATGGTTGATGCGGTAGATGTACATTGCAATGGCGCTGACGCCCGCCAGTAGCGACAGGGCGATATACAGCGTCGTTGGATCATGCGGGGCAGCGGGCTCGTAAAGAAAACCATTCAGGGCGTAGTTGCCAGGCAGCAGCCCGAGATCGGCATAGGTGTTGGCGATGTGGCGCCAGCGCCCACGGTTCATGTAACCGACTTCAACCAGATCGGTACGCATCAGCGACGCCATGCGCTGGGCCTCAAAGAGATAGAAGTCGCGCGGATGCTGCGTGGAGTACTTGGCCAGGAGCAGATCGACGATTTCCTCCGGATGCTGCATTGCATACTGCCAGCCGCGCAGACTGGCCTCCCGGAAGGCACGCACGCGCTCCGGATGGGCCTTCAGTTCCTGCTCGGTGGTGAACAGGTTGTCGCCGTAGAAGTCGATACCGCCGGCCCGTGGCGTATAGACCTGATAGTCGAACTTGGCGCGGTCCAGGTAGTAAGGCTCGTTGCTGACGTAAGCGGAGATGGCGTCGACGCGGCCTTCGATCAGGTCTTCCGGATTGAAGCTGTGGGGCAACTGGACGAGGCGATCGAGCGTGATGCCTTCCTGCTTGAGATAGGCAAACAGCTCATCCGACTGCGGTTCGATCATGACGCGTTTGCCAACGATGTCATGGATGGCCTGGGTACCGCTGTCCTCGCGCGCAATCAGCACCAACGGGGAATGCTGGAATATCACCGCGAGCACGACCACCGGCTTGCCGGACTTGCGGGCCAGCAGCAGGCTGCTGGTTCCTACGCCGTACTGGGCCTGATCGGTCAGGACCGCCTGCAGCGGATCGACGCCCGGCGTGGCTTCACGCAACTGGACATCCAGGCCGGCCTCCCGGTAATAGCCCTTCTCAAGCGCCGCGTAATAGCCGGCAAACTGGAAGGCATGGCTCCACTTGAGCTGCAGGGAGACCTTTTCCAGAGCGTGGGCCATGCCGGCAGGCACCAGCAAGGCAGCGAAAAGCAGCGGCCACAGACAACGACGCAAAACATGACAATGCATTTGCAGAATTATGCGCTGCGCGCCGCCTCACCCCGGCAAATTTTGGTGTCAGATTAACCCTCAGGCCGCCCCGCTCCAAACCCGTGCCCCCTGCACCAGCCAAGTGCATCCCCCGGCGCTTTTCCGCCCCCAAGCCCCGCCCACCGCCCATTTTCCGCCCAATCCGGGGCTGGCCCACCTCTTGCTAAAGAGAAACCAGACCCCGGCTGGCAACGCTGCCGAAGGGGAATTTGCCTCCGCCAACGACGGCGGGATTCGAGTGAGCAGGATGCCCTTGGGCGCCGCTCGCCAGTTCCAACCCGAGTTTGAGCCGCGTTCTGCGGGGGCCCTTGATGCGCCGTGCCATTCACGTCCGTGAATCGCCGGTGATCCTGCGAGGCTTCCGGTGGAGCCGGACTCGCAGGATCGAATATGAAAATCATCGTTGTCGGCCACGGCATGGTGGGCCACAAGTTCCTCGAAGAACTTCACCAACTGGCATCCGTTCCCACTGAAGTCAGCGTGCTCTGCGAGGAGCCGCGCGCGGCTTACGACCGGGTGCATCTGTCCGAATTCTTCGCCGGCAAGAGCGCCGACGAACTGTCCCTGGTGGCGCCCGGCTTCTTCGAGGAGAGCGGCTTTGCGCTGCGCCTGAAGACCCGCGCCAGCGCCATCGACCGCCGCAAGAAGACGGTGACCACCGCCGACGGCGAGGTGCTGTCCTACGACAAGCTGGTGCTGGCCACCGGCTCCGTGCCCTTCGTGCCGCCGCTGCGCGGTGCCGACCGGGCCGACTGCTTCGTCTATCGCACCATCGAAGACCTGGAAGCGATGACCGAGGCCGGCAAGCGCTCGAAGAGCGGCGTGGTGGTCGGCGGCGGCCTGCTCGGCCTGGAATGCGCCAAGGCCCTGCGCGACCTGGGCCTGGAAACCCACGTGGTCGAGTTTGCGCCGCGCCTGATGGCGGTGCAGGTGGACGACGACGGCGGCCGCATCCTGCGCAACAAGATCGAGGAGCTGGGCGTGCATGTGCACACCAGCCGCCACACGACGGAGATCACCGACGGCGCCCGCGCCCGCCACCGCATGGTGTTCGACGACGGCACCTACCTCGAGACCGACATGATCGTGTTCTCCGCCGGCATCCGCCCGCGCGACGAGCTGGCCCGCCAGAACGCACTGGCCGTCGGCGCCCGCGGCGGCATCGCGGTGGACGACCACTGCCGCACGACCGATCCCGACGTGTACGCCATCGGCGAGTGCGCGGCGTGGAAGGACCAGCTGTTCGGCCTCGTCGCCCCCGGCTACGACATGGCCCGCGTGGCGGCCCGCCACATGACCGGCCAGAAGGATGCGGCCTTCGCCGGCGCCGACATGAGCACCAAGCTCAAGCTGATGGGCGTGGATGTGGCCAGCATCGGCGACGCGCAAGGGCGCACCCCCGGCTGCCGCAGCTTCCGCTACATGGACGAGGTGAAGCAGATCTACAAGAAGATCGTCACCAGCGCCGACGGCAAGCAGCTGATCGGCGCGGTGCTGGTCGGCAACGCCGACGAGTACGGCACGCTGCTGCAGATGGCCCTCAACGGCATCGCGCTACCGGCCGACCCGGAATTCCTGATCCTGCCGTCCAGCGACGGCAAGGCCAAGCCCGGCCTGGGCGTGGATGCGCTGCCCGACAGCGCCCAGATCTGTTCCTGCAACAACGTCAGCAAGGGCCAGATCTGCGCGGCGGTGGCCGACGGCGCCACCACCATCGGCGCGCTGAAGGCCTGCACCAAGGCCGGCGCCACCTGCGGCGGCTGCGTGCCGCTGGTGACGCAGGTGATGAAGGCCGAGATGAGCCGCCTGGGCATGGCGGTGAACAACCACCTCTGCGAGCACTTCTCCTACTCCCGCCAGGAGCTGTTCCACCTCATCAAGGTCGGCCAGATCAAGACCTTCGACGAGCTGCTGGCCAAGCACGGCCAGGGCCTCGGCTGCGACATCTGCAAGCCCGCCGCGGCGAGCATCTTCGCGTCGTGCTGGAACGAGTTCGTGCTGAAGAAGGAGCTGGCCGGCCTGCAGGACAGCAACGACTACTTCCTCGGCAACATCCAGAAGGACGGCACCTATTCCGTGGTGCCGCGCATGGCGGGCGGCGAAGTGACACCGGACGGCCTGATCGCCGTCGGCCAGGTGGCCAAGAAGTACGGCCTCTACACCAAGGTCACCGGCGGCCAGCGGGTCGACCTGTTCGGCGCCCGCGTCGAGCAGCTGCCGCTGATCTGGGAAGAGCTGATCGCCGCCGGCTTCGAATCCGGCCACGCCTACGGCAAGTCCCTGCGCACCGTGAAGAGCTGCGTCGGCAGCACCTGGTGCCGCTACGGCGTGGATGACAGCGTCGGCCTCGCGGTGGAGCTGGAGAACCGCTACAAAGGCCTGCGCGCACCGCACAAGATCAAGTTCGGCGTGTCCGGCTGCACGCGGGAATGCGCCGAGGCCCAGGGCAAGGACGTGGGCATCATCGCCACCGAGAAAGGCTGGAACCTCTACGTGTGCGGCAACGGCGGCATGAAGCCGCGCCACGCCGAGCTGCTCGCCGCGGACCTGACCAAGGCCCAGCTGGTGCAGCTGATCGACCGCTTCCTGATGTTCTACGTGCGCACCGCCGACCGCCTGCAGCGCACCAGCACCTGGCGCGACAACCTGGACGGTGGCCTGGACTACCTGAAGGACGTGGTGGTGAACGACAGCCTCGGCCTCGCCGCCGAGCTGGAAGCCCAGATGCAGCACGTGGTGGACACCTACCAGTGCGAGTGGAAGACCGCCGTCACCACCCCCGAGGTGCGCCAGCGCTTCCGTTCCTTCGTCAATAGCGACAAGGCCGACGAGCACATCGTCTTCGTGCAGGAGCGCGGCCAGATCCGCCCGGCCCGCGCCGACGAACGCCCCGCCGACGCGCTCGACGACACCGCCATTCCCGCCTGAGGAGACCCGCCATGAGCATCGCCCCCCTCGTCTGGACCACCATCTGCAAGGTGGATGAAATCCTGCCCAATACCGGCGTCTGCGCGCTGGTGGAGGACCGCCACGTGGCGGTCTTCCGTGTCGGCCAAGCCGACTTCTACGCCATCGACAACGTGGACCCGAAGTCCGGCGCCAGCGTGCTGTCGCGCGGCCTGCTGGGCAACCTCGGCGAGCACGTCGTGGTCGCCTCGCCGCTCTACAAGAACCACTTCGACCTGGCCACCGGCGCGTGCCTGGAGGCGCCCGAGCACTCCGTGCGCGCCCACTCGGTGCGCATCGACGACCAGCGCGTGCTGGTCGCCCTGGGCTGAGCCCCGCCCCGAATTCAGAAAGGAACTGAAATGGCTTATCTCGCTCCCGCCGAGTTCGTCACCAAGATGGTGGACGCCGGCGAATCCAAACTGCTGATGTCCACCCGCGACACCCTGATCCGCGCCTACATGGCCGGCGCGATCCTGGCTCTCGCCGCCGCCTTCGCGGTGACGGTGTCGGTCAACACCGCCAACCCGCTGATCGGCGCGCTGCTGTTCCCGGTCGGCTTCTGCATGCTCTACCTGATGGGCTTCGACCTGCTGACCGGCGTGTTCACGCTGGCCCCGCTGGCCGTGCTCGACAAGCGCGCCGGCGCCACCTGGAGCGGCGTGATGCGCAACTGGGGCCTGGTCTTCGCCGGCAACTTCGCCGGCGCGCTGACGGTGGCGGTCTTCATGGCGATCATCTTCACCAACGGCTTCTCCGAGCCCGCCAACGCCATCGGCCAGAAGATCGGTCACATCGGCGAAGGCCGCACCGTCGGCTACGCTGCCCACGGCGCGGCGGGCATGCTGACGCTGTTCGTGCGCGCGGTAATGTGCAACTGGATGGTGTCCACCGGCGTGGTCGCCGCGATGATGTCCACCAGCGTGTCCGGCAAGGTCATCGCCATGTGGATGCCGATCCTGGTGTTCTTCTACATGGGCTTCGAGCACAGCGTGGTGAACATGTACCTGTTCCCGTCGGGCCTGATGCTGGGTGGCAACTTCACCTTCATGGACTACCTGATCTGGAACGAGATCCCCACCGTGCTCGGCAACGTGGTCGGCGGCCTGACCTTCGTCGGCGCCACGCTCTACTCCACCCACTACAAGACCGCCCCCAAGCGCAGCGCCGCCTGACCGGCACGGACGGCTGCCCATGTCGGCAACCCTGCGCGTGAGTCTCGGCCAGGCCTCCCTGGCCGGGGCCCACGACACCAACCAGGACTTCCACGGCGCCGTGCTGCCCAAGGGCAGCCAGCTCGCTGGCAAGGGCATCGCGCTGGCGATAGCGGACGGCATCAGCTCCAGCCGGGTCAGCCAGGTGGCGAGCCAGACCGCCGTCCGCGCCTTCCTCGAAGACTATTACGCCACCTCCGAAGCCTGGTCGGTGCGCCGGGCCGCCGAGCGGGTGCTCAGTGCGGCCAATTCCTGGCTGCATTCCCAGACCATCGCCAGCGACGCCCGCTTCGAGAAGGATCGGGGCTATGTGTGCACCTTCAGCGCGCTGATTCTCAAGGGGCGCGACCTGCATCTGTTCCACGTCGGTGATTCGCGCATTTTCCGCGTGCACGCCCAGGCCCTCGAACAGCTCACCGAAGACCACCGGGTCCGGCTGTCGTCCGTCGAGTCCTACCTGGGCCGTGCGCTGGGCATCGGCCCGAACATCGAAATCGATTACCGCAGCTGGGAGGCGGAGGCCGGCGAGCTCTACCTGCTCGCCACCGACGGCGCCTATGCCCAGCTCGACGCGGCCACGGTGCACAACGCGCTGCGTCACCACCCGCAGGACCTGGACGCCGCCGCGGCATGGCTGGTGGAGCAGGCCCGCCTGCGCGGCAGCAGCGACGACGCCACGCTGCAGCTGCTGCGCATCGACGCGCTGCCCGACGCCGGCGCGCCGCGTGCCGACCTGCGCCGCGACGGGCTGGCGCTGCCGCCGCCACTGGCGCCACGGATGGCCTTTGAAGGCTTCACCATCGTGCGGGAGCTGCAGGTCAGCGCCCGCAGCCACGTCTTCCTCGCCGTCGATGACGCCAGCGGCGCGGCGGTGGTGCTCAAGGCGCCATCCGTCGACCGGCGCGAGGACGCCGCCTACCTGGACAGCTTCGTGCTGGAGGAATGGGTCGCCCGCCGCGTGGACAGCCCCCACGTCATCAAGGCCTGGGCCGGCGAGCGGCCGCGCAGCCACCTCTACGTGGCGATGGAGTACATCGACGGCCAGACCCTCGCCCAGTGGATGGTGGACCACCCACAGCCGGCGCTCGACAGCGTGCGCGCCATCGTCACGCAGCTGGGCCAGGGCCTGCAGGCCCTGCACCGGCGCGAGATGGTGCATCAGGACCTGCGCCCCGAGAACGTGATGATCGACTCGCAAGGCACGGTCAAGCTCATCGACCTGGCCACCGTCCACGTCGCCGGCCTGGCCGAGGACCAGCCCGACCGCCACGCCGACGCCGCCCCCGGCACGCTGCAATACCTGGCGCCGGAATGCCTGCTCGGCCACCCCGGCAGCCCGCGCACCGAGCTCTACGCCCTCGCCGCGCTCACCTACCGCATGCTCAGCGGCCAGCTGCCCTATGGCCTCGACGCGGCCCGCGTGCGCAACCCGCAGGACCTGCGCCGGCTGCGCTACGTGCCGCTGCGCCACCACCGCCCCGATCTGCCGGCGTGGGTGGACGCGGTGCTGGGCAAGGCGCTGCAAGTCACGCCGGGCAAGCGCCAGGAAGTCGTCTCCGAGTTCGTCCACGACCTGCACGCCCCCGGCCAGCAGTTCCGCAACCCGCGGACGCCGCCGCTGATCGAACGCAATCCGGTGCGCTTCTGGCAAGGCAGCACCGTGTTGCTGGCCATCGTGGTGATCGTGCTGGTGCTGCGCCAGGCATTGACCGGGCACTGAACGGCGCTTCCGGCGGTCAGGCGGGCCGCCTTGATGATATGTCTCAAGGAAGCACAAGCCTGGCTTGCTATAAATTAGGCTTCATCCGATCCACGCCCGCCCGCGCCATGCCTGCCAGCAGCCCGCTTCCCCCACCGGAAAATCCGGCCCACCCCGCCAGCCGCGTCCCCAGCAGCATCCGGAACCGCGGCTGGTGGCTGCTCCTGCTCGCCGCGTGGTTCGCCGCCACGGCCCTGTCGCTGTACTCCCACGGAGAGCAGATCAGGCAGCAGACCACGGCGGTGGCGATCGAGGGCGCCCGCAACATGTTCCGCTCGGTGCTGCTCGCCCGGAACTGGAACGCCAGCCACGGCGGCGTCTATGTGCCGGTCACGCCGCAGACCCAGCCCAACCCCTACCTCCACGTGCCCAACCGGGACGTGATCACCAGCGACGGGCAGCAGCTGACCCTGGTCAACCCCGCCTACATGACCCGCCTGATTGGCGAGACGGCGGAATCCTCATCGGGCGCGGTGTTCCGCCTCACCAGCCTCAAGCCGCTGCGCCCCGGCAACGCCCCCGACCCGTGGGAGGCCGAGGCCCTGCGGGCCTTCGAGGGCGGTGCGCGGGAGTACATCGGCAATGCCAAGGGGCCGGACGGCAACATGCTGCGCTTCATGGCACCGCTAAAGGTCGAGCCGAGCTGTCTTCAGTGCCACGGCGACCAGGGCTACAAGGTCGGCGACGTGCGCGGCGGCCTCAGCGTATCGCAGCGGCAACAACCCATCGAGGACGCCGTCGCCGCCGGCATCCGCGATTCGCTGCTCACGCATAGCGCGGTGTTCCTGTTCGGCACCGCCGTCGGCTGGCTGCTACTGGAGCAGCTGCGGCGCCGCTGGCTGGAACTCGACGACAAGGTACGGGAACTGCAGGCCACCCAGGGTCAGCTGCTGCAGTCCGAGAAGATGGCCGCCATCGGCCAGCTGGCGGCCGGCGTGGCCCATGAAATCAACAACCCGGTCAGCTTCGTCAGCTCCAACATGGGTACGCTGAAGCGCTACAGCGAGAGTGTCATCGACCTGCTTGAACGCAGCCGGCGTGGCGAGGCCATCCAGGCCGACTACGACGCGATCGACTTCGACTACCTGAAGACCGACATCGTCGACCTGATCCACGAATCCAGCGACGGCCTGGCCCGCGTGAAGAAGATCGTCGCCGACCTGAAGGACTTCTCCCACGTGGACCGGGCCGAATGGCAGGACGCGGACCTCAACGCCGGCATCGACAGCACGCTGAACGTCGTCGCCCATGAGCTGAAATACCGCGCCGACGTGGTGCGGGACTTCGGCACGCTGCCACCGGTGCCGTGCATCGCCGCGCAGATCAACCAGGTGGTGATGAACCTGGTCGTCAACGCCGCCCAGGCCATCGAGAACCACGGCACGATCACGATCCGCACCCGCAGCGACGAGGACCACGCACGCATCGAGATCAGCGACACCGGCAAGGGCATGCCGCCGGACGTGCTGAAACGGATCTTCGAGCCCTTCTACACCACCAAGCCCGTCGGCAAAGGCACTGGCCTCGGGCTGTCCCTGTCCTACGACATCATCAAGAAGCACGGCGGAAGCATCGAGGTGTCCAGCGAGGTCGGCGCTGGCAGCACCTTCGTCGTGAGCTTGCCGCTCAGGAACCCGCACGTGCAGGGCGATGCAGGCGGGACGATGCAGCCATGATCCCCGCGGGCCCCACACAGTTAGTGTTGTGCTTGTCGCCCAATTGGGACGCGCCGGCCGGTCACCTGCAGCGCTTTGAGCGGCAGGCCGGCGAAGACTGGCAACCCGTGGGCTCACCGATCGCCGTGACGCTCGGGCGCAACGGCATGGCCTGGGGGCGCGGCCTGCATCCACCGATGGACGGCCCGGGCAAATGCGAAGGCGATGGCCGGGCGCCGGCCGGGGTGTTCGCGATAACGGGGCTGTTCGGCTACGCGGCGGCGGGCGACGGGTGGACGACGGGCCTGCGCCTGCCTTACTTCGCGGCGCGCCCCGGACTCAAATGCGTCGACGATCCGGCCTCGGCCCATTACAACTGCCTCGTCGATCAAGCCGCGGTGGCAGCCGACTGGGCCTCCTGCGAGGACATGCTGCGCCAGGACCGGCGCTATGAGGCTGGCGCCGTCGTCGCCCACAACACCGCGCCACCGCTGCCGGACGCGGGCTCGTGCATCTTCCTGCATGTGTGGGAAACACCGGACACACCGACAGCGGGCTGCACCGCGATGAGCCTCGCCGACATGCAGGCCCTTGCCACCTGGCTGGACGGCGAGCGCCAGCCGCTGCTGGTGCAACTCCCCGACGCAGCGTTCGCGCAGTACCAGCACGCCTGGGGTCTGCCCCGGCGGTGACAGGCGCCGGCACCGCCGATAGACTGCCGGCATTTCAACCCTTCCCCGCCCGCGCCCCGCGAGGCGCCGGGCCGCTCCCGTCATCGTGCTCAACCGGATCTGGGTCGCGTTTGTCCTCGTCGGTTTCGTCGCGGCCCTGGTCCAGACCGTCCAGGGCGATCTCGACATCTTCTCGCGCCTGCTGACCGGCCTGTTCGACACCGCCAAGAGCGGCTTCGAGATCGCCCTCGGTCTCGCCGGCGTCATGAGCCTGTGGCTAGGCGTGATGAAGATCGGCGAGAAAGGCGGCCTGATCCAGCTCTTCGGGCGGCTCGTCGCGCCCTTCTTCCGCCGCGTCTTTCCGGACATTCCGCCGGGCCATCCGGCCAGCGGCAGCATCGTCATGAATTTCAGCGCCAACCTGCTCGGGCTGGACAATGCCGCCACGCCGCTGGGCCTGAAGGCGATGCAGGAGCTGCAGGAGATCAACCCGCGCAAGGACACCGCCAGCAACCCGATGATCATGTTCCTGGTGCTCAACACGGCGGGCATCACGCTGATCCCTACGTCGGTGATCGCGATCCGCCAGAGCATGGCCGTACAGCAGGGGCTCACCCATTTCAACGCGGCGGACATTTTCCTGCCGACGCTGCTGAGCACCTTCATCTCCTTCTGCGCCGGCCTGGTCGCGGTGGCCGCCTGGCAGCGCATCAACCTGCTGTCCGCCCCGATGCTGGCCTTCTTCGCCGGCTTCGGCCTGCTGATGGGCGCGCTCTACGCATGGCTCGCGCCGCTGCCGCCGACCGAGATGGCCCAGATGATCGGCCTGCTCGGCAGCGGCATCATCGTCTCGCTGATCGTGCTGTTCGTCGGCGTCGCCGCGTGGCGCGGCGTGGACGTCTATGAATCCTTCGTGGAAGGCGCCAAGGAAGGCTTCGGCGTCGCGGTGCAGATCATCCCCTACCTGATCGCCATGCTGGTGGCGATCTCGATCTTCCGCACCAGCGGCTGCATGGGTTACCTGATCGACGGCATCCGCCACGTGGTGGTGGCCCTCGGCATCAACGCCGACTTCGTGCCAGCGCTACCGGTCGGCCTGATGAAGACCCTCAGCGGCAGCGGCGCCCGCGGGCTGATGGTGGACGTGATGACGACCTACGGCGTCGACTCCTTCCAGGGCCGCCTCGCCGCCATCATCCAGGGCTCCACCGAAACCACCTTCTACGTGCTGGCGGTCTATTTCGGCAGCGTCAACATCACCCGCACCCGCTACGCCGTCGCCTGCGGCCTGATCGCCGATTTCGTGGGGCTGATCGGGGCGATCATCGTGGGCTACCTGTTCTACCACGGCGGGTGAGCGTGCCGGGCTTGTCGGTTGCCAAGCCCAGGAAAACCATTCAGCATTTCCCCTCCCCCATCAAGCCGAGGAACTGCGATGAGCCACGCCGCTTCGATCACCCTCTACGGAACCCCGCCGTCGGGCCATGCCCACCGGGTTGAGGTTTTCCTGACCCTGCTGGGCCTGCCCTATACCTATGTGACGGCAACGGCCGACGTGCGCAAGACGCCGGAGTTCCTGGCACTGAACCCGCTGGGGCAGATCCCGGTGCTGGTGGATGGCGACGCGGTGATCTGCGACAGCACCGCGATCCTCATTTACCTGGCGGAGAAATACGCGCCGGACAGCCCGTGGCTGCCGCGCGATCCGCTGACCCGCGCCGAGGTGCAGCGCTGGCTGTCGATCGCCTCCGCCGAGGTCCGCTTCGGCCCGGCCATCGCGCGAGCCATCAGCCAGTGGCAGCTGCCCGGCGATCTGGCCGCCGCCAAGGCCATCGCCGCGCGCCTGTTCGGTTTCATGGAAAGCCACCTGGCGGAACGCCGCTTCCTCGCCGCGGATCACCCGACGCTGGCCGATCTGGCTTGCCACGCCTACATCGCCCACGCGCCGGAGGGCGGCATCAGCCTCGCCCCCTACCCGAACATCCAGGCCTGGCTGGCGCGGGTCGCGGCGATTCCCGGCTTCAAGGACATGGACCCGCTGCCGCTGCCCGCGGGCGGCTGATCCGCGGCGCTTCCGCCGCTCAGGCCAGCCACGGATGGGACGCCAGCCAGCGTCCCAGCTCGTTGTCGTTGGCCACCTGCAGCTTGGCGAAGAGGTTGGCGCGGTGGGTTTCCACCGAGCGCGGGCTGCACGGCGGCACCAGCAGGCGGGCGATCTCCTTGTTGGGCTGGCCGACACCGACCAGGCGGGCGACCTCCCGCTCCCGCGGGGTCAGCTCGGCCCACAGGCGCAGCGCGGTGCTGCGGGCCCGCGCCTCGGCCATCGCGGCGGGCAGTTTCTGCAGCAGCTGCTGGGTGTCGGGCTTGACGACCCAGTCGTAGGCGCCGTTGCGCATCGCCTCCAGCGCGGTGGGAATATCCCCGTGGCCGGACAGGAACAGCGTCACCAGCGGGCTGTGGCCGAGGCGCAGGCGCTCCAGCACTTCCAGGCCGCTGATGCCGCCCATGCGCAGGTCGAGGATCACGCAGCCGGGCTGGCGCATGTCCACCGCGTTCAGGAAGGCCTCGCCGGACTCAAACGCCTGCACCGCCAGCCCCTGGGAGAACAGCAGCATCAGCAGCGAGCGGCGCAGGGCCTCGTCGTCGTCCACCACGTAGAGGGTCAGCGGCGTGTCTTTCATGGGTTTGTCGGCAAGGTGAAGGTGAAGGCGGCCCCGCCGCCGGGACGGTTGGCCACCGCCAGATGGCCGCCGTGGGCCTCGACGATGGTGCGGCAGATGTTGAGGCCCAGCCCCAGGCCATCGGACTTGGTGCTGAAGAACGCCGAAAAGACCTGCTCCAGCTGCTCGGCGGGGATGCCCGGGCCGTTGTCGGCCACCGTCACCTCGACGGCCGGCCCGGCCTGGCGGGCGGTCAACTCGATGCGACGCCGCGCCGGCGGCGTGTCGTGCATGGCCTGCACGGCGTTCTGGACGAGGTTGACCAGCACCTGTTCCAGCAGCACGCGGTCGCCGCGTACCGGCGGCAAGCCGTCCGCCAGCACGCTGCGGACCGCCACGTGGCCGCGCTGCAGCTCGGGCTGCAGCAGTGCCAGCGAGTGGGCGATCACGCCGTCGATGGCCAAGCCCTCGTAGCTCCCCCGCTGGGGATTGATGAAGGCGCGTACGCGCTTGACGATCTCGCTGGCCCGCGTGGCCTGCTCGACGATCTCGTCGAGGGCCGTGACCAGCATGTCCTGTGGGCAATGACCGATCATCGCGCGGGCGGCGACAGCGAAGTTCGACAGCGCCATCAGCGGCTGGTTGAGTTCATGGGCCAGCGTGGACGCCATCTCGCCGACGCTGGCGAGGCGCGCGCTGCGCTGCAGCTGGCGCTCCTGCTCGCGCTGGCGGGCCTCGGCCTGCTTCTGGGCGGTGATGTCCACCACCGAACTCATCCAGCCCTGGTGCTCGCCCTCGGCATCGATCAGCGGCGCGGTATAGACCATGGTGATCACATCGTGGCCGTCCCGGTGGCGGATGCGCGACTCGAAGCCATGGGGCGCGGCGCGGCCCTGCAGCGCGTCGTCGCTTTCGCGCATGTGCTTGTCGAGGTCGTCCGGGTGCCAGTAGGGGTAAGGCGGCATGCAGCCGAGCAGCTCCTCTTGGCTGTAGCCGACCATCTCGCACAGGGCCGGGTTCACGTAGATGATGCGGCCTTGCGGGTCGCGGGCGCGCATGCCGATCAGCAGGGAATCCTCCATCGCCTTGCGGAAGGCGTGGGCTTCCTGCAGGTCGTGGGTGCGTTCCTGCACGCGGCGTTCGAGTTCGAGGCGGGCCTGGCGTTGCTCCGCATAGCGCTTCTCGCGCAGGCGCCAGTACAGCACGCCGAGCAGCAGCAGCGCAGCGGCCAGCGTGGCGATGACCAGCGCCTCCTGGCGGGCCTGGCGGACCTCCACCAGATCGCTGGTAACGGTCAGCGTCCAGCCCAGCTCCGGCAACGTCGTCTGCACCGCGAGATAGTCCTTGCGGCGGTTCTGCAGGCTGGCCTGCAAGGTGAAGCCGTCCCCGTCGCCATTGCGCTCGAGCTGCCACGGCAGGCGCTCGTAACGCTCCCGCGCACCGTACTGACCATGCTGGCGCAGCCAGTCCAGGTCGGCACGTTCAAGCGGCCGGTCGCTGTGGTACAGCCATTCCGGCACCGAGCTCAGGAAGACGATACCGCGGCTGTCCTGCAGCACCACCGGATCGACGCTGCGCGACCAGGTCTGCTCCAGCCGCTCCAGCCCCAGCTTGACCACCGCCACGCCGACGATGGCCGCCCCGCTGCGCACCGGCTCGGCGATGAACAAGCCGGGCTGGCCGGTGGTCAGGCCGAGGCCGTAGAACAGCCCGCGCCGCCCCTGCAGCGCGTCCTCGAAATACGGCCGCTGGCGGTAGGACTGGCCGACGAAGCTGGTCGGCGTGCCCCAGTTGCTGGCCGCCAGCGTCTGCCCCTGGGCATCGACGACGAACAACGCGGCGGCGCCGGTGCGCTGCTGCAGGTCGGCCAGATAGCGATTGACCCGGTCCGGCAGCGCCGCATCGGCCGGGTGGAGCAGCAGGCCCAGCACGTCCGGATGGCGCGCCGCCACGTAGGGCAGGTAGTCGTGCTTCTCGACGATGCCGCGCAGGCCCAGCGCATGCGCCGCGGCGGCCTGGCGCAGGGTGGCGGCCTTGAGCTGGAACTCGCGGTTCTCCGCCCAGCGCCCGACCGCGACGATCAGCAGCAGCGCGGCCAGGGCGGCGAGGCCCCAGCGCCAGTGGCGCAGGAAGGAAAAACGGGCGGTCGGCGTCATCGCGGCAGCGGCATTCGGGAGCGTCAACGATAGCGCGTCTGCCGCCCACAACGGGGCAGACAGACGCGCTCTGCGTAGTTTTACGGAGGGACCGGGGGTGAATGCTGCGGATGTGCCCGCCCCGCCGCCTGCGGATACTCGCTCCATAACGCGAACCTCCATCCGGGGGCAGACGCGGTTCCACAGGAGACAAGACATGAGCACTGGCACGGCACAACTGGCCCTGGAGCGCCCGCTGGCGGCGGCCCGCGGCGAGCGCATCAGCGGGCAACGCCTGCGCGCGATCATCGTCGGCTCGGCGGGCAACCTGGTCGAATGGTTCGACTTCTATTGCTACGCGGCCTTCGCCCTCTATTTCGCCAATTCCTTCTTCCCGGCCCAGGACCCCACCGCGCAGATGATGTCCACCGCCGGCATCTTCGCGCTGGGCTTCTTCATCCGCCCCCTCGGCGGCGTGCTGTTCGGCCACATCGGCGACCGCCACGGCCGCAAGGTGGCGCTGATGCTGTCGGTGCTGCTGATGTGCTTCGGCTCCCTGCTGATCGCCTGTGCGCCCACCTACGCCACCGCCGGCATCCTGTCGCCGATCCTGCTGCTGATCGCCCGCCTGCTGCAGGGCCTCAGCCTCGGCGGCGAATACGGCGCCAGCGCCACCTACCTGTCGGAGATGGCCGACTCGCGCCATCGCGGCTTCTACGCCAGCTTCCAGTACGTGACGCTGATCGGCGGCCAGCTGCTGGCCCTGCTGCTGCTGCTCGTGCTGCAGAACTTCCTGCTCGACGCCGAACAGCTGCGCGCCTGGGGCTGGCGCATCCCCTTCGTGGTCGGTGCCGGCCTGGCCCTGCTGGCCCTGCGTATGCGCCACGACCTGCCGGAAACCCAGTCCTTCGAGAACGCCCGCAAGAAGGCCGCGTCGATGGGCGGCCTCAAGCAGCTCGCCCAGCACCCCCGCGAAGTGCTGCTGGTGGTCGGCCTGACGATGGGCGGCACGCTGGCCTTCTACGTCTATACGACCTACATGCAGAAGTTCCTGCGCCTGTCCGTGGGCCTCACCGACGCGCAGACCACCGCCGTGTCGGCCGCCTCGCTGATCTTCGCGATGTGCCTGCAGCCGCTCTACGGCGCGCTGTCCGACCGTATCGGCCGGCGCCCGCTGCTGGTCGGCTTCGCGCTGCTCGGCACCCTGTTCACCGTGCCGCTGCTGACCGCCATCCGCCACGCCAGCGGCCCGTGGGAAGCCTTCGGCCTGATCGCCTGCGCCTGGCTCATCGTGTCCGGCTACACCTCCATCAACGCGCTGGTGAAGGCCGAGATGTTCCCGGCGTCGATCCGCGCCACCGGCGTCGGCGTGCCCTACGCCTTCGCGGTGTCGGTGTTCGGCGGCACCTCGGAATACATCGCCCTGTGGTTCAAGCAGTCCGGGCTGGAGAGCGGCTTCTACTGGTACGCCACCGCGGTGATCGCCTGCACGCTGCTGGTGTGCTGGTTCATGCGCGACACCCGCGCCAGCTCGCTGATCGAAGCGGAAGCCCAGCTGCAACCCGCCCAGGCCTGATCCCTGACGCGGATGCCCCGGCATCCGCATCTCCTCAGCCTCCCCGCCGGCCCCGGCGCGGAGGCTTTTTTTGCGTCACGACGCCCCTTGCGCCGGGAACCAACGCGGCGCCCGGCTATCCCACTGCGGGAACCCCCAGTCCCCAGCTCCGCATAGAGCGCGCACAATAAGCGTGCATACACCGGCTTACTTCATAATGCCGCCCGATACTGGAGGATGAAGCCGCGCCGGGTCAGCGCCCTTGCGACCCGGCCGCCCCATCCGCCCCGACTGAATCTGCCCCTAGGAATCCGACTTTTGAGCGATCCCCTGTTGCGCCGCCTGGCCCTCTTCGACCGTGCCGACCAGCACGATCTGCTGCGTCACTGCCGACACGGCGTGGAGCGGGAGAGCCTGCGCGTCGATCCCGCCGGCGACCTGGCCCTGACGCCCCACCCGCTGGCCCTCGGCTCGGCACTGACCCACACCCAGATCACCACCGACTACTCCGAAGCGCTGCTGGAGTTCATCACCGACGCCCGCGAGGACGCCGCCGACACGCTGGACGAGCTGGACGCCATCCACCGCTTCGTGCAGGCCCACCTCGGCGAAGAGCGCTTGTGGCCCAACTCCATGCCGTGCCGGCTGCCGGACGAAGCCACCATTCCCATCGCGGACTACGGCAAAAGCCACGTCGGCCAGCTCAAGCACGTCTACCGCAAGGGCCTGGCGGTGCGCTACGGCAAGACGATGCAGTGCATCGCCGGCATCCACTACAACTTCTCCCTGCCCGAGGCCCTGTGGCCGCTGCTGCAGCAGGAGGAAGGCGACACGCGCTCCGCGCAGGACTGGCAATCGGCCTGCTACATCGCGCTGATCCGCAACTTCCGCCGCTACAGCTGGCTGCTGCCCTACCTGTTCGGCGCCTCGCCGGCGGTGGGCGCCAGCTTCTTCCGCGGCCAGCCGCACCGCCTCGACACGCTGGACGCCGAAACCCTGTACCTGCCGTGGGCAACCAGCCTGCGCATGAGCGACCTGGGCTACCAGAGCGAGGCCCAGGCCAGCCTGACGCCCTGCTACGACAGCCTGGACAGCTACCTGGACAGCCTGCGCCGCGCCGTGACCACGCCTTACGCCCCCTACGCCGCAGTCGGCACGCAGCGGGACGGCGAGTGGGTGCAGCTCAACACCAACGTGCTGCAGATCGAGAACGAGTACTACTCGACAATCCGCCCCAAGCGCGTGATCAACAGCGGCGAGCGGCCGCTGCAGGCGCTGGGCGCCCGCGGCGTGCAGTACGTGGAAGTCCGCTGCCTGGACCTCAACCCCTTCCTGCCGCTGGGCATCGACCTCACCGAGACGCGCTTCCTCGACGCCTTCCTGCTGTTCTGCGCGCTGGAGGACGGCCCCGGCCTGATCTCCGGCGAATGCGGCGAATGCACCGGCAACTTCGCGCGCAGCGTCAATGAAGGGCGCAAACCGGGCCTGCAGTTGAAGCGCCACGGCAAGCCGATCGGCCTCAAGGAATGGGGGCTGGAACTGCTTGAGCGCATCGGCGCCTGTGCCGACCGCCTCGATGCCGCCTTCGGCCACGACCAGCACCGCCGCGCACTGGATGCCCAGCGGGCCAAGCTGGAAGACGTGTCGCTGACCCCGTCTGCCCAGGTGCTGAAGAGCCTGCAGGACGACCAGATCAGCCTGTTCGCCTTCGGCCGCCGCCAGGCCGAGCGCCACGCCGAGTGGTTCCGCCAGCACCCGCTGGACGCCGCCACGGAAGCCCGCTTCGAACAGGCCGCCCGCGACTCCCTGGCCGCCCAGGCCAGGCTGGAATACGAGCAGCAAGGCAGCTTCGAGGACTACATGGCGCACTACCTGGGCGCCATCCACAGCTAGCCTGCGGCTGTCGTGGGGGCGAATTCATTCGCCCTTGGTCGCAGGAACGGAGTCCACGGGCGAATGAATTCGCCCCTACATTCAACGGCTTTGGCGACGGCGCGCCTACTCGCCGCGGCCGACCGACCACACCAGCGGCGCGCCCTGCAGGTATTTGCGGAATACCGCGGTCACGTCGGCGGCGCTGAGGCGGGAAATCTGCGCGTCGTACTGGGCGATCCACGCGTAGTCGTGACCGTTTTCCAGGCCGGCGGACAGCACGCCGACAAAGCCCTTCTCATTGCGCAGCCCGGTCTTGCGCTCCTCCAGCCAGGTGCGCTTGGCGCGTTCCACTTCCTGCTCGCTGAAACCGTCCTTCAAGGCACGCGCCAGCTCGGCCTTCAGGCTGGCCAACGCGGCCTCTGCCTGCGGGCTGGCCGCCGAGGCCTGCAGCCGGAAGCTGCTGCGCGGGTCGAAGCTGCGCCCGGCGAGGCTGACGCCGGCCCCATAGGCCAGGCCTTCCTTCTCCCGCAGGCGCTGCCAGATGCGGCTGTCGGCGTCGCCGCCGAGCACCTTGGCAGCAATGCGCAGCGCCGGGAAATCCGGTGAATCGTCGGTGATCGGCAGCAGGGCCTGGCCGACCACCGAGGCGTTCGGCTTGGCCGGCATGCTCACCACGATGGGCGCTGTATCGACGGCGGCCGGCGCCGCCTCTTCGCGGATGCGTTCGTAGGGCACCGGGGATTTCGGCAGCTGAGCGACCTTGCCCCACACCGCCTGCACGTCGGCCGGCGTGAAGTCGCCCACCGCCGCCAGGCGCAGCCGGCCGACGCCATGCAGGTCGGCGACGCACTGGCGGGCCTGCTCGTAGGTGGCGGCCCGCACCGCGGCCAGCTGGCGCTCCAGCGACCAGGGCTGGTTGGGATGCTCGTCCGGGTAGTTGTCGAAGCGCAGCGCGACCTGGCTGGAGGCGACGGAAGCCGGGTCCTTCAACGCGGCCTCCAGGCGGGCGATGGAGGCCGCCTTCATGCGCTCGAACTCGTTCTGCGGCAGGCTCGGTTTGGCCCACACCGCCAGCAGGATATCCAGCGCGGCCTCGGCGTTCTTGCGCGGCACTTCCAGCGTGATCTCGCCAAGGCTCAGGGACCACTGGGCCTGCAGGGCTTCGAGCTTCGCATCGAGCTGGTCGCGGTTGAGGCCGGCGCCGCCATAGGCCAGCAGGCTGCTGCCGAAGTTGCAGGCCACGCGGCGGCCGGTGAAGGCCTGGGTGTTGCCGTAGTCGTTGTTGAGGCTGATCCACGCCAGCGCACCCTGGGTCTTGCGCGGGATCAGCACGGCCTTGGCCATCTCGCTGGGCAGCGGCACCGGCACGCTGGCCTTGGCGAGCTCCGCCGCACTGGCGGGAATCGGGTCGCTGGCCTGAGCCAACGCCGGCCAGTTGCCGCCGGCGACCAGTTCCTGCGCGGACGGCGCGGCGGAACTCGCCGGCACCTCCGGCTTGTCGCCGTGGCGCAGCAGCACATCGGCCCGGTTGGTCGGCACCACCCACTTGCGCAGCGCCGCGTTCACCTCGTCCAGCGTCACGTCGCGGGCCCGGTCCCGCTGCCAGAAGAACAGGCGCCAGTCGCCAGCCACCTCGGCGCGGGACAGCAGGCTGGCCACGCTCTCATGGTTGCTGGCCAGGCGCTCGTAGCCGTTCAGCTCGGCCTGGCGGGCGCGCTCCAGTTGCTCCTGGCTGATGCCCTGGCGCGCCGCCGTCTCCAGGTGCTCGCGCAACGCGCGGCCCAGGGCTTCGGCATCGGCGTCCTTGCCCGCCGAGGCGCTGCCGACCAGCAGGCTGTAATCGGGCTGGATCTGGGTACGGCACTGGGCCGACACCGCCAGCTTGCGCTCCAGCACCAGGTCCTTGCGCAGGCTGCCCCAGTCCTGCGCGCAGATGGCGCTGACGCCCAGATCGAAGGCGTACAGGCTGCGGTCGCGCATGCCCGGCAGCTTCCAGCCGCTGGCGGCGATGGTGGTGCCGGCGGGCAGGAACAGCTCGCTGCGGTTGATGACGGCGCGCGGCTCCTCCCGCGTCCACGTGGCCGGCTTCGGCTCGGCCGGGTTGCGCGCCTCGGCGAACAGGCGGCTGGCCAGCGCCAGCACGCGCTGGGCGTCGAAATTGCCGGTGACAATCAGCGCCGCGTTGTCCGGCCGGTAATGCTTGCGGTGGAAGGCCTGCAGCGCCTCGAAGGGCGCATCCTCGATGTCGCTGCGCGCGCCGATGGTCGGCCGCCCGTAGCCGTGCCAGAAATAGGACTGGCGCTGCAGCGCGCGCATCACCACGCTGCCCGGATCGGTGTCGTTGCGCTCCAGCTCGTTGCGCACCACCGTCATCTCGCTGGCCAGATGGGCCTTGGTGAAGCTGGCGCGGATGAAGCGGTCCGCCTCCAGGCGCAGCACCTCGTCCACCTTCTCGGGCTCGGCGGCCACCACCTCGAAATAGTTGGTGCGGTCGGTGGAGGTCGTGCCGTTCCACGTCGCCCCCAGCGCGGTCAGATCCCGCTTCAGGTCGGCGCGCGGGCCGGCGCTCTTGAACAGCATGTGCTCCAGCAGATGCGCCATGCCCGTCTCGCCATAGCCCTCCTGCTTGCTGCCGGTCTTCACCAGCAACTCCACCCGCACGCTCGCCGCCGACGGAAACGGCGCCAGGATGATCTTGAAGCCATTGGCCAGCCGGTACGACGCAAACCCGCCCGCCTCGGCCTCCGCCTTCGGCACGACCGCCTCGGTTTTCCCCGCGGCCTCCGCAGCGGGCATCAGCATCTGTACGGCAAGAAACACGGCCAGGGGCAGGCGACGGGGAATCAGGGACATGATGGCGCGGGGCTCGGAAACGTCATGAAGGGGCGCTGATGATAACGCGCAGGGCTTGGGCGAACCTTGCGCGGAAAGGGCTGCGCTTATGCGAAGTTCTGATAAGCAACTATTTTTCCCCCACCCCACAATATCCCCGCCTGCCGTTCGTCTCCCCAGGCATGGATGCACCGTTTTCACTTCCTCTGCCCCACGAAGAGCCCACGCCGATGGCCGAGCAGGACCGACGCCTGACTGAAACCATCGCCCGCGAGAGCGGGCGGCTGGGCAGTTTCATCCGTCAGCGGGTGCCGGACTCGGGCGAGGCGGAGGACATCCTGCAGGATGTCTTTTTCGAGCTGGTCCAGGCCTGGCGCCTGCCGCAGCCGATCGAGCAGGTTGGCGCGTGGCTGTTCCGGGTGGCGCGCAACCGCATCGTGGACCGCTTTCGCAAGCGGCGCGACGAGCCCCTGCCGCTCGCCGGGCCGGAGGACGGCGACGACGACACGCACTGGCTGGACAACGCGCTACCGGCCAGCGACGGCGGGCCCGAGGCGGCGCATCTGCGGCGGCTGTGGCTGGAAGCCATCGCGGCGGCCCTCGACGAATTGCCGCCGGGGCCGCGCGACACCTTCATCGGCCACGAGATCGACGGGCGCAGCTTCAAGGACATGGCGGCCGACAGCGGCGTCCCCCTGAACACCTTGCTCGGCTGGAAGCGCCAGGCGGTGCTGCACCTGCGCGAGCGCCTCCAGCCCCTTTACGACGAACGAAACTGAACGGGAAACCACCAAGATGAAATGCTCTACCGAGAAATCCAGCTGCGTGTCGCGCTGCATCAAGATCGGCCTGCTGGCCGTGGCGGGCGTCGGCGCCCTCACCTGGGTCGTCATGGAATTGTGGAACTGCCTGCTGCCCGACCTGTTTACCGGCGTCTCGCGCATCGGCTACTGGCAGGCGCTGGGCGTGCTGGTGCTCAGCCGGATCCTCTTCGGCGGGCTGCGCGGCGGCTGCCACGGCCACTGGCGCGAGCGCCGGGCCCAGTGGGAAAGCCTGACGCCGGAAGAGCGCCAGCAGCTCAAGGGCCGCTTCCACAGCCGCTGGGGCAACTGCGGTGCGCCGAGCAAGGTCGAAGCACCGGAGAACACCGGTGGCAACAGCGATCAACCCTCCGGCACCGCCTGAGACAACCAGAACGGAATGCCCCCCATGCCCCAAACCCGCACCGAGACAGCGCCTGCACACAGCCACACGCGCCTGCCCAGCCACCTGCGCCGCGCCTTGTGGCGCATGCTGCCGCTGATCGGCGCCCTGCACGCCTACATCGGCTGGCGGCTGCTGCCGCCCCTCGACCTGGGCCCGGCCGGCCTGACGCTGGCCATCGGCGGGCTGGTGCTGTCCACCGGCCTCATGCCGCTCGGCCTGCTGGGGCGCTTCCTTGTCGTGAGCCAGGCGCTGGCCGACCGGCTCGCCTGGCTGAGCAGCCTGGCGATGGGCTGGCTGTCCTCGGTGCTGGTACTGACGGTGCTGCGCGATGTCGCCCTGCTGATCGCCGATGCGCCGTCGCTGGCCGAGCCGAGCGCCCTCGCCGTCGTCGGGCTGGCCAGCCTGTTCACGCTGGTCGGCTATTTCAATGCGCGGCGGCTGGCCGACATCGTCCGCGTGGATATCCCGCTGGCCGACCTGCCGCCGGAACTGGCCGGCTTCACCATCGTGCAGCTCAGCGACATCCACGTCGGGCCGACGATCAAGCGCGACTACGTGCAGGCCATCGTGAACCGCGTCAATGAACTGGATGCCGACCTCGTCGCCATCACCGGCGACGTGGTCGACGGCAGCGTCGACCAGCTGCGCGCCCATACCGCGCCGCTGGGTGGCCTGCTGAGCCGGCATGGCAGCTATTTCGTGACGGGCAACCACGAATACTATTCCGGTGCGGCGCCGTGGATGCGCGAGTTTGAGCGCATCGGCCTGCGCGGGCTGCACAACCGCCACGTAGTCATCCACCACCGGGGCGCCCGCTTCGTGCTGGCCGGCGTGACCGATTATTCCGCCGGCGCCTTCGACGCCGCCCACGCCAGCGACCCACATGCGGCGCTGGCCGGCAGCCCCGCCGACCTGCCGCGCATCCTCCTCGCCCACCAGCCGCGCTCGGCCCCTGCCGCCGACGCCGCCGGCTTCCACCTGCAGCTCTCCGGCCACACCCACGGCGGCCAGTTCTGGCCGTGGAACTTCTTCGTGCCCCTGCAGCAGCCCTTCACTGCCGGCCTGCACCGCCACGGCGGCCTGCAGGTCTATACCAGCCGCGGCACCGGCTACTGGGGGCCGCCGAAACGCTTCGGCGCGCCGTCGGAAATCACCGTGCTGCGGCTGGTGGTGGCCTGAGCATGACCCAAGAGGTGAATCATGAAGACCCAGTACTACACCGCCTCCAGTCTCGATGGCTTCATCGCCACCGAGGACGACTCGCTGGAATGGCTGTTTCCCCTTGGCGATCTGAACGCGTCCAGCTATCCCGCCTTCATCGCCGAAGTCGGCGCGCTGGCCGTGGGGTCCTCCACCTATGAATGGATGCTCCGCAACGCCGACCAGGTGGCCGCCGAGACCGGCTCCCCCTGGCCCTACACGCAGCCGGCCTGGGTATTCACCACCCGCCAGCTCCCCGTCGTGGAAGCAGCGGACATCCGCTTCGTCAAAGGCGACGTGCGCGAGGTGCACCAGCAGATGCGCGCCGCAGCGGGGTCGAAGAACATCTGGATCGTCGGCGGCGGAGACCTGGCCGGGCAATTTCATGACGCCGGGCTGCTCGATGAAATCATCATCCAGGTCGGCTCCGTGACACTCGGCAAGGGGAAACAGATCTTCCCACGCCGCGTCCTGAGCCCAACGCTGCGGCTGATGTCAGTTCGCCAGATGGGGAGCAGCATGGTGGAATTGCGGTACGAGATTGGGAAATAGCGGAATGCTCAAGCAAGGCGGGCGGGGCGGCGGCAAGGACGGGAAGGCCCGGCCCGCCTGACATGCCCGCGGATAAAACGCGCCAGACCTGGCCGCTCGCCCCCCCGACTTGAACCTTCGATGCCCGGAGCCGAACGCTTGATGCCGGGACTTGAACTCACTTCCCTCGGAGCTGAACTTTTGATCCCGTGATTGAAGCCCACTTCCCTCGGAGCGAAGCGCTAGAGGCTGCGACATGAGCTGGCTCACCCCTGATGGAAACCCACTCATGTCCGGAGGAGGCTGGCTTCCCAAAAATTGAAACCCGTGCCGCCCAGTGCAACACGGGTCTCAATCCGAACCTCGCGCACTCCCCTGCAAGCGAGGACCATCAGGCCGGAACGGCACCCGTTTCATCGCGACGCCGACTCTGCCCCTTGAAACGCGTCGACGCCTGGGCGCGGAGTTCATCCAGCGCCGTGCCCTTGCCCGCGAGTTTGGCAAAACGGTAAGCCTCCAGCGCCGCGCCGTAGATGTCGCTGCCCAGCGCCATCTCGGTGTCGTCCCCACGCTGGGTCAGCGCGGTCAGACGGGCCAGCACCGGACGCAGGCGATCCAGCGCCTGGATGTCCGCGCCAAACTCCTTGAGATCGAAAGTCCCCGGCAGAATCTCCGGAGACTGGGCGATCACGTCATACGCCTTGCGCGCAAACATCTCGGACTTGGGGCCCATCTTGCTCAGCTCACGCCGCTGATCCACCGACAGGGAAATCAAACCCGCCAACTGCTGCTCCAGCACCTCCAGGGCTTTCTGGACCAGGTCGATCTGCTCCGCAGACAGCGGCAGTGAAATCACATTCTGGGTCATCCTCTCGCTCCTTCTCGGCTTGCCGATTCATGACATTGGCACGAAATTGTGCGAAGCGGATTCTGGGAGAGAGGGGTAGATTATGTCAATCAGATTGCATGGAGCTCGCCGGATGCCGCGCGAGGGAAGTGAAGGACGCCACAGCGTTCGTGGCGGAGATCGTGGAAATATCTCCCTAAAATATCCACAAGTCAGTTCGGTCCCATCGTCACGATTAATGGCCCTTCGCTCTTCATCGCCCCCTGCAGACAGCCCAGCACTCAACGAATGGCCTTGGATGCATTGAATGAAGGCATCTCGGCCAATGCTGTCCTCTGCCCTCCATCCATCACACGATACACATGCAGTGCAAAACTGACTCCGAAGACACCCACAATGCTTCGCACGATTCAAATAAAAGAAAGCAGTATGATTCCATTACATGTACTGCAAAACCACGGATAGACAAGACAAGAGGAGCAAAGAGATGAATGTCGAAAGCATTCAAGATCAACTTAATAATAATCGTCGTAGCGTTGCTTTTGACAGCTATGACCTTGCTGTTCGGCAACTAGTTGATATGCTTATGGAGAAAATGATCGATATCGCTCCTGAATATCAACGTCATTTTAAGTGGAACCCTGAACGACAGTCTCAACTAATAGAATCGCTTATGCTTGGGATACCTGTCCCGAGCCTATTTATGGCAACAAACAGAGACTCATCGTGGGAAGTCATTGATGGACTGCAGCGGCTAACTACGATCATAAATTTCATCGGCACATCTGAACAGATCGAAGAGATTAACTCTCAAGGAAGTAAACTACGACTAACTGGCCTTGAAAAACTGACAACAATGAATGGCTTGATATTTGAAGACCTTCCAAAATCGGTTCAAATGATGTTTCTCACCCGTCCAATCAGGGTAACTGTTCTAAATGACCGCAGTGATTTTGGAGTTCGATTTGATTTGTTTGAGCGCCTTAATACCGGCGGCATTACGTTACATCCACAGGAAATCCGGAATTGCATCTTCCTTGGACCGTTCAATGACTTTATCAAAACTTGCGCCGAGAACGAAGACTTCCGAAATGTCATCAAATTGCCAAAGGATGCAGAACGTAGTGGCAGCCTCGAAGAATTGGTCTTAAAATTCTTCGCATATTACGAGGACCAAGATAAGTTCGTTCATAGTGTCGAAGGCTTTCTCAACAACTATATGGAGCGCAAGACTTCGTCCTTCAAGAATACGAAAGAATTAAGAACAATATTCAATTCAACGTTCAAAGTACTGAACAGTAGTTTGCCTGATGGAATCGTTCGCACCCCTCGTAAAAACACTACGCCGATAGTCCTTTTTGAGGCAATTAGTGTTGGTACAGCGTTAGCAATTGCTGGCAAGAAGTCAATATCCCCTGAGAAGCTCAAGGCTCTGCTGGATAGTCCAAAGCTAAAAAGGCTGACAACTGGCGCCACGAATAGTCGGAAGATGCTAATCGAGCGCCTTTCCCTAGTACAAAAGGACTGTCAGCAGTGACATTCAATGCAGCCAGAAGGATTGCTACCGAGCGGTTTAACGAGGTTCTCGTTTACCTTAACCACATTACGACATTAGAGCCACCCGCAGGACAACCTGTTCCTCAAGAGGTAAAGATCATGCGCGGTCTATTTTACGTTCAATTATATGGAGCTTTAGAGAAAGCAACTAATGATTCACTTCAAAATTTATTATCAAAAATCGGAGGACTCCAACCAAAAAATTGCCATGTAACCCTACCTTTCAATGTTATTTCCATGTCAAAACAATGGAAATCACTTAAAGATAGCGGCTATAAAAACGCACTCTGCCGTGTCCGAGAGTTTTTCTTAGCCGTAGAGGAAAACAAGTTTCACGGTATAGACGAATCTCTTTTTGCAGACATTGTTCAGAACATTTGGGCCAAAACAATCGATGACATCATATTAGCATTGGGCATCACTGGATTTGCGCTGTCTGTTTCTGACCGAGCATTGGTTGACGAATTGGTTGAAAAAAGGAATGCCATCGCACACGGACGAGAAAGTCCGTCAAGCATAGGCGAGCGTGATAGGTGTGAAGACCTTAGAAGGAGATTGAACCAAGTACAAACACTTGTCACCAATCTTATAGATCGATTTGAGAATTACTTTAATGCCCGAGAATTTGTGTACGCTGCTCATCAAGCACACTATCAGTAAAGGAAAGTTTGTCAAATCACTATTAATACCAGCCTTCTTCTGTGTTTTAAAGAATGGATACCAATAGTGGGGAAGCTACTAGAAAAGCACATTTGCATAGATCAATGCGAGCTCAGGCGCTCTCAGTCCTTTATCTCCTTCTTCGCCTCTTCCCCGCATCAGCAGACTCTCCAGATACGCCGCAACTACATCTCCATGCCTCCGTTGGGCATCAAACAGCTCATAGTGCTCTAAGGCGGCGGTCTTCTTGGCCCGTTCAGTAGCAAACAACTCCGCAATTTCGAGCTGGATTAGCCAGACGCTGACATCCTCGGTCCGTAGCGTAAGTTGTGCCTGTCCTTTGTCCGTCCGGTAAAGGATCAGTTCGCTCATCGCATGCAATGCGCGAGGCTCACGTAACGGATATGTGGGCGAGCCAAGCCCGACCTGCATCGGTCACGACGTAGGCTTGCTGAGGATGGTTCACCACCTCCGGGTGGGTGTATTGAAGCCAACCCTGCTGCTCACGCAGTGCGTTCAAATGCGAGGACTTGAGTGCATTGACCTGCCGCCCCAATCGGGATGCCAGTTGCTCAGCACTATGGGGTCTGATCGCACACAGCCAGACGATGAGCGGCCAGAGCTTGTCCCTGCGCGCTTTGGGGCCGAGCGCAGCGATGGCATCGTGAAGCTCTTGGGGGAGGTCACCCGTATTTGATGGGAGGTCACCCGTATTTGATGGGAGGTCACCCGTATTTGGTGGGAGCTCACCTGCGTTTGGACCGTCAAACAGAGGCAGGTCGGGCAAGTCCCGCAACTGGTAGTACGTTGCTGACCCCGCGCCTCCCTGTGCCAGCAACTGACGCTGATGGTGGAGTCTGCGCAAGACCTGACTTGCAGCCAGCGTATCCAGATCCGTAATGGCTCGCAAACCGGCATTGTCTACAGCGCCGGTCTCCCGGGCCAATATCAGCGCCTTGGCTTCATCATCACTAAGCTCAAGATGAGTGAATTGCTGCAGCCAGCGCAATTGATCGGCATCCAGCAACTGGTGAAGCAGATAGGTTGCCGTGAACTGGTTGCTCTGGCTGCTGCTGGCAAACACAGGGGCTGTCAGCCTGGCCTTCTGAAGCAGGCGCCGCATGGTGCGGATACCTGACCCTTTGGTTTCTGCAAAGTCCAGGTCGTAGAGAACCGAGGCAATGTAGGGGTTGCGCTGGATGGAGCCCATTTCACCCAATGTTGCTGTCGGCTTGAGCGAATAGCCTGCATTGCGGACCTCCAGGCGGTTGCTGTAGCGCACGACCAATATCGGCTGATTAACCTGGTAGTCCCTGTGCATCACCGCGTTGACGATGGCCTCCCGAATGACTTTTTGTGGCAGGAGGGGCTCGTCACTGCGCTGCGTATCCCCCTCCCGCAGACGAAAATGCCTGGGCATATCGTCGAGAATGCTTGCTTCCAGCTTGGGAATCAGCCGAATCAAGGGCTCCCGGATATCGAGCGTGGTGGCAAAACGTTGGTCCGGATCTTCCACCCACTGGGTACCATTGATCCGGACATAATCCACGCGCATGGCGGGCAATAGCCGACGCAGAGCCAGGGGCTTTCCGAGCAGCAGCAGGCCGGCAATGTTGGGCACCCATGCGCCATCCCTTCGCCTTACCAAGTGGAGCGCGTGCAGCATATCCGGGTCATCGGCCAGCAGTTCTTCGGCATGTGGCCGCACCTTTTGCCGGAGGGTTCGATACAGGCTGATGGCAGCAGGATCAAGGTCGTCCCACTCCGCATCTCTGGGCACGATCTGCTCGAATCCCAGACCGCTTTTTGCCAGCAGGATGGGCTCCAGCTCCAGCTGACCGCACTCGTAATCGCCATTCAAACCGCGTCGCCAGATACCCGTTTTCTTTTTGTTCTTGCTGTCGAATTTGCCCTTGAAAGTACACGGCTTGGCCCCTGGTTCCAATTCCGGAACAAAGATCACCAGCACACGCTTGCCCTCAAGCACAGCAGCCCTGGCGTGGACTGGAATCGGCTGTTCAAACTGATCCCGGCAGTTGCCCTGGAGATCATTGAGTAGCTTGTCGCTATCCGTAACACCGGCCACCCAGAATTCCGAATGAACCTCATCCGGCTCTGCGATACCGAGCAACAGATAGCCGCCACCCAGCCCGGGCTCATTTGCATAAGCGCAAACGGTCTGCATGGCAGACCCACCAATCTCACTGCCCCACTTTGCCTCTATGCGCGGGTGTTCGTCCAGTTCGCGCAACTGCTGCAAGAGCTCTTCCGGATTAAATTCGAAATCGTTCATGTCGGAAGCCTGGAAGGCGATCGTGATAAATAAGCGGGGGAGTAATTATGAAAAAAGCTCCCTGAGGAGCTTTTTTCATACTGACTTACGCTGCAATGCTGGTATCACCCGTTGGTGAAATCACACATCGATATTCCGCGCATACAGCGCATTCTCTTCGATGAACGCCCGGCGGGGTTCGACGTTGTCGCCCATCAGGGTGGTGAAGATCTCGTCGGCGGCGATGGCGTCGTCGATCTGGACGCGGAGCAGGCGGCGGACGGCGGGGTCCATGGTGGTTTCCCACAGCTGCTCGGGGTTCATTTCGCCAAGGCCTTTGTAGCGCTGCTTGGAGATGCCGCGTTCGACTTCATTGAGCATCCAGCGGATGGCGTCGGCGAAGCTGGTGACGGCTTGCTGCTTTTCGCCGCGGCGCATGACGGCGCCGGGGCCGATGAGGCCGGAGATGGACTCGGTGGCCTGGCGGATGGTGCGGTAGTCGCCGGCGTTGAGGAAGTCGCCATCGATGCGGCTGAGCTTGCGGTTGCCGTGGTGCATGCGGGCGATTTCGAGGGTCCAGGCTTCGCTGGTTTCGTCGTGGCGGGCCTCGATGGTGACGGCGGTGCCGACGGCGGCCTGCAGGCGGGCGGCGGAGTCGCGGGCAGCGGCTTCGTCGGCCAGGGACAGCGGCAGGTCGTTGGCGAGCAGGGCGTGCAGGACAGAGGAGTCGATCCAGTCGGCGAGGCGGCGGATGACGGCTTCGGCCAGCAGGTAGGTGCGGGCGAGGCCGCCGAGGGCTTCGGAGTGGATGGGATCGGCACCCTCGCGCGGGGTGAGGGCGGCACCGTCAAGGCCCAGCTTGAGCAGGTGGGCGTTGAGCTCGGTGTCGTCCTTGATGTACATCTCGTTCTTGCCGTGCTTGATTTTGTAGAGCGGCGGCTGGGCGATGTAGATGTGGCCGCGCTCGACGAGCTCGCGCATCTGGCGGTAGAAGAAGGTGAGCAGCAGGGTGCGGATGTGCGCGCCGTCCACGTCCGCATCGGTCATCAGGATGATGCGGTGGTAGCGCAGCTTTTCGGGCTTGAAGTCTTCGGGGCCGATGCTGGTGCCGAGGGCGGTGATCAGGGTGGTGATCTGCTCGGAGCTGATGAGCTTGTCGAAGCGGGCGCGTTCGACGTTGAGCACCTTGCCGCGCAGCGGCAGGATGGCCTGGAACTTACGGTCGCGGCCCTGCTTGGCGGAGCCGCCTGCGGAGTCACCCTCGACGATGTAGATTTCGCACAGGGCGGGGTCTTTTTCCTGGCAGTCGGCGAGCTTGCCGGGCAGGCCGACGCCGTCGAGGACGCCCTTGCGGCGGGTCATTTCACGGGCGCGGCGGGCGGCTTCGCGGGCGCGGGAGGCTTCGACGATCTTGCCGCAGATGGTCTTGGCGTCGGCGGGGCGTTCGAGCAGGAAGTCGGCAAGCTTTTGCGCGACGACTTCTTCGACGGCCGGGCGGGCTTCGCCGGAGACCAGCTTCATCTTGGTCTGGGAGGCGAACTTGGGGTCGGGCATTTTGACGGAGAGCACGCAGGCGAGGCCTTCGCGCATGTCGTCGCCGGAGATGTCCACCTTGGCCTTCTTGGCGATCTCGTTTTCTTCGATGTACTTGTTGATGACGCGGGTCATCGCGGCGCGCAGGCCGGTGAGGTGGGTGCCGCCATCCGCCTGCGGGATGTTGTTGGTGAAGCACAGCACCTGTTCGGCGTAGCTGTCGTTCCACTGCATGGCGACTTCGACGGTGATGGGCACGCCGTTCTGGATGGATTCGCCGCTGGAATGGAAGATGGTGGGGTGCAGCACCGACTTGGCGCGGTTAATGTAGCTGACGAAGCCGGACACGCCGCCGGCGAAGGCGAAGTCTTCTTCCTTGCCGTTGCGCTGGTCCACCAGGCGGATCTTGACGCCGTTGTTCAGGAAGGACAGTTCGCGCAGGCGCTTGGCGAGGATTTCGTAGTGGTATTCGACGGTGCCGAAGATCTCTTCGTCGGCCAGGTAGTGCACCTTGGTGCCGCGCTTGGTGGTCTCACCAATGACCTTCAGGGGGCTGGTCTCGACGCCGTCGACGACTTCGATGACGCGGTCCACCGCGTGGCCGCGGTTGAACTCCATGAAGTGCTTGTGGCCGTCACGGGCGACGGTGAGGCGCAGCCACTTGGAGAGGGCGTTGACGCAGGACACGCCGACACCGTGCAGGCCGCCGGACACCTTGTAGCTGTTCTGGTTGAACTTGCCGCCGGCGTGCAGCACGCACATGACGATCTCGGCGGCGGAGCGCTTGGGCTCGTGCTTGTCGTCCATCTTGACGCCGGTCGGGATGCCGCGGCCGTTGTCGGTGACGGAGATGGAGTTGTCGGCGTGGATGGTGATGACGATGTCGTCACAGTGGCCGGCGAGGGCTTCGTCGATGGCGTTATCGACCACTTCGAAGACCATGTGGTGCAGACCGGTGCCGTCGGAGGTGTCGCCAATGTACATGCCCGGCCGCTTGCGCACGGCCTCCAGCCCTTCGAGCTGCTGGATGCTGGATTCGTCGTAGTTGTCGGCGGGTGCGGGTTGTTGCGGCGTATCGGACATGGCGTTCTCGGTTCAGCGGGTACAGCAGGACGCCCCCTTACGGGGGCTCGCAGTCGGATGGTGATGCGACGGATCAGATCCGCATCGGCATGACTACGTACTTGAAGTCGGCGTTGTCGGCGAGGCCGAAGAGGGCGCTGGCGTTGCCGTCGTTGAAGCGGATTTCGATCTCGTTGGCGGCGACGTTGGTCAGCACGTCGAGCAGGTAGGTGACGTTGAAGCCGATGTCGAGGCTGTCGCCGGCGTAGTCGACTTCGAGTTCTTCGAGGGCTTCTTCCTGCTCGGCGTTGGTGGACACCAGCTTGAGGCTGCCTTCGGAGAGCATCAGGCGCACGCCGCGGAACTTCTCGTTGGTGAGAATGGCGGCACGTTGCAGGGACTGCAGCAGGGCCAGGCGGCTGGCCTTGACCAGCTTGGGGTGGCCTTGCGGGATGACGCGCTCGTAGTCGGGGAACTTGCCGTCGATGAGCTTGGAGATCAGTTCGATGTGGCCGAAGCGGAAGACGATCTGGTTGCCGACGATGGTGACTTCGAGGGCTTCGTCGGAGTCGGCCAGTTGGCGGGCCAGTTCGACGACGGTCTTGCGCGGCAGGATCACGTCGGTACGGGCGTAATCGCCGACCAGCGGGGAGGCGGCGTAGGCCAGGCGGTGGCCGTCGGTGGCGACCATGCGCAGGGTGTCACCGGCGACGACGAGCAGCAGGCCGTTGAGGTAGTAGCGGATGTCCTGCTGGGCCATGGCGTACTGCACCAGCGCCAGCTGCTTCTTGAAAGCCTTCTGGGTGGTGGTGAAGTGGATGCCTTCGCCTTCCGGCGGAGCCAGGCGCGGGTAGTCGGCGGCGGGCAGGGTCTGCAGCTGGAAGCGGCTCTTGCCGGCCTTGAGGGTGATGCGCTTGTCGTCGAGCGTGAGGCTGACGTCGGCGGTGTCGGGCAGGGCGCGCAGGATGTCCTGCAGCTTGCGGGCACCGACGGTGATCGCCACGTCGTCGGCGCCGTCGGCCGCGGTGGTGCTGTTGCGGATCTGGATCTCGATGTCGGTGGCGAGGAGGGTGAGGGACTCACCCTTCTTCTCGATCAGCACGTTCGAGAGGATCGGCAGGGTGTGACGCTTCTCGACGATGCCGGATACCGATTGCAGCGGGGCGAGAAGGGCGTCGCGGGGCGCGGTGAAGAGCAGCATGGACTCAGGTCTCCGAATCGTTTTTACAGGGGCAGACGCCCGGCGGCGGGCATCCGGCCTTCAATCTTGATGGCGAAAGGTTTCATCATCATCCGCGCAGCACCTGGGTCAGGACGTGCAGATCATGGTTGAGCTGGGTGTCGCCGAGACGGAGTTCGGCGATGGTGCGGCAGGCGTGCAGCACGGTGGTGTGGTCGCGGCCGCCGAAGGCTTCGCCGATGGCAGGCAGGCTCATCGGGGTGAGGTCCTTGGCGAGGAACATGGCCACCTGGCGCGGCCGCGCGATGACGCGGGTGCGCTTCTTGGAGTGCATGTCGGCGACCTTGATCTTGTAGTAGTCGGCGACGGTCTTCTGGATGAACTCCGCGGTGAGCTGCCGGTTGTGCGCGTTGAGCAGGTCCTTGAGGGCTTCCTTGGCCACTTCGAGGCTGACGTCGCGGCCGTGGAAGCGGGCGAAGGCGAGCACTTTCTTGAGGGCGCCTTCGAGCTCGCGCACGTTGGAGCGCAGGTTCTTGGCGATCAGGAAGGCGACGTCCTCGTTGAGGTCGATGCGCTCGGCTTCGGCCTTCTTCTTGAGAATGGCGACGCGCATCTCGAGCTCGGGCGGCTCGATCTGTACCGTCAGGCCCCAGTCGAAGCGCGAGATCAGGCGGTCTTCCAGCCCCTGGACGTCCTTGGGATAGGTGTCGCTGGTGATGATGATCTGCTTCTTGGCCTCGGTGAGGGCGTTGAAGGCGTGGAAGAACTCTTCCTGCGTCCGGTTCTTGTTGTTGAAGAACTGGATGTCGTCGATGATCAGCACGTCCAGCGAGCGGTAGTAGCGCTTGAAGACGTCGAAGGATTTTTGCTGGTAGGCACGCACCACGTCGGCGTAGTAGTCCTCGGCGTGCACGTAGCGGATGACCTTCTTCGGGTCGTGCTTGAAGACGTAGTTGCCCAGCGCGTGGATCAAGTGGGTCTTGCCGAGGCCGACGCCGCCGTAGATGAACAGCGGGTTGTAGGACACGCCGGGGTTCTGGGCCACCTGCAGGGCGGCAGCACGGGCCAGATCGTTGGCGCGGCCGGTGACCAGCGTGTCGAACGTGAAATCGGGGTTGAGGCGCGACTTGTCGTAGTTGACGACTTCGGCGGAGGCGACGGCCTCCGGGGCCGCGGGACGCAGGCCCGCCGGCGTGGCGATGGCCGGCGCCGCAGGGGAGGGCGCTGCAGCAGGCGCCGCCGGGGCCGCGGCAACGGGCGCAGCAGCCGGCGCGGGACGACGCAGGCCACCAGCCGGCGCCAGGCCAACCTCGATGGTCGGCAGGCCACCGAAGTATTCCTCGCCCAGTTCTTCGATACGCCGCAGGTAGCGGTCACGCAGCCACTGGCGATGGAAGTTGGACGGAACGACCAGACGCAGCCCAACCCCGTCGTCGCTCAGCTCTTCGACGCGCAGGGGAAGGATCCAGGTCTTGAACTGCTGGGCGGGCAATTCCTGCTCCAGGCAGCTCAGGCAATGCGTCCAGAAGGCGGCGCATTGGGACGACGATGAGGCTTCGGGCACGATCTACGGGTGGGTTTGATAAACAGCGGAATGCGCGCGGATTCTCGTTAAACGGGGCGCACCGACACACGGTCGGGGCAGCCGGACAGGCGCGCAAAGGGGTCCGGCCAAACGCGTATTGTACCCTCCCGGCGTAGACTTATCCACAGCTTGTACAGACCGATGGCCGTGCAGCGCACGCCATCAACGGGCACAAGCGGCGGGGGCTTGCGCGGGGACATCAAAACGTGCTTGACAAACAGTGGGTTAACGTATCAAATTGCGCGTTTGACTCAACTTTTCGGGCACGAAAAATGAAACGTACTTACCAACCTTCCGTCGTCCGTCGCAAGCGCACCCACGGCTTCCTGGTTCGCATGGCCACCCGTGGCGGCCGCAAGGTCATCGCCGCTCGCCGCGCCAAGGGCCGTCATCGCCTCGCCGTCTAAGGCCGCAGAGGCCACTTCCCCTGTCGGCAGCGACAACCGCGCGGCAGAGGAAGCGACACCCCCGGCAGGATTCGGCTTCGGCTCGTCCTTGCGACTGCACAAAACGGATGAGTTCTCATCCGTTTTTGCTTTTCGGCGCGTGCTGCGCGGAAAGTACTTCGCACTGCACTACTGCCCGAACGAAGCCGGGGGCGCCCGACTGGGTCTCGTTGTCGCCAAGAAGCTCGCCAAACGCGCCGTGTTGCGCAACCTGGTGAAGCGGATCGGCCGCGACGTGTTCCGTCATGCCCACGCAAGCTTGCCGGACTACGATCTGGTGTTACGATTGTCGGCTAAGGTTGGCGACGTAACGAGACGCACCATGCGCGAAGACATGCTCGCCCTGTTCGAGCGTTTGCCCAAGACAGGCCGCGAAAGCAAGGCAAAGTGATGAAACGCGCCGTGCTGGCCCTGTTGCAGGTCTATCGCTACGCCATCAGCCCCATGCTGGGACGCAACTGCCGCTTCGTTCCGTCCTGTTCGGAGTACGCCGTGGAGGCCGTGGAACGTCATGGAGCCCTGAAAGGCTCGTGGCTCGCCGCACGCCGGGTGTGCCGCTGCCATCCCTTCAGTGGCGGCGGCTTCGACCCCGTGCCCTGATCCACCCCCTCCGGTCCGCCTCAACCCCTTCCTGACACTGACACCGATGGACAACCGTCGCCTGATCCTCCTTCTCGTCTTCTCGTTCTCGCTGGTCATGCTGTGGGACGGCTGGCAGAAGCACAACCAGCCCAAGGTTCCGCCCGCAGCTGCTGCCGGCAGCGGCGCAGCCACCGGCGTACCGACGCCGACCGCCACGGCGGCTCCTGGCGCCACCGCCGTACCCGGCCAGGCTGCTGTAGCAGCCGCAGCGCCCGCCGAAATCGCTACCGTGCGCACCGACCTGCTGGTGGCCGAAATCTCCGCCCAGGGCGGCGACATCATTCGCCTGGAGCTGACCCAGCACAAGGCCACTGACGACCAGGCCCGCAACTACGTGCTCTTCGACAACGGCGAAAAGCACAACTACGCGGCCCAGACCGGCCTGATCGGCAACGGCCTGCCCAATCACAAGACCCTGTTCACGCTGAGCAGCAAGAACGTCGCGCTGAAGGACGGCGAGGATGCCGTGACGCTGCGCCTCGACGCAGCGCCGACCGCCGACGGCGTGAAGGTCAGCAAGCTGATCACCTTCCATCGTGGCAGTTACGTGGCCGATGTGAGCTACGAAATCGCCAACGGCAGCGCTGCACCGCTGGCGCCGCACGCCTACTTCCAGTTCACCCGTGACGGCAAGCCGGCCGAGCAGCCCGGCGGCTTCGGCGTGCAGACCTTCACCGGCCCGGCCTTCTACACCGAGACCGAGAAATACCAGAAGGTGAAGTTCGAGGACATCGCCGACAAAAAGGCCAAGTTCGTCACCAAAGCCGCCGACGGCTGGGCCGCGATGGTCCAGCACTACTTCGTCGCTGGCTGGGCTCCGAAGGAAGGCGAGCGCGAGTTCTTCGCCAACCAGATCAGCTCCGACCTGTACTCCGCCGGCGTGATCGTGCCGGTGGCCAGCATCGCCCCTGGCCAGACCGGCAAGCTGTCGGTGCCGCTGTACGCCGGCCCGCAGGAACAGAGCCGCCTCGACCAGTTCGCCAAGGGCTTCGACCTGGTGGTGGACTATGGCTGGCTGACCATCATCGCCGCGCCGCTGTTCTGGGTGCTGCAGTGGTTCCACAAGCTGACCGGCAACTGGGGCTGGGCCATCATCCTGGTGACCATCGGGCTGAAGGCAATCTTCTTCCCGCTGTCCGCCGCCAGCTACAAGTCGATGGCCAAGATGAAGACCCTCGGCCCGCGCCTGCAACGCCTGAAGGAACAGTACGGCGACGACAAGATGAAGCTGCAGCAGGCCATGATGGACCTCTACAAGCGCGAGAAGGTCAATCCCCTCGGCGGCTGCCTGCCCATCCTGATCCAGATCCCCGTGTTCATCGCCCTCTACTGGGTGCTGCTCGGCGTCGTCGAGATGCGCGGCGCGCCGTGGCTGGGCTGGATCCACGATCTGTCCGTGAAGGATCCGTTCTACATCCTGCCGCTGATCATGGGCGCCACCAGCCTGATCCAGACCCGCCTGAACCCGGCTCCGCCCGATCCGATCCAGGCCAAGGTCATGATGCTGATGCCGATCCTGTTCACCTTCATGTTCCTGTGGTTCCCGGCCGGCCTCGTGCTGTACTGGGTGGTGAACAATTCCCTGTCGATCGCCCAGCAGTGGCAGATCAACCGGATGATCGCGGCCGGTGGCAAAACCGCCGAGTGACATCATCGCGGCGATTGCCACCGCGCCCGGGCGTGGTGGCATCGGCGTGGTCCGGATCTCCGGGCCGAAGCTCTCCGCGCTCGCAGCCAGCTTCTCCGGCCGCGAGCCGCAAGCCCGGGTCGCCCAGTTCGCCCGCTTCCGTGATGGCAGCGGGCAACTGATCGACGAAGGCCTCCTCCTCTACTTCCCGGCGCCCCACTCCTTCACCGGAGAAGACGTCATCGAATTGCAGGGCCACGGCGGCCCGGTGGTCATGCAAATGCTGCTGGCCCGCTGCCTGGAACTCGGCGCCCGCCTGGCCGAGCCCGGCGAATTCACCCGCCGCGCCTTCCTCAACGGCAAGCTTGATCTCGCCCAGGCGGAAAGCGTCGCCGACCTCATCGAAGCCTCCACCGCCGCCGCTGCCCGTTCGGCGGTCCGTTCGCTGACCGGCAGTTTCTCGAAGGAAGTCCACGGCCTGTGTGATCGCCTCATCGACCTGCGCATGCTGGTGGAAGCCACGCTGGACTTCCCGGACGAAGACGTGGACTTCCTCGTCGAAGCGCGTGCCTTCGAACGCGTCGCCGCCATCGTCGACGAACTGTCGGCTATCCTCGACCGCGCCGCCCAGGGCAGCCTGCTTCGTAACGGCCTGCACGTGGTGCTGGTCGGTCAGCCCAACGTCGGCAAGTCCAGCCTGCTGAACCGCCTCGCCGGCGAGGAGCGCGCGATCGTCACCGACATCGCCGGCACGACCCGCGATGCGCTGCGCGAGACGATTCAGATCGAGGGCATCCCGCTCCACATCACCGACACCGCCGGCTTGCGTGACACGACCGACGAGGTCGAGAAGATCGGCATCGCACGTACTTGGCAGGAAATCGACCGAGCGGATGTCGTTGTTCGACTGGTGGATGTCCGCGCCGGCGTGACCGACGCAGATGCAGCCATCGACGCACGCCTTCCGGCTGGTGTCGAACGGATTACCGTCTTCAACAAGGTAGACCTTCTGGAGCGCCAGCCAGAACGGCTGGAAGGCTCGAACGGCCTCCAAATCTTCCTGTCCGCCAAGGCCGACCAAGGCATCGACCTGCTGCGCAACGAGCTGTTGCGCGTGGCCGGCTGGCACCGCCACGGCGAGGATGTCATCCTGGCCCGGGAACGCCATCTGGTCGCCCTACGGACTGCGCTGGCCCACACCCAGGCTGCGCTGGAAAATCGCCACGCCCTGGAGTTGATGGCTGAGGAGCTTCGCCTCGCTCAGGAGGCGGTCAATGAGATTACCGGGGAATTCACTCCAGACGATCTACTTGGGGTCATCTTCTCGCGCTTCTGTATCGGAAAGTAAGCCGGCCCGACGTGACTCCCCATCTACGATCGGGAAAGCCGGATAGCGGTCAAACCAATCCATTCAACAGCAGCCTGGGCCTGCATTCATCAGTGCAGCCACACCTTCTGCAGGATTTCCCATTCCGGTTCGGAAAGGTACCACTCGGTAACCTCGATTTCCCGCTGTTCCACCTGATGACGACGTTCGTAGCCAGTGGGAGATCGGCCTTCCCTTTGTCGCCGGTCCTTGCCGGAGCGCCGCTCGAATCCGCTCCAGTTCCTTCCGCGGGAGATAAGCAGCTTTTCCATTTTCCTCACCCGTCTGTGTACTCCTCATCTCAAGCATCGGCTTCAGAGTCAAAAGGCTTCGAGAACTAGTTCTCGGCATGCCCCACTCCCGACGTCCAGATGCGACATAATTCTCGCCATCCTGCTTTTGTATCAAGCGACTGTAGTTCAGGTTGCTCGAACGTCGTTCCCCATGGCTGCTACAAGCAGCCATCCATTTCAGGACCCCATCCATGCGCATGCCAAAACTCTGCACCTGTCTGCTCGTCACGGCACTGGCAGCCTGCTCGGCCGAAGCCCCCCTCTCCCTCACCGACAAGGTGAAGGCAACCAGTGAGCTGATCGCAGACCGTCCGGAGTGTGCCGAGTACGCAAGCAAGATCGGTGGTGCGTCGGACAACCGGCAGGTCGATCAGATCTACCAGCTCGCCAAGACAGCTCACTGCATCAAGCCCGACGTATGAACACCAGCGAGCGCTCCGGCGCTATGCTTGCCCGCACCAAGCCCACCTTCCAATCGACGCACAGGAGACAGGATCATGCCTTGGGAGCCAGACCGTTATTTGCAGTTTGCCGATGAACGCCTGCGCCCTGCGCTCGATCTGCTCGGGCGCATTCCACTAAGCCGGCCGACGCGCATCGTCGACCTCGGCTGTGGGGCTGGTAACGTCACCCGACTGCTGGCCGAGCGCTGGCCGGACGCGGAGCTGACCGGGCTCGACAGTTCCCCCGAGATGCTGGCGCGGGCGAGTGAGACGCTACCGAACGCCCGCTTCGAACTGGCGGGCGTCGAGCACTGGGATTCCGAGGACTCGCTGGACCTGCTGTTTTCCAATGCTGCGCTACACTGGATCGGACAGCACGAGAGCCTCTTCCCGCGCCTGCTCGACATGCTGTCACCCGGCGGCGTACTGGCTGTGCAGATGCCCGGCAATTTCGATGCTCCATCCCACCGTCTGATCCGCGAACTCGCCGCGTCGCCAGCCTGGTCCGGCAAGGTCGGCGGCGGACGCATGGGTGCCATTCTCGACATGGCGGAGTATCACCGCCTGCTCGCCCCGCGCAGCACACGCCTGTCCCTGTGGGAGACCACCTACTGGCAAGCCCTGCACGGAGCCAATCCTGTGCTCGACTGGCTACGCGGCACCACTCTGCTGCCCTATGTCGCTCCGATGGACGATACAAGCCGCGAAGCCTTCCTTGCCGAACTGGGCACACAGCTAGCAGAAGCCTACCCAGCCGACGAGAGTGGCACCACGCTGTTCCCGTTTCGGCGGATTTTCATCGTCGCACAGCGATGAGCAAGATCGAACATACTGCCTTGCATACCGAAGCGGCAGATCTGATCGCCGCAGCGGACGGACTGATCATCGCGGTCGGGGCCGGCATGGGTGTGGATTCAGGACTACCGGATTTCCGGGGCAGCAGCGGATTCTGGCGCGCCTACCCTGCCCTTGCCGAAGCCCACCTCGCGTTCGAGGAGATTGCCAACCCGGCCACCTTCCGGCGCGATCCTGTACTTGCCTGGGGCTTCTACGGCCACCGCCTGAATCTCTACCGGAACACCCAACCACATCACGGTTTCACGATCCTGCGCGAGATCGCTGGCCATCTACCTAAAGGCGCCTTCGTGTTCACCTCCAATGTGGACGGCCAGTTCCAGCAGGCCGGTTACGACGAGGACAGAGTCTGCGAGGTGCATGGCTCCATTCATCACCTCCAATGCGTCGACGGTTGTGACGGAGCAATCAGCCCTGCCGACGACTTCAGGCCCGAAGTGGACGACAGCACCTGCCGCCTGCTATCGCCACTGCCACGCTGCTCCCGCTGCAACAACCTCATGCGCCCCAATATCCTGATGTTCGGGGATGGAGACTGGCTGGGCCAACGCAGCAATGCCCAGCGGCGGCGCCTTGAAGCCTGGCTGCAGAGCGTGCGCAATCCGGTGATCGTCGAGATCGGCGCGGGCAATCACGTCCCCACGGTCCGCTGGTTCAGCGAGACGCTTGGAGAGCCACTGGTGCGCATCAATCCGACAGAACCAGAAATCCCCGGGCGAGGTGTCAGTATTCCCCAGGGCGGATTGGCTGCCCTCAACGGCATCCATGCAGCACTGACCGCACGGCATTTCTTTGCCTGAACGGCGTGTGTTCCACGTGAAACATCTCCCATGGATTTGACGCTTCCGCTTCTTGCCGTTGGCGCCTTCTTTGCCGGCACCGTCGATGCCGTTGTGGGCGGCGGCGGGCTGATTCAGATCCCACTACTCTTTTCCACCTTTCCACAGGCAAGCCCAGGCACGCTGTTCGGGACCAACAAGCTCGCCAGTGTGCTGGGCACTACCAGCGCCGCTGTCCAATACAGTCGACGCCTGAGCATCCCCTGGCGTGCAGCCGCCCCGGCAGCCCTCGCCGCGGCAGCCGGATCCTGGCTCGGCGCCCGGACCGTCGTGCTCTTTCCACCGGCCGCCCTTCGCCCGCTGATCCTCATCCTGCTGACCGCCGTCGCAGCCTATACCTTCATCCGCAAGGACTTCGGAGCCCATCACCAACGCCTCGCCGACGCTTCCCGCGAGCAACGGATAGCGGTGACCATTGGTGCCGCCGTTGGCTTCTATGACGGGTTCTTCGGTCCAGGCACCGGCAGCTTCCTGATCTTTCTGTTCATCCGCTTCCTCGGGATGGATTTCCTGCACGCATCGGTGTCCGCTAAGATCATCAACGTAGCGACCAATCTGGCTGCAATCGGTGTCTTCGTCGCCCACGGCGAAGTATTCTGGCAGGTAGCCGCGATCATGGGCGCCTGCAATCTGCTCGGCTCCCGGCTTGGCACCGCGCTTGCACTGCGCCATGGCACCACCTTCATCCGCAAGGCCTTCCTACTGGTGGTCGTTGTGCTTATCCTGCGCTTCAGCTTCGACACCTTCCTTGCCTGACGGAGCTGTTTCACGTGAAACACCCAAGCTTTCATGTCCCGCTTGCAGCCGACGTCGGCCTCGCCTTCGAGCCCAAGGTACGGCTGACCGAAGAACACAGCGCGTACCAACGCATCACCATCGAGCACACCAGCACGTTCGGACGCCTGTATCGTTTGGATGGCGACCTGATGGCCAGCGAGGCTGACGAGTTCATCATTCATGAAAGCCTGGCCCACCTCCCGGCCCTGGCCCACCCAAACCCACGTAGCGCCCTGATCCTCGGCGGCGGGGACGGCGCAACAGCCCGTGAATTGCTCAAGCATCCAGGCATCGAACGGATCGTCGTCGCTGAACTCGACCCGGAGGTCGTGCGCCTCGTCGGACAGTTCATCCCTGCCCTTCCGGCCCGCAGCTTCGATTCACCCCGCGTCTGCCTGCAGATTGGTGATGCCGCCAAAAGCCTGCGCCAACTCTATGCCCGCGGTGAACGCTTCGACTTGATCCTTTTCGATCTCACCGCCACCGACGATCCTGCCTGCGCCCACCTCCATCACGAAGAATTCATGCGACTGTGTGCGGCCAGTCTGAACGCCGGCGGTATCATCCATGTCCAGCTCGGCTCACCGTTCTATCAAGCTGAGCAGACCGTTGCCCTATGGCAACGCATGCGTGGCATCTTTGCCGGCTTGCGCCCCGCGTTCATCAGCGTGCCATCCTACGGCGGCCCCTGGTTGCTGGCCCGTGCCTGCATCAGCACAATCGATGACCCAAGTTCCGCGGGCCTGTATGCCCGCCTCGCTGAACGGGCCATCACAGACCTGCGCCACTACAATCCTGACCTGCATCACGCCTGCCAGGTCCTGCCCAATCATCTTCGCCAACTTCTCGCCTGAACCCATGCCCCACGCTTTCGCCACCACGCCCCCAGCACATCTGCCGGAAGACAGCTTGGGCTACGCCATTCTCACTTCCGCCCAACTGATTGCCGACGTCGTTGCCGGAAGCAATCTTACCGATAGCCTGGCTGCCCTCTGGTCCGCCCGCCCACAGACGCCTGCTGGCGTGCGGGGTGCCGTGCTCGATCTCACCTATGGCACCCTGCGGGACTATGGGCGCCAAGACTTCATTCTCGGAAGCCTCCTGCAAAAGCCCTTGCCCGAACCCGTCCAATCCATTCTGCGCGTAGCCTTGCATCGGCTGGACAGCCATTCGGACACCGCCCACACAGTCGTAAACCAGGCCGTCGGCGCCGCGGCCACGTGCATCGACGGCAAGTTCAAGGGCGTCGTGAATGGTGTGCTGCGTAACGCGTTGCGCCAGATGGATGCGCTCAACAAGGCGGCCGATGCGGACATGGTTGCCGAACACCGTCATCCCCCCTGGTGGATCCGTCGCCTCAAGGCCCAGTATCCCGCCGAATGGCGCGACATATTGCGGGCTGGCAACACCCACCCGCCGATGGCCCTGCGGATCAACGTACTGCGCAGCCACCTTGAGGACACCCTGGCCAACTTCGCCGAGGCGGGCCTCGGTGTGCGCCAGCTCGGCAACGGTGCCCTGCTGCTGGATCGCCCGGTACCCGTGTCCCGCCTGCCCGGCTTTGCCGAAGGCTGCATCAGCGTTCAGGATGCCGGCGCTCAGTTTGCCGCCCAGTACCTGGATGTGGACGATGGACAACGCGTGCTCGACGCCTGCGCTGCCCCCGGTGGCAAGACCGCCCACATCCTCGAGATCGCCGACGTGGAGCTCACTGCGCTCGATGCCGACCCCTTGCGCGCCCGGCGCGTCACTGAAAACCTGGAGCGCCTCGGCCTGAACGCCACCGTGCGGCATGCCGATTGCCGTGACCTCACCAGCTGGTGGGACGGACGCCACTTCGACCGTATCCTGGCAGATGTACCCTGCTCGGCTTCTGGCGTGGTACGCCGTAACCCGGATATCAAGTGGCTACGCCGTGCCAGCGACATTGCCCACTTCGCATCACAACAGGCTGAGATCGTCGATGCGCTGTGGCAGGTCCTCGCCCCGGGTGGCAAAATGCTTTACGCCACCTGCTCGGTATTCGCCGAAGAGAACCGTGAGCAGATGGCCGGCTTCGCTGCCCGTCATCCCGATTGCCGCCGACTGCCCGTGAATGGTCAGCTCGACTGCCAATATCTGCCCAGCTCCGAACATGACGGATTCTTCTACGCCCTGCTCGAGAAAATCGCCTGAGCGCCGCCGCTTCCTGCTCCACACTCTCGGCATCACCGCCGGTGCGCTGCTTGCACTTGAATCCGCACCGGCCCAGGCCGCGGAGGCGGAGATCCGTAACGCGGCCCTGCTACCCAGCGACGATCTCTACGTACTCAATGCCGACATCAACGCAGAACTGACACCACTCCTCGCTGATGTGGTCGCCCGCGGTGTGTCGCTCTACTTCGTCGCCGAGTTCGAGCTGAGCGCCCCGCGCTGGTACTGGATGGACGAGGAGATCGCCACCAAGAGCCTGACCTACCGCCTTTCCTATCAGTCCCTGACCCGTCAGTACCGACTGACCACCGGTGCCCTGCACCAGAACTTCGGCAGTCTGGAAGAGGCCATGCGGACCATGCTGCGCATCCGCAACTGGGGCATTGCCGACCGCAACGCCCTGAAAGTCGGAAGAAGCTACAACGCCGCCCTGCGCTTCCGCCTGGATGTCGGCGAACTGCCCAAGCCCCTGCAGGTTAGCGCCTTTGGCCGGAAGGACTGGAATATGGCCACCGACTGGTACCGGTGGACCTTTGTCATCACCCGGGAATCGAAATGAGATCCACCGGTCTCGTCGTCGCCGCGGCAGTCGGTGGCATTCTGCTCTTCCTGCTCGCCACCGCCAGCGCCAACACGCCCCTCTTCGCCCGTAACTACACCCTGCTCCTTGGACTCAACGGTGCCATCACCCTCGGGTTGGCCAGCCTGGTGTTCGTGCAATTGCGCAGCCTGTGGCAGGAGCACCGCGCCCGTCGTTTCGGCTCTCGCCTGAAGCTGCGCCTGATGGCCATTTTCGCGGCGATGGCGGTCGTCCCCGGAGCCCTCGTCTATGCGGTCTCCCTGCAGTTCGCGGTGAAGAGCATCGAGTCCTGGTTCAACGTGCGGGTGGACGCAGCCCTGGAAAGCGGCCTCCAGCTCGGCCGCACGACCCTCGAGATCCTTCTCGACCAACTCGCCAACAAGGCCGACCAGATGGCCCTGGAGCTCGAATCAGCCGCACCGATCCGCCCGCCCCAACTCAACCAGTTGCGGGAAAGGGCCGGCATCGAGTCAGCTACAGTATTCGCCCCCAACGGCAAGATCGTCGCCACCGCAGACATCCAGCTCGACACATTGATGCCTGAGCAGCCAAATGCCGCCCAGTTGCGTCAGGCCCGCCAGACCCGCGGCTACCGTGCGGCGGAAGGCAACGCAACCGAAGGGCTGGTGCTGCGCGTCATCGTGCCGATTCCATCGAGGCGCTTCACCGAACCCCAGCTCCTGCAGGTAACACAGGAAGTGCCGCGCTCCTTCGCGATGCACGCCGAGAGCGTCGAGACCGTACACCGCGATTACCAGGAGCTGTCCCTCGCCCGCAACGGCCTGAAGCGCATCTACACGCTGACCCTCACGCTGACCCTGCTGCTGGCCTTGTTCGCCGCCGTCGCCGTCGCCTTCGTACTGACCCGTCGACTCGCCGCACCGCTGTTCATCCTCGCCGAAGGTACCCAGGCCGTAGCCGCCGGCGACTTCAGCCCTCGCCAGGCCCTGCCAGCCCGCGACGAACTCGGCGTGCTGACCCAGTCCTTCAACCAGATGACCCGCCAGCTGGAAGACGCTCGCGCCCAGGCCGACAAGCACCGCGCAGCCGTAGAGCGCAACAGGGCCTATCTGGAAGGCGTGCTCGCCAACCTTTCCGCCGGCGTACTGGCATTCTCTCCGGATGGCCATCTGCGCGCCGCCAATCATGGAGCGATGACCATCCTCAACGATCCGCTCGACGGCTACGAACGCCTGCGTCTGGATGAATGGGAGGGCCACAACGCCTTCCGGGATGCCCTGCTCGACGGTTTCCATGGCCCTGAGGCTGACTGGAACCGGCAGATCGAGTTCTCCAATCCGGACGGCAGCACCCAGACCCTGCTCTTGCATGGCACCCGTCTGCCCGACGATACCGGCGGCGGCTGGGTGGTCGTGTTCGACGACATCACCCACCTCATCACGGCTCAGCGCACCGCAGCGTGGGCCGAGGTGGCACGACGCCTGGCCCACGAGATCAAAAACCCTCTGACCCCAATCCAGCTGTCGGCCGAGCGCCTGCAGTTCAAGCTGGCCGACCGCCTCGACGACGAAGGCCGGCAGATGCTGGAGCGCTCCACCACCACCATCGTGAACCAGGTGGAAGCGATGAAGAATCTGGTCAATGCCTTTCGTGACTATGCTCGCCTGCCCAGTCCCGTCATGACGCCGGTGGACCTGAACGCTCTGGTACGCGAAGTCCTGGTTCTGTACGAAGGTTCGCCGGTGATGATCCATGCCGAACTGGCTGCCGAACTGCCCCGCGTGCTCGGCGATGTCACACAGATTCGGCAGGTCATCCACAACCTGCTGCAGAATGCCGAGGATGCGCTCGCCGAACAGGCGCAGCCGGAAATCGAGCTGTTAACCCGATCCGACGCGCGCCGGGTAGACTTGATCCTGCGCGACAACGGACCGGGCTTCCCCCCCGAGATCCTGTCCCGGGCCTTCGAGCCCTATGTAACAACCAAAACCCGCGGTACCGGCCTCGGCCTCGCCATCGTCAAAAAGATCATCGACGAGCACGAGGGAGAGATCCGTCTCGCCAATCGAGAAGCCGGTGGAGCGGAAATCCGCATCCGCCTGCGCTGTGCCCCCCATTCTGAGTCCAGTGTCCATGGCTAAAATCCTCATCGTTGACGACGAAGTCGGTATCCGCGAACTCCTGTCCGAGATCCTGCGCGACGAAGGTCACGACATCATCCTCGCCGAAAACGCCGCCACCGCCCGGGCTGCCCGCAACGCCGCGCGCCCGGATCTGGTCCTACTCGACATCTGGATGCCCGATACCGATGGCGTCAGCTTGCTCAAGGAATGGTCAGCCAACGGTCAGCTGACCATGCCGGTAGTCATGATGTCGGGCCACGGCACCATTGATACCGCTGTCGAAGCGACGCGCATCGGCGCGATGGAATTCCTCGAAAAACCAATTGCGTTGCAGAAGCTCCTTGCCGCCGTCAAACGCGGCCTGGCCCGCATCAAGCCGGCCCATGCCCCAAGTCCGCTGGGCCTCGCGGCATTCGCCCGTTCCGCCCCGCTGCGCGACCTACGCAAGCGCCTTGAGCAGATGGCCGACAAGTCGCGGATCATCCTGCTGCGGGTCGGCCCCGGCAGCCTCGCCGAGTTGTGCGCACGCACGCTGCAGCGGGTCGGCGCCCCGTGGCTGGACTTGTCGCTGAACAGCGCCCCCCTCGAGCTGAACGTACTAGAAGGCGCCCGCAACGGCCTGCTCTACGTCCCGGAATTGATCTACCTGTCACGCCCCCAGCAGAAGAACCTGGTCTTCGCGATGGACCGCCTGGAACGCCACGGCCAGACCCTGGTGGTCGCTACCGAGCACCGCCCGGACGAACTGACCGAGCACGGCTGGGAAGAACGCGTGCTCGCACGCTTGTTTGAAGTATCCCTGGCACCACCGGCACTCGGCGAGATCCGCGATGAGATCCCCGAGATCGCCAGCCAGGTTCTGCTGCACTTGGTCGAAGCCGGCGAAGTGCCGCCCCGCCGTCTGTCCTCCGCAGCCCTCAACGCACTGCGCAACCAGGCTTGGCCGGGCGGCTACGGCGAACTGAAGGCCGCCATTAAGTCCCTGTCCCTCGGCACACTGGACGAGGAGATCGGCATGGACGACGTCGCGCACCTGCTGGTCAAGACGCCGACCGCCGCCCTCGGCCTGCCCCTCGACCTGCCGCTACGCGAAGCCCGCGAGATCTTCGAGCGCCTCTACTTCGAACACCACCTGCAACTGGACGGCGGCAACATGACCCGCCTGGCGGAAAAGACCGGTCTCGAACGCACTCACCTCTACCGCAAGCTCAAACAACTCGGCATCAGCGTCGGCCGCAAGCACGAGGAAGGCAACGCCTAAGCTCGATACCGCAGGGCCCTGCGCCCTGGCCACCCGGCTCGGCAAGGCGACCGCGTAAACGCCAGACATCTCAATGGCTCACAGGTGCGGGCGAATCCTTCTTGATCTGCCCCATCACGCCAGAGCGGCAAATGACGGATAATCCTGCCTTTGCCGCCCAGCGCGGTCCCCGTCGAGGATTTACCGTGAGCCGTCCGAAGAACGACACCTTCCTGCGCGCACTCCTGCGCCAGCCCACCGACTACACCCCCCTCTGGCTGATGCGCCAGGCCGGCCGCTACCTGCCCGAGTACCGCGAGACCCGCAAGCGTGCCGGCAGCTTCCTTGATCTGTGCAAGAACCCCAGCCTAGCCTGCGAGGTCACGCTGCAGCCCCTCACCCGCTACAACCTCGACGCGGCGATCCTGTTCTCTGACATCCTCACCGTACCGGACGCAATGGGCCTTGGCCTCTACTTCGCCGAAGGCGAGGGGCCGAAGTTCGAGCGACCGCTGAAGGAAGAATGGGAGATCCGCAACCTGGCAGTACCCGATCCCAACATCGAGCTGGGCTACGTGATGGACGCAGTGAAGGAGATCCGCCGCGCGCTGGACGACTCCGTGCCTCTGATCGGCTTCTCCGGCAGCCCCTGGACCCTCTCCTGCTACATGGTGGAAGGCGGCGGCTCGGACGACTACCGCAAGGTCAAGGCTCTGCTCTACAGCCGCCCCGATCTGATGCACCACATCCTGGACGTCACCGCCCAGGCGGTCATCGCCTACCTCAATGCACAGATCGAAGCCGGCGCCCAGGCCGTAATGATCTTCGACTCCTGGGGTGGCGTGCTCGCCCACGGTGCCTACAAGGAATTCTCCCTCGCTTACATCCGCAAGATCGTCGCCGGCCTCACCCGCGAGAAGGATGGCGAGAAGGTACCGTGCATCGTCTTCACCAAGGGTGGCGGCCTGTGGCTGGCCGATATTGCCGACAGCGGCGCCGACGCCGTCGGCCTCGACTGGACCGTGGATATCGGTGCAGCTCGCCGCCTTGTCGGCGACAAGGTCGCGCTCCAGGGCAACCTCGACCCGGCCGTACTGTTCGGCAGCCCCGAGGCCGTCGCCGCTGAAGCGAAGAAGGTTCTCGACGCCTTCGGCCCGCACCACGGCCATGTCTTCAACCTGGGCCACGGGATCTCCCAGTTCACCCCGCCGGAAAACGTCGAGGTTCTGGTCAATACCGTGCATAGCTACAGCCGCGAACTGAAGGCCAAGGCCGCCTGAGGCAGGTCGGCTCAATCGCAAAAAGGCCGGCAGAGTGCCGGCCTTTTTACTGACAGCTCCTCCTCAACAATGCCCCTTGCCAATACCCCCCGGAGGCTCCCTCGATCTCCCCGGAACGAATACGGAAAAAGGCCCCGTCAAGCACTAAATTTTCGACTTACCCCTTGACTTGTGCACAGCTTCACGCCTCCCGTCATTTTTTCGACACAAATTTCGAACTGGTTTTTGGGCATTTCCAAGAGACTGTTTTTAAATGGAATATTATCCGTGCCAGATTCGGATCCAGAAAATGGAAAGCATATGGCGAGCGGCTATAAGGGAGATTTTCCGGTTTTCCCCACAAAGTTATCCACAGATTTTGTGGACAAGAAAAAATACGTATTCGGAGCCAAAGGCTTCAATCCCTTTCCCCATCCGCCATCTCATCAACCCCTTGCAATACACTGATTTACCGGTATTTTTCGGAATCGGCCACAAACTCGCCATCTAACCCGCCGTGATTGTCCGCGTCGCCCTGCCGGTCCCCTTACCCCGGACCTTCGACTACATCGCCGTAGATCTCTGCCCGGCCGATCTGGGCCGCTGCGTGCGGGTTCCCTTCGGACGCGGCGAGAAGACCGGACTGATCGTCGCTCTCCCCGACATGGCTGAAGTGCCGATGGAGCAGTTGAAGCCGGTCATTGCCATCCAGCGTGAAGCACCGGCCCTGCCTGCGGACTGGCTGGCGATGGTCGACTTCACCGCCCGCTACTATCAGCACCCTCTCGGAGAAGTCGTGGCGATGGCCCTGCCGCCGCGCCTGCGCCGGGCGGACGCGGTCAGCGGCAACGAAGCTGACCCCCTGCTCGATCTGACCGACGCTGGGCGGGACGCCATCCACTCCACCAAACGGCAGAGCCGCGCACTGACCCTGCTGCACAATCTCGCCAACCAAGGCCCCCGCCGCAAATCCCAGCTACGTGAAGGGAATAGCGCCAACCCGGCGGTGACCGACGCCCTCAAGCGGGGCTGGATTGCCCCTTCCGCCGCCGCCAATCCCGCGGCAATGGCAGGCGCACCGACGCTCACCGCAGAGCAGCAGGCGGCCGTCGATGCGATGTCGGCGGACTTCGGCCGCTTCCAGACCTTCCTGCTGGCCGGCGTCACCGGCAGTGGCAAGACCGAGGTCTATCTGCGACTGGTCCAGCAGGTCATCGCCCAAGGCGGACAAGCCCTGATCCTCGTTCCCGAAATCGCCCTCACCCCGCAACTGGAGGGACGCGTGGCCGGCCGCTTCCCGGCCGCCCGGGTGGTCAGCCTGCATTCCGCACTGGCCGAAGGCGCCCGCTCCCAGGGCTTCGTGCAGGCCATGGAAGGACGCGCGGAGATCGTTCTTGGTACCCGCCTGTCGGTATTCACGCCGCTGCCCCGCCTGGGGCTGATTGTGGTGGACGAGGAACACGACGCCAGCTACAAGCAGCACGAGGGCGTGCGCTACAACGCCCGTGACCTGGCGATCTGGCGCGCCCGCCAGCGCAGCGTGCCGATCGTCCTGGGCTCCGCCACGCCGTCCCTGGAGAGCTGGTACGCCGCCGACAGCGGCCGCTACCGGCGCATCGAGCTCGCCAATCGCGCCGTCGCCGCCACGTTGCCACGGGTACGCCCGGTGGACGTCCGCCGCGAAAAACTCCAGCACGGGGTATCCGAACACCTGCTGCGCGCCATCGACGCGCGCTTGCAGCGTGGCGAGCAGAGCCTGGTCTTCCTCAACCGCCGCGGCTATGCGCCGGTGCTGTCCTGTCCATCCTGTGGCTGGGTCAGCCGCTGTCCGCACTGCACGGCCAACATGGTCCTGCACCTGGCCGACCGGCGCTTGCGCTGCCACCACTGCAGCTTCGAAGCCGGCATCCCGCTGGCCTGCCCGGACTGCGGCGACCAGGACATCCAGCCTTTCGGGCGTGGCACCCAACGACTTGAGGAAACCTTGGGCGAGCGCTTTCCCGATGCCCGAATCCTGCGCGTCGACCGGGATGCCGCGCGCACCCGCAGCCAATGGGACGCGCTGCTCGACCAAATTGGCCGCGGCGACGCCGACATTCTGGTCGGCACCCAGATGATGGCCAAGGGACACGACTTTCCCAAGCTGACCTTCGTCGGTGTCCTGAACGCCGATTCATCGCTGTTCGCCGCCGATTTCCGGGCCCCCGAACGTCTGTTCCAGCAGCTCATGCAGGTCGGTGGCCGCGCCGGGCGCGGCGAACTGCCTGGCGAAGTGATGGTGCAGACCCAGTATCCCGACCATCCGCTGTACCAGTGCCTCGCCGCCCACGACTTCGCCCGCTACGCCTCCCTACAGCTGGAGGAGCGCAAGCAGGCCCGCTTCCCGCCGTTCGCAGCAAACGCGCTGCTATGCGCCAACGCCGCCGAGCTTGCAATGGCCATCGACTGGCTGAAAGCCGCCCGCGCCGCCGCCGAACCCTTGTCCCAGGCTTTCGGCGTGCATGTCTTCGATCCGGTGCCGATGCGCATGGTCCGCCTCGCCCGCAGGGAACGCGCCCAGTTGCTGGTCGAAGCGCAGACCCGCCCGGCACTGCAGGCCTTTCTCGCCGAATGGAGCCGCCAGCTATGGGCCCTGCGAGCGCCCAGGGAGCTGCGCTGGCACCTCGACGTGGATCCAGCCGAAGTCTGAGCGGCCGGGCTCAGGACAGCCTACGACCGCCTTCTGCGCACCAGCGTCATCCCCCCGGCCAGACCGAGCAGAGACAGGGACGCAGGCTCCGGCACGGCCTGCAGGAAGCCGCGGGAAACACCTGGGTGTGGACATTCAGATAGGCCAGCTCGTGTGACTCGCATGGAATCCTCCTCATGAAGTGAAGCAATCGCCTCCGCTACAGTGGCCGCCCGGGATTGAGAACCAAGCGCAGGTCTTTTTTTCGAGCACAGGGACCTCGAACCAAAAAGTTGACGTCGACGGCAGACTCTCCGAAAAAACAGGGAAAGCGCCCTGTTACAAATGAACAAGGGCTTACATTTCCCCTGACAACCACCGGCGATGGCGGGCGTTATTCGCTACAAGGGCAGGCAATTACGCCGCCCCGGAACAAACGACCGAGTTATCAAGGAGAACGCAAATGCTGAACAAGATCATCGCCATCGCCATCGCCGCCGGTTTCGCTTCCGCCTCCTTTGCACAGGCGCCTGCTGCAACCCCGGCTACGCCGGCCAAGCCCGCCGCCGCCGCGACTGCAGCCGTCGAGAAGAAGACCGAAGCGCCGAAGGCTGAAGCCGCCAAGGCCGGCGAGACGGTGAAGACCGAGGCAGCCAAGACCACCGAGCCGGCCAAGGCCGAAGGCGCGAAGGTCGAAAAGCATGTCAAGCACGTGAAGCACGCCAAGACTGAAACCAAGGCGGAAGCCAAACCCGCCGAAGCGCCTGCCGCCGCCAAGTAAGCCGCAGCAGTCGTACTGATACAGCGCCGCGGGGCGTGGTCCGGTCCTCCGGATCACGCCCCGCGGCGCTTTTGCTTCTCATGCGATAGGCCTCCGCCTGAAACTATTTGATAATAATTCTCGTTTACTTCTACACCTAACCCGAGTAATTTGAGATCCATTCTCATTAACCCGAATGGATGCTCCTATGAACACTCCGGCCCTGCCGCTGCCCGCCATCGAATCGCCCAGCCTGTGGCTCGGTACGCTCGCCCAGCTCCTCCGCTTCGAAGAAACCGGCTGCCGGCACGCGGCCAGACGCGCCGCCGATCTCCTTGGCCGACTGGCCGACCGGCCCGACCTGGAGCCGGACTTTCGCGACCTTTGCGAACGTGCCGCCCATCGCATCGAAGACACCTCCGCGGGAGAGCAGCATGTGTCTCGCCCCTGAGAACCAGCCCCAGAGCCTGCAAAGCCTGTTGCGGGCGGAATACGCCAACGCCTTGGTGGCCATCGACGCACCGACCAGCGGCACAACAGGCCGAAAGCATCCCAAGCTGTGGGATCTCGACGACAAGCACCACTGCCCTCTGATCGGTACCTGCCTGTCCATTGACGATTTGCAGCGCTTCGCCAAGCGCTTCCACTTCTCCGCCCGTCCCGGCGACGACTTTGCCCTGCACGTGGAGGCCGTGGCCCAATGCCGGAGCCGCAACCCGGCTTCCGAGGCAATGCAGCGCCATCTGGACCGCAGATACCAGCTCTGGGTGGCCCGCTTCGGCAAGCTCAAAGACGACAAGGATCTGCTGGCCCTGTGGCACGAATGCCAACAGCGCGGCGACATCGCCGGCCCCCTATGGGCCCTATGCACCCACCGGAACGCGTCCCAGAGCAGCCTGCAGCGGGCCTACGCCGACGTGCACATGCTGTCCCACCAGGTCGGCGCGAGCCTGGCCGCCGACACGCGGCGCCTCGCCCATCTGGAAAAGGAAAATGCCGAACTGAAAAATGGCCTCAAACAGGAATTGGCTGCCCTGCGCCGACAGCTTGCCACCGCCGAGGCCGAGCGCTCCGAACGGGACGCCCTACGTGATGAAATCGACACCCTGCACAAGCGCTTACAGCGCTTCGAATCCGGTCAGGTAATCGTCGAGATGGGACAACGCCTGGTCGCCCTGCAGACATCCCACGACAAGCTGTTGGCCACCTCCGGACGGATGTGGGAACTGGAGCGCAATCTGAAGGACATCCGCGAGGAGGCCCAACGCATTGCCGCGGAACGGGACGCCGCGCTGTCCGAGCGGGATGCGCTGGAACAGCTGCTACGTGCCATGGAACCTGGCCCCTGCGAAGCCACATCGGGCAGCGACGCCTGCGCTGCCTGCGAACACGCCATCAGTACACGCTGCGTGCTGTACGTGGGAGGCCGCGCCGCACTGCTGGCACAGTACCGCCAGCTCGCCGGGCGCCTCGGCATCACCCTGATCCACCACGACGGCGGCCAGGAGGAATCCTTGTCGCGCCTGCCCGAGCTGATCCGCTGCGCCGATGCCGTGATGTGCCCAACCGACCATGTCAGCCACAACGCCTACTACCACGTAAAAGCCCACTGCAAACGGGTCGGCAAGCCCTGCCTGTTCTACCGGGGCGGCGGCATTTCGGGCTTTGCGGTGGCGATGGCGCGCATCGGCCGCGGCGAATACAGCCTCGCCGGCGACCCGGGCTGAACAGCACCGTCCCGTACAACGACGCCATCAGAACACTGGCTCAGCCGGAGAACGGCTGAAGCCCGACCGCTCCGGTCTCTGCGCACTCATTCCTTGTGAATAATTGCACTCAAGTTCTCATCCCTGCTCTCCGTAAGCAAGGGAAGGAACTCATCGGAGCGACCCCATGCCCTCCCCTGCAACGATCCTGCTCGTCGACGACAGCCGCGCCTCGCGGATGCTGTGCGCCTCTGTTATGCGCAGCCTGCGGCCGGATCTGACCCTGCTCGAAGCAGGCAACGGCGAAGCGGCCCTCGAACTCCTGAGCACCTCCCAGCCAGATCTCGCGGTGCTCGACATGAACATGCCCGGCATCTCGGGGCTCGACCTGGCCGAGAAGATCCGCGCCACCCACCCCGGCCTCACCCTCGCGCTGCTCACCGCCAACGTCCAGGAATCCATCCAGCGGCGGGCCGCAGGCCTGGGTGTACGCTTCTTCCGCAAACCGATAGGTGAGGCCGTCATCAGCGACATCCTGCAATTGCTGGACTAACGCGATGCACGACTTCTCCGAGCTCGAACTCGACGCACTCACCGAGGCCTTCAACCTGTCCCTCGGCGAAGCCGCAGCCACCTTTTCGGCGATCGTGCACGAAGAGATCGAACTGTCGGTACCGGCCATCGAGATCCTGTCCCGGGACACCCTCACCGAACGCCTGAGCCAAGGCCGGCCTGGTGGCGGCAACGACCGCCTGTGCCGCATCAACCAGCACTTCAAGGCGGCCGACGGCTTCCAGACCGATGCGCTGCTGCTCTTCCCCGAACACGGCAGCCTGGAGATAGTGCGCCGTATGCTCGGCGACGACGCCCCCGTCCAGCACATCACCGAACTCGAACAGGACGCCCTCGCCGAGATCGGCAACATCATCATCAACAGCTGCATGGCCAGCCTGGCCAACCTTTTCGGCACCGAGATGATCGGCTCGCTGCCGAGCGTGCAATCCCGCAGCGCCGCCACCCTGCTCGACGACCGGGACGCCGACAGCGTGATCCTGGTGGCCCGCATCTCGATGAACATGGCCGCCCACAATCTGTCCGGCTTCGTGCTGTTCATCATGAACGTGCCGTCGATCACCAGCTTCATGGCCCAGATCCGCCGCCTGTTCCGCCTACCCGGCCACGACGACCCCGTGACCACGCCATGACCGGCTTCCACTCCCTCCTCGCCGACTGCGTCGACATCGGCCTGATCCTGTTGGACGGGAAGGGACACATCTGCTTGTGGAACCGCTGGATCGAACAACGCACCGGGCTCGAGGCCGGCCACGTCACCGGGCGGGCACTGGCCGAGGCCTTTGGCCACCCGATCGATCCCCGCGTCGCGCTGGTCATCCGCGAAACCCTGGATTTCGGCTGGTCGGCACGCCTGTCCCACGCCTTGCATCCGATGCCGATGCCGCTCTTCCCCCCCGGCAGCAAGCAGGACGAACGGGTCAAGCAAGCCATCGACGTGATCCCTCTGGACGTTGACGGTGTCCGCCACTGCCTGCTGCAGATTCGCGACGTCACCGAAACCGTCCGCCGCGAGGCCCTGCTCAAGCAGCAGGGCCGCCAGCTACGCAACGACCTCCAGCGCCTGTCACATGCGCAGGTCGAACTCCAGCACAGTGAAATGCGCTTCCGCGAGCTGGCCCGCCAGGCCCCGGCCGGCCTCTTCGAGGCTGACAGCCATGCCCGCTGCACCTTCCTCAACGAGCGCTGCGAGCAAATCCTCGGCCGCAGCCTGCCCGAAGTCGCCGACACGCCATGGATCAACCTGCTGCCGGCCGGCGAACAGGCGCGGGTACGGGATGGCTGGCAGCTGGCCGTGGCCTCGGCGACCCGCTTCGCCGAGGAGTTTGCCTTCATCCGCCCCGACGACGGCAGCCGGCGCCGCATGCGCGCCGAAGCCGGCCCGTTGCGCGACGAGTTAGGGCGCATCAGCGGCTTCATCGGCACCATGGTGGATGTCACCGAATTCCACGAACGGGCCGCCCTCAACGAATTCCGCGCCAACCACGACAGCCTCACCGCGCTGCTCAACCGTGACCGCTTCGATCGCCACCTTTGCGCGGCAATCGCCGGCGCCGCCGAGAGCGGCGAGCGCGTCGCAGTGCTGTTCATCGATCTGGACGACTTCAAGCAGATCAACGACACCCACGGGCACCAGGCCGGCGATGCCGTACTGAAGGCCATTGCCAGCCGCCTGCGACGCATCCTGCGCAACGAAGACCGGGTGGCCCGCTACGGTGGCGACGAATTCGCCGTGCTGCTCAACGGAGCCCACGACCAACAGGCCATCGATGGTGTCATCGACAAGATCAAGCGGGTCGTCGCGCTACCGATCAACCTGGGACACTGCCACGTGCGTATCTGCTGCTCCGTCGGCCTGGCCATCTATCCCGATCACGGCCGCGATCCCGCTACCCTGCTGACCCACTCCGACAAGAGCATGTACAGCGCAAAGCGGCGTCACAGCGACACCCGCTAGACCGGCGGCACTCACCTCGCCGCTTCGGTCCCCGGAAAGATCATTGACCCACCAACGCCGGGCTGGTCAGCAGCACGCCATCCAAGAACTCGCGGATCGCCCGCAGCAGGCTGAAGACGTTCTGGGTACCCGAATGGCCGCCCGCTCAGGCCGGCAGCGAGGTGGCAGCCTGGTTCCGCAGCGGCAGATGCAGTTCGAAGGTACTGCCCTGTCCGGGTGTGCTCTCCACCGTCACCGTTCCCCCATGGCGCTCCGCCACCGTCTTGACGATCAGCAGACCCAGGCCGACCCCGGACGGCTGCGACGATCCATCCCCGCCCAACCGGCTGAAACGTTTGAAAAGCCGTGGCAACGCTTCGGGGGGAATGCCGACACCCTGGTCACGGACGCGAATCAGCCAGTCGCCGCCGTCGGCCTGCAGACGTACCGCCACCGTGCTGTTCGGGGCGCCGTACTTGATCGCATTGGTCAGCAGGTTGATCACCGCCCGCCGCAACAGGGAAAAGTCCCCACGCACGATCGCCTCTTCACTGTCCGCGTCATGGGTGTCCACCTCGACCCGAATACCGCGGGCATGGGCCTGCGGCCACACTTCGTCGGCGGCGGAATCCACCAAGCCGGCCAGGTCCAGCTCGACGAAATCCCGTGGATCCGATCCTTCCGCGCGCACCAGGCGAAACAGACCGTCGGCCAGGTCGAGGGCGGAGCGCGCATAGCGGGCGATCCGCGGAATCTGGGCAGCGCGCTGCTCAAGCGAGACGTTGCGCCCCTCGATAAGGGTCAGGATCGAGGCCAAGGGCGCGCGCAGGTCATGGGACAGGAAATGCATCGTGTCTTCACGGCTGCGGCGGGCCTCATGCATCACCGTCACGTCGGCCAGGCCGATGACCCGCCCCGGCGGCACACCGGGATCGAGGAGCAGATCGGCCACCGACACCAGCATGCAATGTCGCTCGTCGCTGGACAACTCGAACTGGCGGGTTCCCGTAAAGCCACCGAGATCCGGCAAGCCATCGCGCATCGGCAGATAGCCAGGCCATGGCAGTGCCCGCAACGCATCGAGCAAGGCCTCACCGTGGCTCGCATGAAGCAGCAGGCGCGCCTGGCCGTTGTGCAGGGTCACCTGGCCACGCGGGTCTATTACGACGACCCCGATGGACAGGTGTTCGAGGGTGGCCGCCATGAAGCGACGCACATCGCGCTGGTGCTGGGCAACCTGCCGCACGATGCGGATCCGCCGCTCCAGCGGATCCGCACTGCCGCTACCGACCTTATTCGGAAGCTCACCGAAGGTCGTCCCCTCTCGTTCAAGGGCCACCAACTCGGCATCCAGATAACGCTGGGCGGACTCCAGCCGGCGCCAGCTCCACAGGGGGTAAGCCAGCGCGCAGCCGAGCATGGCCGGCGCCGGACCGAACCACCAGCCCCCCAAGTGGAGGCCAAGAAAGGCCAGCGCCACGGCCAGACCGCCCAGCACGAAGGTGCCGATCAGACCCGCGCTGGGGCCGGCATGCAGCAGGAACAGCATCAGCACGACGACCAGTACCGCCGCCACTGTAGCCGCCGCCCACGGTGGCAACGCGGTCACCGTGGCGCCCCGGCGCAGCGCCTCGAAGACGTTGGCCTGCACCTCGATGCCCTGCATCGGCCGCAGCAAGCCGGATGTCGGCGTCGGCACCGCTTCGCCGAGACCGGTGGCCGTCACCCCGACGAACAGGATCTTGCCGCGCAGGGTCATATCCGGCACATCCCCATTGAGTACCGCGCGGAAGGGGTAATGGGTGTAACTGCCCGGCGGCCCGGAGAAACGGATGTGCAGCCAGTCCGAGCGCTGCCACAGCACGTTGTCGAGCCCATCGGCGAGCGGTGGCTCCCGATAGTGCCGCGCCGCCTCGGGCGCAACGACGCGCAGCAGCGCCAGCGAAAGATGGGGATTGCGGGCAGCGCCGAAGCCACCCCACAGGTACAGGCTGCGCACGATGCCATCAGGATCGAACTCCACCTGATCGAGGCCTACCGATGCGGCCGCATTGGCAAACATCGGCAAGGGCAAGTCCTCACCCATGCCCGACCCCGCCTGGCGCAGCGGCAGCACGACGCGCCCGAAACTCCGCATGGCGCGGGCAAGCATCAGATCACCTTCGGGATCATCCGGGCTTGCCGAATCCAGCGGCAGATCCAGCACCACCGCCGCCGCTCCAGCCGCACGCGCCTGTTCGAGCAGCCGCGCATACAGACGGCGCGACCATGGCCAACGCCCGACGCTTGCCAGGCTGGCATCGTCGATGGCGATGATCACCAGATCGGAGCTCGGCGGCCGCAGCCAGCTGGACAGGGCATCGTCATACAGGGTCTGGTCGATGCGCCACAACCAGCCCTCACAGGCCGACAGCCCGGCCAGGACAGCACACAGGAACGTCACCGCCAGCCACTCGAGGGTGGGCCGGTGCAGAGAAGCGGTAACGCTTTTCAAGGCGGTCTCTTGATTGAAATGCGACGAATATATTAGGTTATTGTTCTACCCGAAGTGCAATACTTCGCAAACTCGATCTTCATGCACAAAATTCGGTTTGTTCTTGCTCGGTATTGCCAGATTTGCGCGCTTCTTGCACTTACCGAGCGGCAGTATTTCAAGCCACGAGCCTTCATCGACTCATCCACAAAGGAGCAGCCATGAGCTTCATCCAGGAATTCAAGGAATTCGCCGTCAAGGGCAATGTCGTCGACCTGGCCGTCGGTGTAATCATCGGTGGCGCCTTCCAGAAGATCGTCGACTCCCTCGTCAAGGACATGCTGATGCCCGTCCTCGGCAAGCTGCTGGGCGGCATGGACTTCAAGCATTTCTACTTGAACCTCAGCGACAAGACCTACGACACCATGGAGGCCGCCGAGAAGGCCGGCGCACCGCTGTTCAAGTACGGCGTGTTCATCAACTCGGTGATCGACTTCCTGATCGTCGCACTGGCGATCTTCGTGGCGATCAAGGCCATCAACAAACTGAAGCGCGAAGAGCCGGCCGCCGAACCGGCACCCGCGGAGCCGCCGGCGGAACCGGAAGATGTGAAACTGCTGCGGGAAATCCGCGACGCGCTGAAGAAGTAGGCGCAGCGTGGCCCGTCGTCCTCGCCCCTCAGTCGGGCGAGACGACGGCGGACGGTTCGGAAGGATCGATCCGCTCGAGGCGATAGCCGAAATTGTAGGTGGGCGTCAGTCGGAAACCGTTCTCCGGCCGCAGGTTGAGCTTGCTGCGCACACGGCTGATATGGGTATCCACGGTACGCGTTGCCAGGGAGGGGTTGCGCCCCCACACGGCTTCGAGCAGGTGGCCACGGGACAGCAGGCGGCCGAGGTTGCGGAACAGGAAGGCCGCCAGTTCGAACTCCTTGTCCGTCAGGTCCACCCCGGTGCCGTCGATGCCGAGGGTCTTCTTGGCCAGATCGAAGTGGTACACGCCCACCGTCAGGGTCTGGTTGGGGCTCTTCGGCTGGGCCCGCCGCAATACCGCCTCGATGCGCGACAACAACTCGATGCGCCGCGGCGGCTTGACCACATAGTCGTCGGCGCCAGCACTGAAGGCATTGGCAATGTCCTCCTCGGCATCCCGCGAAGTGATGAAGATCGCCGGCGTATCGTTGTTACGCTCGACGCGCAGCCAGCGCAGCACCTGCTCGCCGGTCAGACCCGGCAACATCCAGTCCACCAGCAACAGGTCGAAGCTCTCGCGACTGGCCACCCGCATGAATTCACGGGCCAGCGTGAAGCCATGAACATCGTGCCCGGCTTCCTTCAGCCAGGCCGTCAGTACCTCCATCTGAGCTGGATCGTCCTCGATAATCGCAAATCGCACGCAGACCTACCTTTTTCTGAAATTGAAGCTCGTCGCCTGAAAAACCGGGATGCGCCTGCTGCTCAGGCGTAGTCGCCCACATATGGATTGCTGTCGCGCTCCTCGCCGAAGGTGGACATCGGCCCGTGGCCTGGAATGAAGGACACGTCATTGCCCAGCGGCCACAGCTTGCCGCGGATGGACTGAACCAGGTCCGCATGGCTGCCGCGCGGGAAATCCGTGCGCCCGATAGACCCGGCGAAAAGCACGTCGCCAACCACAGCCAGCCGTGCCGACGAGCTGAAGAACACCACATGGCCCGGTGTGTGGCCAGGGCAATGCAGCACGTCCAGCGTTTCCTGGCCTACCGTCACCGTGTCGCCATCGGCCAACCAGCGGTCCGGCGTGAATGTCTCCACCTGCGGAAAGCCAAACATCTTGCTCTGCTGGGGCAAGGCATCGATCCAGAAGCGCTCCTCCTTCTCAGGCCCCTCGACCGGCACGGCCAGCCGGCGGGCCAACTCGGCGGTACCACCGGCATGGTCAATATGGCCATGGGTCAGCAGGATCTTCTCCACCGTCAGCCCCAGTTGATCGATCGCCGCGGCAATCCGGTCCACGTCGCCGCCCGGGTCGACGACCGCCGCCTTGCGGCTCACGTCGCACCACAGCAGGGAGCAGTTCTGTTCGAAGGGGGTGACAGGAACGATCTTGTATTGAAGCATGGTCGGAAAAGCCGGAAAGGTAGTCTGAAAAGCCCGGGCTGCGTTCAACGCTGGGGCTGCGGCGCCGAACGGGATTCGGTCAGCGCAATGTAACGGCTGCGGTCCTGTTCATAGCGGGTCCGGATCGCCTCGATATCCCGCTTCTTGGCATCGATCACCACCCCCTGTGCCGCCAGCTCGCTGTCGGATTCCCGCAGCGCGGCCGCCAGGCTGGGGGGCATGCCGCGCTTCTGGTAGAACTCCGCCTCGCGGGTCAGGCCGGAACGCTTCTGCAACAACTGGGCACGCACCGCCTCAGCCTGCTTCAGCTCCAGCTGCACCCCCTGAATCGCGCGATCCCGGCGCGCGTCGATGTCGGCAACGCTGGAATAGGTTTCAAGCAGCGACTGGTTGCGACGCTGTTCAGCACGCAGGCGCAGCTGCTCGGCCCGTCGGGCCCGATCCTCGGCTTCCTTGCGGGCCAGTTGCTCGGGCGTCAGCGGTGCCTCCACCAGCCGGCGCACGGTGCCCTGGGGGCTCATCTCCCGGTAGCTCTTGCCATAACACTGGGGCGGCAACACGTCGCCGCACACCTGATGGCCATTGTCCGAGCAGCAAAAGACGGTCCGGGAGGGCGTCTGCGCCCCTACCGGCAGCACCACCCATAGCGCGCACAACAGGGCCAGCCGTCGCATGAGATCAGTTTTCTCCGCTCACACCATAGGTGTCGCGATACCGCTGCACGGCCTCCAGATTGGCCTTCAGCGCCGGACTATCGGCCAGGTAGGCGATCAGGTCCTTCAGGTTGGCCACGGCCAGCACCGGAATCCCGTAGGTATCACTCACCTCCTGCACCGCCGACAGCGTGCCAGTGCCGCGCTCCATGCGGTCGAGGGCGATGACCACCGCCGACGGCGTGGCGCCGTGGGCACGGATGATCTCCACCGACTCGCGCACCGAGGTGCCTGCCGAGATCACGTCGTCGAGGATCGCCACGCGGCCGGCCAGCGGCGCGCCGACCAGGGTACCGCCCTCGCCGTGGTCCTTGGCTTCCTTGCGGTTGAAGCAGAACGGCAGGTTGTGGCCGCGCTCGGCAAGCCGCATCGCGGTACCCGCCACCAGCGGGATGCCCTTGTAGGCAGGCCCGAACAGCATGTCGCAAGGCAACTGGGCGGCCAGCAGGGTCTGCGCGTAGAAGTCGCACAGCTTGCCGAAGGACGCACCGTCGTTAAACAGCCCGGCATTGAAGAAATAGGGGGAGAGACGCCCCGCCTTGGTGACGAACTCTCCAAACCTCAGCACGCCCTTGTCGCAGGAGAGGGCGATGAAATCACGGCTAAAATCCACGTCGTTTCCAAAAAAATGGACCAAATCAAACAAAATGTTACGCGTCGTCACCGCCAACCTCAATGGCATCCGTTCCGCCAGCGTGAAAGGCTTCCTCACGTGGCTCGGCCAGCAGGATGCCGACGTCGTATGTGTACAGGAGTTGAAAGCTCAACTTCCGGATCTTACGCCTGAAATGAGCGCTCCCGCCGACATGACGGGATACTTCCACTGCGCTGCCAAGAAAGGCTATAGCGGTGTCGGCATCTACACCCGCAAGGCGCCCGACCGCATCGTCGAGGGCCTGGGTCACGAAGAATTCGACCTGGAAGGCCGCTACCTGCAGGCCGACTTCGGCAACCTGTCGGTCGTCTCCCTGTACCTGCCGTCCGGTTCGAGTTCCGAGGAACGTCAGGCTGCCAAGTTCCGCTTCATGGATCTGTTCCTGCCGCACATGGCCGAGCTGCGGGCCAGCGGACGCGACGTGGTGATCTGCGGCGACTGGAACATCGCCCACCAGGCCATCGACCTCAAGAACTGGCGCTCCAACCAGAAGAACTCCGGCTTCCTGCCCGAAGAACGGGCTTGGCTAAGCCGCCTGTTCGACGAACAGGGTTGGGTGGACACCTACCGCCGCCTCCATCCCGAAGCCACCGACGCCTGCTACACCTGGTGGTCCAACCGCGGCCAGGCCTGGGCCAAAAACGTAGGTTGGCGCCTCGACTACCAGATCGCCACACCGGATCTCGGCGCCCGAGCAGTGCGTACCGCCGTTTACAAGGACGAGCGCTTCAGCGACCACGCACCGCTGACCGTCGACTACGACCTGCCCTTCGCCGGCTGATCCAGTTCGCCCCCACGGGGGCGACACCATTTAATAATAGTTATTTATTATCAAAATTCTTTAAACAATTAATTTCAAGTATTTTTCCTGCTGCCATACGATGGTCTCCATCGAATCCCGATCGACACAACAACCATCAGGAGAATCACCATGGCAAACCCCTTCCACAATCCCGCCTCGGCCACCATCCAGAACCTCGAAGCCGCTTTCGCCGGCGAATCGATGGCCCATATCAAGTACCGCTACTTCGCCAAGTTGTGCCGCGAAATGGGCGACGAGGAAACCGCCAAGGCCTTCGAAGCCACGGCCGATCAGGAAGTGATGCACGCCTTCGGCCACCTCGACCTGCTCTACCCGAAGGCCAAGATGAGCCCGGCCCGCGCCTTGCAGTTCGCCATCGAGGGCGAGACCTACGAGTACACCGAAATGTACCCGGCCTTCCGCCACACCGCCGTCGCCGAAGGCAACGATGCCGCGGTGCAGGAGATCGATGAGCAGATCGCCGAGTCGAAGGAGCATGCGGAGCAGTTCCGCGCCGTGCTCGAAAAGGCCGCCAAGCGCTTTGCCGCCCTCGCCAAGGTCGAGGAACGCCACGCCGCCCACTACCAGGCCGCCCTCGACAAAATCGGCGCCTGACGCCAACCCGACCCTGTTCAATCCCCGCATTCAGACTAAAAAGGAAAGCGCACCATGAAAACCTACCAATGCATCGTTTGCGGCTTCATCTACGACGAAACCGCCGGCCTCCCCGACGAAGGCATCGCCCCGGGCACCCGCTGGGCCGACATCCCTGACGACTGGGCCTGCCCCGACTGCGGTGTGGCCAAGTCGGACTTCGAGATGGTCGAGATCTGACCATGCCCATCCGGGCGGCGCGCCTTCCCTTTCCGCGCCGCCCCGCCAGCCCATTTCGCGAGGTCCTACCGATGCCCCATCCCGACTTGCCCACCCTCATCCTCGGCACCGGCCTCGCCGGCTACAACCTGGCCCGCGAGATCCGCAAGCTCGACAAGACTGTCCCACTGGTGCTGGTCAGCCGCGACGCGGCACCCTTCTACTCCAAACCGATGCTGTCCAACGCACTGGCCGGCGGCAAGACCGCTGAGTCGCTGGTGATGAAGAGCGCCGACCGGATGGCCGAAGAACTCGGCGCCAGGATCCTCGCCCACACCCAGGTCGCGTCCATCGACACGGCGGCGCGTCAGGTGTCTTTCAGCAATGGCGAACACCTGGCCTACCGGGACGTAGTGCTGGCCATCGGCGCCGACCCGATCCGCCTGCCCCTCGATGGTGACGGCGCCGCCGACGTACTGTCGGTGAATGACCTCGAAGACTTCGCCCGCTTCAGCGCCCGCCTCGACGGCGTGCAGCGCATCGCGATCCTCGGCGGGGGCCTGATCGGTTGCGAGTTCGCCAACGACTTGCTGGCCCGCGGCATCGTGCCGACGGTCCTCGACCCCGCCCCGTGGCCCCTCGGCCGCCTGCTTCCGGAAGCCGCCGGACACTGGTTCCAGGGACGACTCGAAGCCGCTGGCGTCCGCTTCCGCATGGGCACCGCAGCGCGCAGCGTCACCCGCCAGGCGGACGGCTATCGTCTCGAACTCGACGACGGCAGCCAGCTCGATGTGGACCTCGTGCTGTCGGCAGTCGGCCTGCGCCCACGTACCGGCATCGCCGCTGAGGCAGGACTCGCCACCCAGCGCGGCATCGTCGTCGACCGCCGCCTCGCCGCCAGCGCCCCGAACGTTTATGCGATCGGCGACTGCGCCGAGGTGGACGGCCTCAGCCTGCCCTTCGTGATGCCGATCATGCAGCAGGTCCGCGCGCTGGCCCAGACCCTTGCCGGCACGCCGACCGACGTGCGCTACCCGGCCATGCCGGTGCTGGTGAAGACGCCTGCCGTCCCAACGGTCGTCGCCCCGCCCGCGGCCGGCACTGAGGGCGCGTGGCAAGTGGAAGATGACCGCGACGGCCTGACCGCCCGCTTCGTCGCCTCTGATGGCAGTCTGCGCGGCTTCGCGGTACTCGGCAGCGCCACCGCCGGCAAGCAGGCACTCACAGCCCAGCTGCCGTCCACGCTGAGCTAGCCGATACCGCCCTGCCGGCTATGGAGAGTTGACCGCCGTCATGCTGATCGACTAAATTCAGTCGATTGACTAACTTAACGTACCGGGAGCATCGATACGGCTCCCGGCGCGTGCGCGCCATGACCGCCACCTCCGTCCACCAGCCGACCCGCGCCGACGGCATCCTGGCTCGCCGCCGCCTGCTGGAAGCCGCGCTGCCGCTGTTCGCCGCCAAGGGCTATCAACAGACCTCGACCCGCGAGATCGCTGACGCCGCCGACGCCAACCTGGCCGCCATCAACTACTACTTCGGCGACAAGGCCGGCCTCTACCGGGCCGTGTTCAGCGAATCCCTGTGCGCCGACACCAAGTCCACGCCCCCCCTCGGCGACGCCGTCGATCAGCCGCTGGCGCTTGTCCTGGCTGCCTTCTTCCACGATTTCCTGGCTCCATTGAAGAACGGCGCGCCAGTGGACCTGGTGATGCGCCTGCACTTCCGCGAACTGCTCGATCCCAGCGGCGTCCTCGGGCACGACTACGACGCGGAGCTGGCCGCCCTCTACACCGGCCTCACCGGCCTGCTGACCCAACACCTGGGCCTCGCCGGCATGGACACCGACATCCAGCGCCTGGCTCACTCCATCATCGGCCTGGCGCTGCCCTACTACGTCGCCCGCGACCTGATCGACCGGGTCAGCCCCGCACTGCTGGCCGATGCGGCCGCCGTCGACACGCTCGCCGACCGGCTCGCCGGCTGCGCCCTGGCGATGATCACCAACGAACAACAACGCCGCCGCCAGGCAGGGAGCAACCCATGAACCTGCGCCAGCACACCGCCGCCGCGCTGCTTGCCCTGCTCGGCCTGTCCGCCTGCGGCGTGCTGCCGCGCGTCGGCCCCGACTACCAGACGCCTGCAATACCCGCCCCCGCCGGCTGGCAGGCCCCGCAGCCCCACAACGGCCAGATCGCCGAACTCACCGACTGGTGGCGGCGCCTCGACGACCCACTGCTGCCCGAGCTGATCGACGCCGCCGAACGGGAAAGCGCCAGCCTCGCCCAGGCCCGCGCGCGCATCGCCCAGGCCCGCGCCTCGGCCGTAGCAGCGGACGTCGCCGGCCTGCCCACCGTCGATGGCAGCATCGCCGCCAAGCGCGCCGCCTTCACCTTCGGCGCCCCAACCACCTTCCAGACCACCCGCCAGGCCTCTGTGATGGCCAACTGGGAGATCGACCTGTTCGGCGGCCTGGCCCGTGACCAACAAGGTGCCGAAGCCCGCCTCGCGGCCAGCGCCGCCCGCTGGCACGCCGCCCGCGTGTCGGTCGCCGCCGAAACCGCCGACGCCTACCTGCAGCTGCGCTACCAAGAACGCCGCCTGGCCCAGGCTGAAGCCGACGCCGCCTCCCGCGCCGCCACCTTCGAACTCACCCGCAAGCTCGGCAGTGCCGGCTTCAACGCCCCCGCCGACGTGGCCCTCGCCAGCGCCAGCGCCGCCGACGGCGCCGCCACGGTGGCCGACCTGCGCGCCGCCCGCGACCGCCAGATCAAGGCCCTGGTCGCCCTCACCGGGCTCGACGAGGCCGGTCTGCGCCAACGTCTCGCCAGTGCCAGCGGGCGCTTCCCGACCCCTGCTGCCTTCGCCATCGATGCGCTACCGGCCCGCCTGCTCGCCCAGCGCCCCGACGTGGCCGCCACGGAACGGGATCTCGCCGCCGCCAGCGCGGCCATCGGCAGCGCCGCCGCCGACCGTTATCCGCGCCTGACCCTGGCCGGCTTCTTCACCCCGCTGCGCCTCAACACCAATGGCCAGCGCAGCTCCGCCACAACCTGGTCGATCAGCCCTACGCTGGCCATGCCGCTGTTCGACGGTGGCCGCGTTGCCGCCAACGTGGACGCTGCCCGCGCCGACTACGCCGCCGCCGAAGCCGCCTACCGCCAGGCCGTGCGCAACGCGGTCAGCGAAGTCGAACAAGCCCTCGTGCGCCTCGACGCCGCCGCCACCCGCGAGGCGGACGTACGCCGCGCTGCCGCCGGCTACCGCCAGGCCTACAGCGCCACCGAAGCCCGCCAGCGCGCCGGCTTCGCCAGCCTGCTCGAACTCGAAGACTCCCGCCGCACCCTGCTCGCCGCCGACACCGCAGTGGCCGGGTGGGAGCAGGAACGAGCCTCCGCGTGGATCGCCCTGTACCGGGCCATCGGCGGCGGCTGGTCCGCCACCGACACCGCCGCCCCCCAAGCCCCTCAAGCCCCCTCCCCGGACGACGCCCGATGATGTCCCTCCGCGCCCCCCTCATGGCCAGCCTGCTGGCCGGCCTGCTGACCGCCTGCTCCTCGGAAGCCCCGCCGCCCGAAGCGGCCAAACCCGCTGCCGGGCCTGCCAAGCCGGCCCTCGCCGTCACCACCGTCAGCCCGGAAGGCCGTGAGCTGCCCCGCGGCTTGGTCGCCAACGGCAGCGTCGCCGCCTGGCAGGAAGCCTCCATCGGCGCCGAATCCGGCGGCCTCCGTCTCGCCGACGTGAAGGTCAATGTGGGCAGCCCGGTCAAGCGCGGCGAACTGCTCGCCGAATTCGCCGCCGACGTGCCCCTCGCCGAAGAGGCCCAGGCCCGCGCCAGCCTCGCCGAAGCGGAAGCCACGCTACAAGAAGCCCGCGCCAACGCGGCCCGGGCCCGCTCGGTGGAAGCCAGCGGCGGCCTCAGCCCCCAGCAGATCCAGCAATACCTGACCGCCGAGGCCACTGCCGACGCGCGACGCCAGGCCGCCCGCGCCAGTCTTGCCAGTGCCGAGCTGCGCGTGCGCCACACCCGCGTGGTGGCCAGCGACGACGGCGTGATCTCCTTCCGCGCCGCCGGCGCCACCGTCGGCGCGGTGGTGCCCCAGGGCCAGGAGCTGTTCCGCCTGATCCGCCGGCAGCGCCTCGAATGGCGAGCCGAAGTCCCGGCCGCTGAACTGGCCCGCGTCCGTGTCGGCCAGCCGGTACAACTCACCGCACCCGGCGGCGAGCGGGTCACGGGCACGGTGCGCACGCTGGCCCCCACCGTCGATGTGCAGAGCCGCAACGCGCTGGTCTATGTGGACCTGCCGGCCGCCGCTGGCAAGGGCGTCAGCGCCCCGTTCAAGGCCGGCATGTTCGCCCGCGGCGAGTTCACGCTGGCCGCCAGCCGCGGCCTGACCCTGCCGCGCCAGGCGGTGGCACTGCGCGACGGCTTCAACTACGTGTTCCGCATCGGCGACGGCAACCGCGTCGTACAGACCAAGGTCGAGGTCGGTCGGCGTGACGGCGAACGCGTCGAGATCCTCTCCGGCCTGCCCGCAGACGCGCGGGTGGTGGCCAGCGGCGCCGGCTTCCTCGACGACGGCGACCTGGTCCAGGTGACGGCCCCCGCCCCCCAGGCCCCGAGCAAGTGAGCGGCACGCCATGAACTTTTCCGCCCTGTCGATCCGCAACCCGGTCCCGGCGATCCTGCTCTTCATCCTGCTCAGCCTGGCCGGCCTGCTGGCCTTCAAGAGCACCGGCGTGCAGGACTTTCCGGACATTGAGCTGCCGGTGGTCACCGTCAAAGCCAGCCTGCCCGGGGCCGCCCCCGGCACGCTGGAGACCGAGGTCGCCCGCAAGCTCGAGAACAGCATCGCGACCCTCGCCCAGATCAAGCGCATGCACACCACCATCCTCGACGGCGAGGTCACGGTGGCCATCGAGTTCGAACTGGAGAAGAACGCCAACGAGGCCGAGACCGAGGTCCGCGCCGCGGTCAGCCGCGTACGCGCCGACCTGCCCGCCGACGTACGCGACCCGGTGGTGGCCAAGATCGTCACCGCGGGCAGGCCCCTCGGCGCATGGACGATCCGCGCCGACACCCACGACGAGGAATCCCTCAGCTGGCTGGTGGACGACACGGTCACCCGCCGCCTGCTGGCGGTCAAGGGCGTCGGCGCGGTGAAGCGCCTCGGCGGCGTCACCCGGGAGGTGCGCATCGAACTCGACGCCGAACGGATGGCCGCCCTCGGCGTCAGCGCTGCCGACGTGTCCCGCCAGCTGCGCCGCGCCCAGCAGGAGGCCCCCGGCGGCCGCGGCGACGTGGGCGGCGGCGAGCAGGCCGTACGCACCATCGCCACCGTGGCCAGTGCCCACGACCTGGGGGCCATCGACATCCCGCTGTCCGAAGGCCGCAGCGTGCGCCTGGATCGCATCGCCAGAATCACCGACACCATCGCCGAGCGCCGTTCCGTAGCTCTCTTCGACGGCAAACCGGTGGTCGGCTTCGAGGTCTCGCGCACCAAGGGCGCCAGCGAGATCACCGTCGCCGATGGCGTCGCCAAGGCCATCGCCGAACTGGAAGCCGCCCATCCCGGCGTGCATTTCGCCCACGCCTACAACAACGTCGCCCCGGTGCAGGAGAACTTCGACGGCTCCATGCAGCTCCTCTACGAGGGCGCATTGCTGGCGGTGCTGGTGGTCTGGTGGTTCCTGCGCGACTGGCGTGCCACCCTGGTCGCCGCGCTGGCCCTGCCCCTGTCGGTGATCCCCACCTTCCTCGGCATGGCCTGGTTCGGCTTCACCCTCAACACCGTCACGCTGCTGTCGCTGGCGCTGGTGGTCGGCATCCTGGTGGACGACGCGATCGTCGAGATCGAGAACATCGCCCGCCACCTGCGCATGGGCAAGACGCCGCTGCAGGCCGCCATGGAGGCCGCCGACGAGATCGGCATGGCGGTCATCGCCACCACCTTCGCACTGGTCGCGGTGTTCCTGCCCACCGCCTTCATGGCCGGCATCGCCGGCAAGTTCTTCAAGCAGTTCGGATGGACCGCGGTGCTGGCCATCCTCGCCTCCCTGGTCGTTGCCCGCCTGCTGACGCCGATGATGGCCGCCTACTTCCTGAAGCCAGTGGCCCACGGCGAGGTGCCGGAGCGCCGCCTGATGCGCAGCTACATGACGGCGATGGAGTGGTGCCTGCGCCACCGCTTCCTGACCCTGCTCGGCGCGATCGCCTTCCTGGTCGGCTCGGTAATGCTGATCCCGCTGCTGCCGACCGGCTTCGTGCCGCCTGCCGACCGCGCCCAGACTCTGGTCAATGTGGAGCTGCCGCCCGGCAGCACGCTGAAGGAAACCTGGACCGCCGCCGAACAGGCCCGCCAAGCCCTAGCCGTGATGCCCGACGTGAAGGCCGTGCTCAGCTCGGTAGGCGGCGGCGCGGCCGGCGACGGCTTCAACCCTGGTGCCGCCGCTGAGGTTCGCCGCGCCGTGCTCACCGTGACTCTCAGCCACCGTACCCATCGCCATCGCAACCAGCAGGCCGTTGAGATGGAGATGCGCCAGCGCCTCGCCGTGCTGCCCGGCATGCGCATCACCGTCGGCCCGGCCGACTCGGGCGTCAAGATGCTGCTGGTGCTGAAGAGCGACGACCCGGCCACGCTGGCCATCGCAGCCCAAGCCGCCACCCGCGACCTGCGCACGCTCCAGGGCATTGGCAACATCACCTCCAGCGCCAGCCTGGTGCGCCCGGAAGTGGTGATCCGCCCCGACTTCGCCCGCGCCGCCGACCTGGGCGTGACCGCCGAGGCCATCGCCGACACGATCCGCATCGCCACCGCCGGCGACTACGACGTCGGCCTCGCCAAGCTCAACCTGGAACGCCGCCAGGTGCCAATCCGCGTGCGCCTGCCGGATGCCGAGCGGGCCGACCTGGCCGCCATCGGCCGCCTGCAGGTGCCCGGCCGGAACGGCCCGGTATTCCTCGCCAACGTGGCGGACATCGCGATGGACAGCGGCCCGGCCCAGGTGAACCGCCTCGACCGCAGCCGCAACGTGACCCTCGAAGTGGAACTGGGCCAACGCGAACTCGGCTCGGTTTACCAGGAAGCCCTGGCCCTGCCCGGCTTGGCCAAGCTGCCGCCCGGCGTGACGCTGGCCGATTCCGGCGACACCGAAGTCATGCAGGAACTGTTCGGCAGCTTCGGGCTGGCGATGGGTATCGGCGTGCTATGCATCTACATGGTGCTGGTGCTGCTGTTTGGCGGCTTCACCCAGCCGGTGACCATACTGGCGGCCCTGCCGCTGGCCATCGGCGGCGCCTTCGTGGCGCTGCTGGTCACCCACAACAGCTTCTCGATGCCGTCCCTGATCGGCCTCCTGATGCTGATGGGCATCGTCACCAAAAACTCCATCCTGCTCGTCGAATACGCCATCGAGGCCCGTCACGGCCGCGGCGGCACACCGCTCAGCCGTCACGACGCGCTGGTGGACGCCTGCCGCAAGCGTGCCCGCCCGATCGTCATGACCTCGCTGGCGATGGGCGCCGGCATGCTGCCGATCGCCCTCGGCCTCGGCGCCGACCCGAGCTTCCGCGCGCCGATGGCCACCGCGGTGATCGGCGGCCTGATCAGCTCGACGCTGCTGAGCCTGCTGGTGGTGCCCGCGGTGTATACCTACGTGGACGACATCGAAGGCTGGCTGGCCCGCATCCTGCGCCGCTCCGCGCCCGCCTCCCAGCCAGAATGAATTGCCACGGACTTCGATTGGGATTAGCCTAAGTCGGGAACAAGTGGCGACAACAAACCTCCAACCCGCTTACCAATCTTCGATAACGCCATTCATTGGGAGAAAACCATGAGCGACGCACAAGTGACCAAAGACAAACTCGTCTCCGACTTCAAGGCCGTGGTGGCCGACACTGAAGAGTTGCTCAAGCTGACCGCCGGCCAGGCCGGCGACAAGGTCGCGGATGTCCGCGCCCGCCTCGGCGACAAGCTGACCAGCGCCAAGTACAAGCTGCAGGACCTGGAAGCTGCGGTCGTGCAGAAGACCAAGGCTGCCGCCCGCGCCACCGACGACTATGTGCATGACAACCCCTGGAAGGCCGTCGGCGTCGCCGCCGGCGTCGGCTTCCTGCTGGGCCTGCTGGTCAATCGCCGCTAAACCCGGTTGCGCATGAGCGATTCCGCGCCCTCGCGCCTCGGCGAGTCCCTGAAGGGCCTCGCCGATTCGGGTCTGGCCACCGTCCAGACCCGTCTCGAACTCTTCGCGGTCGAGCTGAAGGAAGAGAAGCTGCGCGCCGGCAGCTTTCTTTTCGACACCGTGCTCGCCGCGCTCTTCATCGGCTTCGGCTTCGTCTTCCTGCTGGCTTTCCTGACCGTGCTGTTCTGGGACAGCCACCGCCTGCTGTCCCTCGGCCTCGCCACCACCGGGCTGTTCGCCGCCGGCGTGTGGGCCGCCACCCGGGCTGCCGCGCGGCTGCGAGCGGGCTCGCGCCTGTTCGCCTCCAGCCTGGCCGAACTGGCCCAGGATCGGGAAGCCCTGCGGCCGAAAGAATGAATCCCGAACTCGTCGAACTCGCGCTGCGCAAGCAGCGCCTGCAGATCCGCTGCAGCGAACAGCGCGATGCGCTGATCCACCATGCCCAGGCCTTCGCCCCGGTACTGCACAGCGTCGACCGCATCGGCGACGGCCTGCGCTGGGCCCGCCACAATGCCCCCTTGCTGAGCGGCATCGCGGTGTTCGCGCTGGTCGTCCGACCCCGTGCGGCAATCCGCTGGGCACGCCGCGGCTGGCTCGGCTGGCAGCTGCTGCGCCGCGTCCGCAACCTGATTCCCTGACTTCCACCGCAATCGCCATGACCACCACCGTCGACCTCGAGGAAATCCGCCGGGCCCGCGAAGAAGCCGACTGCCTGTGCACACCGGCCGAAGTGGACGCCGCCCTCAATCAGCTCGCCGCCGACATCACCGTCCGCCTGCAGGACAAGAACCCGTTGGTCTATGTGGTGATGAACGGCGGCCTGATCCTGGCCGGCCGCCTGCTGCCGCGCCTGCCCTTCCCGCTGGAACTGGCCTACCTGCACGCCACCCGCTACGGCCACGCACTGCAGGGCACCCTACTCGACTGGCGCGTGCGGCCGACCCAGGACCTGCGCGACCGCACGGTGCTGGTGCTCGACGACATCCTCGACGAAGGCCACACGCTGGCCGCGATCATCGACTACCTGAAGCAGGAAGGCGCCCGCGAAGTCCATTCGGCAGTGCTGGTGCACAAGGTCCACGACCGCAAGGCCTACCCCGGCATGCGCGCCGACTTCACCGGCCTTGACGTGGCCGACCGCTTCCTGTTCGGCGGCGGCATGGACTACAAAGGCTACTGGCGCAACGCGCCGGGCATCTACGCGCTGAAGGGTCACTGAACCCCGCCTCAGCTCCCCTTCACCAGCGCCGCCATCGCGCGGCGCCAGCCGTCGGCAGCCTCCGGGCCAGCCGCGGCAAAGACCTTCTCCAGCATCTCCATCTGCGTTCCTGATAGCTGCGCCTCCAGTGCCGCCCCTTCGGCGGTGAGCTGCAGACGCTTCACGCGCCGGTCGTTGTCGGCCGCCGCGGTCCCCACCAGGCCATCGTCCACCAGCTGGCGCAGCGGCGCATGCAGCGCCTGCTTGCTGACGCCCAAGGTGGTCAGCAAGGCATTCACGGCAATCCCCGGATTGCGCCCGACGAAATACAGGATGCGGTGATGCACGCGGCCGAGGCCGCGCTGCGCCAGGATATCGTCCGGCGGCGTGGTGAAGGCCCGGTAGGCGAAATAGAACAGTTCGATGGCCTCGCGGAGCTCGGCCTGGCGATTTAGGTCAATCATGTTGACATTATTCCGGAAGAAGCTCAGGATTTATAGGTCAATATTATTGACTTAATTCTTTCTGGAGACTTCCATGCCGACTACCCCCTCCCCGCGCCTGCCGACCTCCCTTTCCGCCCGCGTGCACGATCTGCACCCGTCGCCGATCCGGGAGATCCTGGCCGTCGTAGGGCGCCCCGGCATGATCTCCTTCGCCGGCGGGCTGCCAGCCGCCGAGACCTTTCCCGAACTCGGTCTCGCCGCGCCTGCCGAGGCCCTGCAATACGGTCCCACCGAGGGTGATCCGCAGCTGCGCGCGCGCATCGCTGAAGAACTCAGCCGCCGTGGCCTCGACTGCGGCCCTGAGCGCATCCTCGTCCTGTCCGGCTCCCAACAGGGTATCGACCTGGTCGGCAAGCTGTTCGTCGATGCGGGCACGCCGGTGGCCGTCGAATCGCCCACTTATCTCGCTGCACTGCAGGTGTTCCGCTTTTTCGGCGCGCGCTTCGTGCCTTTCACGGCAACCGACGTGAGCACCGCGGCCTTCCGTGCCAGCCGACCGGCGCTGGCCTATGCCATCCCGACCTTCCAGAACCCTACCGGGTATTGCTACAGCGCCGCCGAACGGCAGGCGCTCGCCACGGCCTGCGGCGAAGCTGGCGTGCCGCTGTTCGAGGACGATCCGTATCGCGACCTGGTTTACGACGCCTGCGAACGGCGCCCGGTGTGCGCATCGCTGACGGACAGCCCGTGGATCTACCAGGGCTCCTTCTCGAAGAGCCTGGCGCCGGGCCTGCGCCTCGGCTTCCTGGCTGCCTCCGCAGACCTGTTCCCCTATCTGGTGCGCCTCAAGCAGGCCGCCGACCTGCACAGCAACCGCCTCAGCCAATGGCTCGTGCTGCAGCAGCTGGAATCGCCGACGCGGGCCGAGCGCCTCGCCGGGCTGGCCGATTTCTACCGCCACAAGCGCGACCTGTTTGCAGCCGCGCTGGAACGCCATTTCGGCGCCCTGGCGAGTTGGAGCGTGCCCAAGGGCGGCTTGTTCTTCTGGCTACAGCTGAAACGCCGCATCGACACCCGCAAGCTGCTGCCGCTGGCCATCGAGGAGGGCATCGCCTTCATGCCCGGTGAGGCCTTCTACCCGGATGCGCCGGAGGCCACCGGCACACTGCGCCTCAACTTCAGCCACGCCAGCGAGGATGAGATCGACCACGGACTGGCCCGGCTGGCAGCGCTGATCGCCCGCCAGCCGGCCTGACAAGGCAGTCAGGCGCCGAACAGTGCGGCGACAGCAGCCGGATTGGACGGGAAGTAGAAATGCACGTAGGAGGCGGTCACCCGGCCCAGCCGGAAGATCGCCTCGCCGTCCTTGCCCCCGCGCAGGCTGCTGGCGCGGGTCAGGGGTTGCAATGGCGTCTCGCTCTTCGAGTAATGGAAGGTGTGGCCGGTGAGCCGTCCCTCCGGCAGCTCCGCCACCTGCGTGCCGAGGGCCGCCAGCCGCGCCTGCATGCGCGTGTGGCCGGGCAGCACGGCAGAACCGGGGAAGGTCGCACCTTCCTTGTCGGTGATGGTCTCGAACAGGCTCATCATGCCGCCACATTCGGCCAGCAGCGGCTTGCCGGCCGCCACGTGGGCATGCAGATCAGCCTGCCAGCGCGCATTGGCGGCCAGCGCCTCGGCGTGCAGTTCGGGATAACCGCCAGGCAGCCACAGCGCGTCGCAATCCGGCAAGGCATCGCCGGCCAGCGGCGAAAAGAAGCTGACCTCGGCGCCGAGTTCGGCCAGCGTATCCAGGTTGGCCGGGTAAATGAAGCCGAAGGCCGCGTCGCGGGCCACGGCGACGCGCCGGCCGCGCAGGGCTGCGTCCACCGGCGGACGCTCGACCGCCGGAAAACTCACCGGCGGCGGCAGGTCCGCCGCGCCAGTGCGTGCCAGATGATCGGCCAGGCGATCGAGACGTTCGCCCAGATCGACGATCTCGGCCGCCTGCAGCAGGCCCAGGTGGCGTTCCGGCAGCGCCGCGTCGGCATCCCGCGGCAACGCACCGTACCAGGCGATGCCGGGCCCCAGGCTGTCCTGCAACAGCTTGGCGTGGCCCTCGCTGCCTACGTGGTTGGCCAGCACGCCGGAGAACGGCAGGTCCGGCTGCCAGGTGGCGAGGCCATGCACCAGCGCGCCGAAAGTCTGCGCCATGGCCTTGGCATCGATCACCGCCATCACTGGGATACCGAAGCGGCGCGCGATATCGGCGCCGGACGGCGCGCCGTCGAAGAGGCCCATGACCCCCTCGACGAGGATCAGGTCAGCATCCTGCGCAGCCGCATGCAAACGCCAGGCGGCGTCTTCGGCACCGCACATGCCCAGGTCCAGGTTGTACACCGGCGCCCCGCTGGCCACCGCGTGGATCTGTGGATCGAGGAAGTCCGGGCCGCACTTGAACACCCTGACCTTGCGCCCCTGACGGGTGTGCAGGCGGGCCAACGCCGCGGTGACGGTGGTCTTGCCCTGGCCGGAGGCCTGGGCCGCGACGAACAGGGCGGGACAGGTGGCCGCGCTCATTCTTTCCCCTCCGGGTGGAACCAGGCCAGGCGCGACTGCAGGCTGACAACGTCGCCGACAATGGTCAGGGCCGGCGGGGTGATGCCGGCCGCCTTCACAGCCTCGGCCAGATTGGCCAGGTCGGAGGTCACCACCCGCTGGGCCTTGGTCGTGCCGCGCCGCACCACCGCCGCCGGCGTCGTGGCGGCCAGGCCGTGAGCAACCAGCTGGGCGCAGATCGTCGCCAGCTGGGTGATACCCATGTAGAACACCAGGGTCTGCTTGGGGCGGGCCAGCATGTCCCAGTCCAGGTCCACCGAACCATCCTTCAGGTGGCCGGTGACGAAGATGCACGATTGGGCGAAATCCCGGTGGGTCAGCGGAATGCCGGCGTAAGCGCCAATGCCGGCCGCCGCGGTGATGCCGGGAATCACCTCGAAGGGTACGCCGGCCTTCACCAGCTCCTCCACTTCCTCACCGCCACGTCCGAAGATGAACGGGTCACCACCCTTCAGGCGTACGACGCGCTTGCCTTCCTGGGCCAGGCGCACCAACAGCGCATTGATGCCTTCTTGAGGCAGCGAATGGTTGGAGGCCTTCTTGCCCACGTAGATGCGTTCGATGGCGGCTGGCACGCAGTCGAGCACCTCCTTGCTGACGAGGTTGTCGTAGACCAGCACGTCCGCCTCTAGCAGCAGGCGGAAAGCGCGCAGCGTCAGCAGTTCCGGATCGCCGGGGCCGGCGCCAACCAGGTAAACCCAGCCCGGCTTGGCCGGGGAACGTTCGCGGGGAAGAGAGGCAGCAGGCACGTCAGCGCTCCACGGTCGAAAGTTTCAGGATAGAGCGGGCTTGCGCCACAAGGCCAGGCGCACCGGCGCGCTGGGCGTGAAGCGCAGGCGCCCGGCCACCGTCTCGCCGCGGGACAGGCTCAGTTCCTGCCAGGCTTCGGCGGGCACCTGGGCGGCGAAGGCCAGCAGGTCGCCGCGGGCCTGGTCGTCCTCGGCACTGGCCACCAGGCGTCCGCCCGGCGCAAGGCGCGCCCACGCGGCGGCCAGCCAGTCGCCGAGGCCCGCCGCACCACGGATGAACACGGCCTCCGGGGCCGGCCATTCGCGGCACCGCAGCGGCGACGCATTGCCCACCGCGGACAGGTTGTCACCCACCCCGGCCAGCGGAATGTTCATGCCCAACAGGCTGGGCTCCATCCCCACCGCGCGCACCCGCGCCGTCGGCACCGCCCGCGCCCATTCGAGCGCCAGGCTGGCTTCGCCGTCGGAGATCACCCAGCCGTTTTCCCACGCCGCCGGCTGCAGCCAGGCCAGTGCCAGCGTGCGCACGGCCAGCGGCAACGCGTCGGGCGCCCCTTCGCCAAGCGCCGCGTCGGACAGGCCCGGCAGCTCGGCGAACAGTCCGCTCGACGGACCGGTCGCGACAATCAGCACCGCCCGCGGGTCGAAAGCTTCGCGCAGTTCGACCAGTTCCGACGCCAGCCAGGCCCGCGCCTGGAGCTGGCCGGAGAAGAATTCGCAGACCCACACCCGTGCACCGGCAAAGCCGCTGTCCAGCAGCAGGCGCGCCACCGCCACCGGCGTCGCGGCATCGGCGATCGGCAGGGCCAGCAACCGATGGGCACGCAGCTGGCCGCGCAACGTCGCCAGCGGCGCCCGGCGCAGGTCCACCACCGACACGATCTCCGCCGACAGGCCCAGCGCGGCGCAGGCCGCCTGCACGCGTCCGACACCGGGCAACACGCGCACATGAGCCGGGCCAAGTTCGGCCAACAGCTCGGCGGCAGGGCCGTCGCCAGCGCCATCACCGGTCACCACCAGCACGCTGCCCGCATGGCCGATCGCCCGCAGGTCCACGTGGGCTGACTCGGCGGCACACAACTGCTGCGGCACATTCAATTCGAGTCCGGCCAGGCGGTCCAGTGCATCGGCAGTACCCAGCACGATCCGCGCATTGCGCAGCGCCACCAACGCGTCGGCAGACAGCACCGGCGGCACGTCGAGACCCAAGCTGACGATGGTCAGCGGGGCTGGCTCGGCGGCGGCGGCTTCTGCTACAGACTCGCCTTCGGTGACCATCGACGATTCGACGGCATCGGAAACCGCGTCGACGGGAGCACCGCTGGGCGCTTCGCGCTCCACCTCGGCAAGCGTCTCCGCTACCGCAGGGAAGGCCTCGGCGGCCTCGTCTTCGCTCGACGCTTCGCCAGCCTTGCTGTCACGGCGCTCACCCTGGCCGTTCCGTTCGCCACGGCCACGCCGGCGCTTGCGCTTGCGCCGCGGACCGGCAGGCGTGTCCACTTCTTCACTGTCGGCTGGCGACTGGGACGTCTCATCCTCCAGGCCCCCCCCATCGGCGGCAACTGCCTGCTCGACAGAGGCGTCCGACAGCACCGGTTCAAGTGCAAGCACCTCTGGTACCGGCTCGGCCTCGACAGGTTGCGGCTGCTCCACCGGCATCACGACCTCGACCGGCACAGCTTCAGGTTCGGGTACTGCATGCGCTTCCACGACGGGCGGTTCAGCAGCAGGCACCGGTTCGACCGCCAGCGGTGCAACATCGACCGCCGCGTCAACCGCCGCAAAAAGGTCGGCGGTCGTCTCGACGACAACCGGCGCCTCGGCCTTCGGCTTGCGCGGTGCGCGCTTCGCTCGGGGCTTGGCCGGTTTCTTGGCGGCGGGCACTTCAGCGGCTTCCCCAACGATAGGAACCACCTCGACAGCGGGGGCTTCAGCCACGACTTCGGCTTTCTTGCGCGAGGTCCGGGCCGGGGCCTTGCGGCGGGCCGGCTTGGCGGGCACCTCCGCGTCCGCCGGCACAGCCGGCGGAACCAAATTCTGTTCTTCGCTCATGTTCTGGCGGCCATGCCCATGCACGACCGGAAAAACGGGGGACGCAGGATAGCACGAAGCCTTTTGCGGCCGCGGACAAGGGCAGGATCAAGCGCCTCCTGCCTACCCCACTCAAGCCGTAGTGAGGGCCAATGAGAGTCTCCACAGAATAGATTTCAGACGTGACAAGGCCCGCTTGCGCGGGCCTTGTAGTTTCAGTGGAGCGAAAACTACTTACAGCAGCACGCGCTCGATGCCGCCGCTGTTGGCCTTGGCCACGTAGTCGGCCATCCAGTTCTCGCCGAGGATGTGCTTGGCCATCTCGACGACGATGTAGTCGGCGTCCACGCCGCCGGCATCGTTGGCGTAGCGCGACAGGCCCTGCAGGCAGCTCGGGCAGGAGGTCAGGATCTTCACCTGGGCGGTGGCGTCAGCGCCGCGCAGCTTCTCGGCGCCCTTCTCGATCTCTTCCTGCTTGCGGAAACGCACCTGCGTCGAGATGTCCGGGCGGGACACCGCCAGCGTGCCGGATTCACCGCAGCAGCGGTCGGACAGGTCGACCCGCGTCCCCATCAGCTCGTTGGCCACCTTGATACCGGAATGGACCTTCATCGGGGTGTGGCAGGGCTCGTGGTACATGTAGCGAGTACCGGTGATGCCGTCGAGCTTGAGGCCCTTCTCCATCAGGTACTCGTGGATGTCGAGCAGGCGGCAGCCCGGGAAGATCTTCTCGAATTGGTATTTCTGCAGCTGGTCCATGCAGGTGCCGCAGGACACGATCACCGTCTTGATGTCGAGGTAGTTGAGCGTGTTGGCGACCCGGTGGAACAGCACCCGGTTGTCGGTGGTGATCTGCTGGCCCTTCTCGTCCTCGCCAGCCGACGACTGCGGGTAGCCGCAGCACAGGTAGCCCGGCGGCAGCACGGTCGTGGCACCGACCTGGTAGAGCATGGCCTGGGTGGCCAGGCCAACCTGGCTGAACAGGCGCTCCGAACCACAGCCCGGGAAGTAGAACACCGCATCCGACTCATCGCGCTTGACCTGCGGGTTGCGGATCACCGGGACGATGGTGTCGTCCTCGATGTCCAGCAGCGCGCGGGACGTACGCTTGGGCAGGCCACCCGGCATCGGCTTGTTGATGAAGTGGATCACCTGGGCCTTGATGGTCGGCTTGCCGAGGGTTGCCGGCGGATGCTGGACCTGGTTCTGGATCAAGCCGAGGGACTTGCCGACGGCGTGGCCGAAGCGCTGGGCCTTGTAGCCGAGGCCGATCATGCCGGCGCGGATGGTCTTGATCGTCGCCGGATCGGTAGCGGTCAGGAAGGCCATCGCCGCAGCCTTGCCGGGGTTGAAGGACCGCTTGCCCTGCTCGCGCAGCAGGTTGCGCATCTTGATCGACACGTCACCGAAGTCGATGTCCACCGGACACGGCTTCTCGCACTTGTGGCACACCGTGCAATGGTCGGCCACGTCCTCGAACTCGGCCCAGTGCGCCAGCGACACGCCGCGGCGGGTCTGCTCCTCGTACAGGAAGGCCTCGATCAGCAGCGAGGTGCTGAGGATCTTGTTGCGCGGGCTGTACAGCAGGTTGGCGCGCGGCACGTGGGTGGAGCACACCGGCTTGCACTTGCCGCAGCGCAGGCAGTCCTTGATGTCGTGCGCGATGTCGCCGACGTCGGTCTGCTCCATGATGAGCGACTCGTGGCCCATCAGGTTGAAGCTGGGGGTGTAGGCGTTGTCGAGATTGCCGCCCTTCATCAGCTTGCCGCGGTTGAAGCGGCCTTCCGGGTCCACCTTCTTCTTGTAGGCCCAGAAGTTGGCCATCTCGTCGTCGCTGAGATAGTCGAGCTTGGTGATGCCGATGCCGTGCTCGCCGGAGATCACGCCATCCAGGCTGCGCGCCAGCGCCATGATGCGGTCGACCGCGCGGTTGGCGGTCTGCAGCATCTCGTAGTGGTCGGAGTTCACCGGGAGGTTGGTGTGCACGTTGCCGTCGCCGGCGTGCATGTGCAGCGCGACGAAGACGCGGCCGCGCAGCAGCTCGCGGTGGATGTCCTGGATGCGCGCCAGCACCGGCGCGAACACCGCGCCGTCGAAGCTGTTCTTCAGAAGCGGGCGCAGCTCCTTCTTCCACGACACGCGGATCGAGTAATCCTGCAGGCGGTGGAACAGGCGCGGGTTGTCGGCACGGTTGGTCAGCGGGCCAGCCTCGATGCCGAAGTCGGCGAACTGCGGCTCGGCTTCGGCCAGCGGCAGGTCGAGGTTGTCGAGCAGCCACTGCCAGCGCGCACGCACCGCGGCGATCTGCTCCAGCGCCGCCTGGCGGTGGTCGCCGATCAGCTCCTCCTTGGCGACATCGGCATCGCCGGCGTCGAGCGGCAGATCGCCCTGCAGGAAATCGGTGAGCGCGTCGCACAGGTCGATCTTGTTGCGGGTCGACAGCTCGATGTTGATGCGCTCGATGCCGTCGCAGTACTCGCCCATGCGCGGCAGCGGGATGACCACGTCCTCGTTGATCTTGAACGCGTTGGTGTGGCGCGAGATCGCCGCCGTCTTGCTGCGCTCGAGCCAGAAGCGCTTGCGCTGCTCGGGGCTGACGGCGATGAAGCCTTCGGCGCCGCGTGCGTTGGTCATGCGCACGACTTCGGAGGCGGCGGCCATCACCGCGTTCTCGTCGTGGCCGACGATGTCGCCGATCAGCACCATCTTGGGACGGCCATGGCGCTTGGCCTTGGTGGCGTAGCCCACCGCCTTCACGTAGCGCTCGTCGAGGTGCTCCAGGCCGGCCAGCAGCACGCCGGCGGCGTTGCCGGCACCGCCCGGCTTGAACCAGTCGGTGATCTCGACGATGGCCGGCACCGCCTCGCGCACCTGGCCGAAGAACTCCAGGCACACGGTGCGGGTGTGCGGCGGCATCTTGTGCAGCACCCAGCGCGCCGCGACGATGAGGCCGTCGGTGCCTTCCTTCTGCACGCCCGGCACGCCGCCGAGGAACTTGTCGGTGACGTCCTTGCCGAGGCCGTCCTTGCGGCAGGCAGCACCCGGCATCGTCAGGACTTCCTCGGACAGCAGCTTGTAGCTCTTGGCGTCGAAGCGCTTCAGGCGGAACTGGACGGTTTCCTGTTCGTGGATCTTGCCGAAGTTGTGGTTGAGGCGCTCCACCTCCAGCCAGTTGCCGTCCGGCGTGACCATCTTCCACCAGGCCAGGTTGTCCAGCGCGGTGCCCCACAGCACAGCCTTCTTGCCACCGGCGTTCATCGCGATGTTGCCGCCGATGCACGACGCGCTGGCCGAGGTCGGGTCCACCGCGAACACGCGGCCGGCCAGTGACGCAGCTTCCGACACCCGGTCGGTGACCACGCCAGCGCCAGTGCGGATGGTGGCGTAGGGTTCAGTGTGGCCAGGCAGCACCACGTCCTCGACGGGGCCCATGGAAATCAGCTTCTCGGTGTTGATGACCACCGACTTGGCGTCCAGCGGCACGGCGCCGCCGGTATAACCGGTGCCGCCTCCGCGCGGGATGATGGTCAGGCCGAGCTCGATGCAGCTCTTCACCAGCGGCGCCATCTCCTCCTCGGTGTCCGGGTAGAGGACCACGAAGGGGTACTCGACGCGCCAGTCGGTGGCGTCGGTCACGTGGGACACGCGAGCGTGGCCGTCGAAGCAGATGTTGTCCTTGCGGGTGTGGCGGGCCAGCTCGTGGCGCACCTTCTTGCGCAACTCGGCGGTGTCGTCGAACAGCTTGGCGAAGCGGTCCACCGCAGCGTTGGCGGCCTGCACCAGGCTCGCTACCTTCGCGCTGCGCTCCGGATCCTCGTCGCTGGATTCCTCGCGGCGCTTCTCCACCTCATGCAGGCGGTGACGCAAAGCGCCGATCAGCGCACCGAGGCGATCCCGGTTGCCGAGCAGATCGTCCTGCAGGTAGGGATTGCGCTGGACGACCCATACATCTCCCAGCACCTCGTAGAGCATCCGCGCAGAGCGGCCGGTGACACGCTCGGTTCGCAGGTCATCCAGCGTCCGCCAGGCCTCGGGGCCAAGCAGGCGAATGACGATCTCGCGATCCGAGAACGATGTGTAGTTGTAGGGAATTTCGCGCAGGCGTTGGGTCATGGAACACACCGGAACCGACAGGGGAACTGCCAATTGTATCCAATGGGAAGCAACGCAGGGGCGTCAAATCAATACCTTAACGCCCGTGGGGCCTTTTGCCAGCAGGTTTCCCGGTGGAACGGCCACCCCCGAAAAAGCACAAAGGCCAGTCCATCACGGCACTGGCCTCCGCACTCGTCGCGCCCGCCGGCGCCGGCTGTCAGCCGATCTGGCGGCCGCTGCGCCGGGTCGCCACCAACAGCACCACACCAATCCCCAGCAGCGCGACCGTGCCCGGTTCGGGGACACGCAGCGCCGCCAGCGCCAGCTCACCAGCACGGGCCTGGACGATCTGGGTCGGATGAATGTCGTCGGCGAACACCGAAGTGCTGCATGCCGGGGCGCCCGGCGCAAAGCACGGGTACACACCGTTACCGAGACCAAAACGCTGGCCGCCGGCCTTCGCGTCACCGACGACCTCGGTGAGCAGGCCGAACAGGTCGAGCTCGGCGATATTCACGGCGAACAGTTGGCCCAGGCTATCGAGGGTGGAGTCGAGCAAAGCGTCGTAGTACTTGCTGACCTCCGTCGCCACGGCGCCCTTGCCGCCAAGGTTCATCCGCGGCGTCAGGCCGAGGTCGGTGACGTTGGCGATCAGGAAATTCTGGGCACCGGCGCCAATCAGATACTGCAGCGAACTGGTCAGGTTCACCAGCAAGCTGTTGGCCACCGAATGGCGGTAATCATAATCGGCTTGCGCGGTTCCACCGTTGTTCGCCAAGGCGTCGAGCAGATCGTTGGAACCGATGCCGATCACGTACAAGGCCTTCGGGTCTGCCGCGCCGGCGTGTGCCGGAGCCCACTGGCCGAACACCTGGGCCAGCAGGCCGGTGCCGGGAGCCGCATGGCCATCCACGCCAGACAGAGCACCCGCCCAGGCATAGTTGTTGCCGCCCAACTGCGAAGCCTTGGAATCAGCAGCGAGGCCCAGGCCGGCAGCGACCCTCTCGGTCCACAGCGGCCCGTCGGAAAAACGCCCGTTGTAGTAGGGGGGAGGGGGGAAGGTCCCGCCGGTCACCTTGTAGACATTGCCGGTGTCCGACAGGCTGTCACCGAAGAAAAAGACATTGGAGTAGCTCGCCTCGGCGGCAAAGCCCGTCATCGTGAGGCACAGGGTGGCAAGGCCGCGGCACAGGCGGTTGGACCAGGACATGGGGTTCCCCTTCTTGATTCGACTTTTTGTTGGAAACCGGCTGTCGCGGGTGCATGCTGAACATAGCAACGGGCATATTCCCTTAGCGTTTTCCAGGCCGCGAAACCGGGCGTGGGGATGCTAAGCAAATACAATACCAAGCGTGTAAAAATCCCTTTACATCAGCATTTCAGAAGCTCGGAGGGAAAACAGGCGCGCCCTCCGAAGCCGTAAATGTAAAATTCCCCGACACGAAATCCGGGCAACGGCGGCTTGCCTCAACAAGCCGCTTGCACCACCACCTCTACCCGCCAGCCCGGCTTCGCCAGGCGCACCACTTGCACACAGGCGCGTGCCGGCGCCGTCCCCGGCGGCAGCCAGGCATCCCATACCGCATTCACAGCGTCGTAATCAGCCATATCCACCAGATACAGGGTAGCCACCAGCAGGCGACCCTTGCCGCTGCCCGCCTGCGCGAGCAGGTTCTCCAGGCTGGCCAGCATCGCCGTGGTCTGCGCCGTAATGTCGGCATGCTCGTCTGGCGGCACCTCGACGCAATGGACCACACCGTTGTGGATCGTGTAGTCGGAATAGCGCGGCGTGGTGCCGGCACGCTGGATCGGGGTCATGGAAAGCTCCGCGAAGTCAAAAGATGCAATGTTGCAGCGCGGCGCCTCCGGCTGCTACCCTTTGTTGCTTCCCCAGCCGAAGCAAAGGTCTTGTGTCATGAGCGCGCAGCATCCGGACTACCTCCAGAAGATCCTTACCGCCCAGGTCTACGACGTCGCCATCGAGACGCCCCTTGACCCGGCACCCAACCTGTCCGCGCGAATTCACAACAAGATCTTCCTGAAGCGCGAGGACATGCAGCCGGTGTTCAGCTTCAAGCTGCGCGGTGCCTACAACAAGATGGCCAGCCTCAGCCCGGCGGCCCTCAAGCGCGGCGTGATCTGCGCCTCCGCCGGCAACCACGCCCAGGGCGTCGCCCTGTCGGCCAAGAAGCTCGGCGTGCGGGCGGTCATCGTGATGCCCACCACCACCCCGGCGATCAAGATCGACGCGGTCAAGCGCCATGGCGGCGAAGTCGTGCTGGCCGGCGAGTCCTATTCCGACTCCTACGGCCACGCCAAGGAACTCGAGAAGACCGAGAAGCTCACCTTCGTCCACCCCTACGACGATGTGGAAGTGATCGCCGGCCAGGGCACCATCGCGATGGAGATCCTGCGCCAGCATCCCAAGCCCATCCACGCAGTGTTCTGTTGCGTCGGCGGCGGCGGCCTGCTGGCCGGCGTGGCGGCCTACATCAAGCGCGTGCGCCCGGACATCAAGGTGATCGGCGTAGAGACCGTCGACTCCAACGCGATGACCCAGTCCCTCGCCACCGGCAAGCGCATCGAGCTGGAAAGCGTCGGCCTCTTTGCCGATGGCGCGGCGGTCAAGCTGGTCGGCGAAGAAACCTTCCGCCTGTGCCAGGAATACGTGGATGAGATGATCCTGGTGGACAACGACGCGATCTGCGCCGCCATCAAGGATGTGTTCGAGGACACCCGCTCCATCCTCGAGCCGGCGGGCGCCCTCTCGCTGGCCGGCGCCAAGGAATACGCCAAGCGCCACAACCTGAAGGACAAGACCCTGGTCGCCGTGGCCTCCGGCGCCAACATGAACTTCGATCGCCTGCGCTTCGTTGCCGAAAGGGCCGAAGTCGGCGAACAGCGCGAAGCCGTGCTGGCCGTCACCATCCCCGAGAAGCCCGGCTCCTTCAAGAAGTTCTGCAACCTGCTCGGCAGCCGCAACATCACCGAGTTCAACTACCGCTACGCGGACGCGCAGAAGGCTCACATCTTCGTCGGTGTCAGCGTACACAACCGGGCCGAGGGCGGCCGTCTTACCGAGCTGCTGCAGCGCCACGAGCTGCCTTGCCTTGACCTGACCGACGACGAGATGGCCAAGAGCCATATCCGCTACATGGTTGGCGGCCACGCCCCGCAGGCGGAAAACGAGGTGCTGTACCGCTTCGTGTTTCCGGAACGGCCGGGCGCCCTGCTCAACTTCCTCGAGAATCTGCGCTCCGACTGGAACATCAGCCTGTTCCACTATCGCAACCACGGCGCCGACTTCGGCCGTGTGCTGGTCGGCATGCAGGTCCCCCCGTCCGACCGGGACGCGTTCCAGGGCTTCCTGGCCCGGCTCGGCTACGAGTACGTGGACGAAACCGCCAACCCGGCCTACCGGATGTTCCTCGGCTGAACTGGCCCTGTTGGGGCGAACTCATTCGCCTCAACAGGGGAGCACGGAGCCTAGTCCGGATGCTTCTCGGCCACCAGCCTGTCGAGCAGATCCATTACCTCGCGGCTGCCGGCCTCCATGTTTTCCAGCCCGTCGACGATCGCTGCCTGTAGCGCCGCATCGTGCTGCCAGTCAGCCTCGATCTGCGCCATGACCCGGTGGGCACCGTCATGCACGCGGGCGTGGGGTTGTTCCAGGCGGCGGTAGGACGGCAGGCTGCCAAAGGCCTCCTGGCCTTCCCCGTCGTACCACGTGCCCAGGCGGCACTGGTGGTGATCCATGGCGATAGCCCGGGCCGTCTCGGCATCGCCACTCCCGTTGAGGGCCAGGTAGGTACGCTGCTTGTAAACCATGTGATCGAGTTTGAAGAGGGTCACCAGGCTCTTGTCGTGGACGCGCACTGACTGCTGCTCGGTCTCCCGCGCCGACGCGGCGAAGCGGCCGAAGGTCTGGGTCAGCTCGCCGACCACCCCGGACGAGCGGGCGGTGATCTCGCGCATTTCCCGCGCATCTTCCTCCATCGCCTCGCCGTCGCTGATCAAACCACGCATCACCTCGCCGATGGCCTGCGAGGCACTGCGGGTCTTCTCGGCCAGCTTGCGCACCTCGTCGGCCACCACCGCGAAGCCGCGCCCCGACTCGCCGGCCCGCGCCGCCTCGATCGCCGCGTTGAGGGCCAGCAGGTTGGTCTGGTCGGAAATCTCGGTGATCAGTACCACCGCCTGGCTGACTTCCTTGCTGCGCGCATTGAGGCCGCCGATGGAATCCGCCACGTGCACGATGCGTTCGCTGATGCCCGACAGCTGGCTGACCACCTCGGCCACCGCGTGCTGGTTCTCCGCCGCCTCGGTGGCCGTCTCGGTAGCGGCGGTAGCCGCCTTGCGCATCTGCGTGGTCACTTCCAGCAGGTCGGCCTGGTTGCCGGTCAGGTTGGCAATCAGGTTACCGGCGTTGAGCAGGCCAGCATTGCTGAGCACCCGGTTACGAGCCTGATCGCGCAGATGCGAAGACATATTGTTGAGCAGCGTGTTGTGGGTCTCCATCGCCTCGAACAGGCTGCCGTGCAAGCCCGCCGACTGGGCCATGCGGCTATAGCGGCCTTCCATCTGGGCGCGGAAGGAACTGTCGGCCTCGCGGAAATAGGCTTCCAGTTGGTCGAGCATGTCGTTCAGGGCCCAGATCAGGCGGCCGATCTCGTCCTTGTCCGACACCCCGGTGACGCGGTCGACGAAATGCCCGCGGCCGATCTTCTCGGCCAGCTCCACCGCCGACTGCAGCGGCGCCAGCGAGCGGCGGAACTGCCATTGCCCCCATACGGACAGACCCACGCCAAGCACCAGGAAGACCAGCAGCGCCGGGTGGAAGCCGGTGATGAAGAACACCGTCAGCAGGGTCGCCAGCAGCAGCGCCGACTGCCCCCAGCTCACTACCGACAGCTTAGAGTGCAAGGACGAACTGCTCATAGCTCTTTCCATTCAAGACTTCAGTCAGTACCGCCGTCCCGGCGGCGATCGCGTCCCGCGCGCCGGCGCGGCTCTCGGCAGCCAGCATCTCCTTGTACAGCCCGGCCGCGGCGCGCACTGCATCGGCCCGCGGCTTGCGGCGCACCGAGGTGTAGCTGACGATCCGCCGCGCAGAGTCATAGTCCGGGGTCACCGTCGCCAGCACCCAGTAGAAGCTGCCGTCCTTGGCCATGTTCTTCACGTAGGCGATGAACTCCTGCCCCGCCGCGATGCTGTCCCACAGCAGCTTGAAGGCGCTACGCGGCATGTCCGGGTGGCGGATGATGTTGTGCTGACGACCGAGGAGTTCCGCTTCGCTGTAGCCGGACAGCGCGATGAAGATCCGGTTGGCGTAGAGGATGCGCCCCTTCGGATCGGTCTTCGAAACGATGAAATCCTGCTCGCCCAGCGAGCGCTCACTACTGGTCGGTGTCACACGCGGCTTCATAGCCTGGCACTGCCCTTCATAAGTACGGGTTCCGATACACACAGGCCCCGCCGGACGGGTGCGCGGGGCGCACATGCGGGCGAGGCCAGGGACTATGTCGGCAATTTTTGCCCACACTGAAGGCCGGTATTACCAAAAAGTGCATCGGAACGGGACAGCCCCGCCCTGACAACCCGCCGGCTGCATGGTTAAATCTGGCGATGAGTCCGCCGCTGCCCACTTTGACCGACCCCGCCTCCCCTCCCCCCTCCGGCCGCGAACCGACCTGGTCGGACTACGCCGTGCTGGTCGTCGATGACGAAGCCGGCGTGCGCAACTTCCTCGAACGGGCGCTACGCGCCCGTGGCTGCCACGTGGACACCGCCGGCTCGGCCGAGGAAGGCGCGGAGCGCCTGCAGCAGCACCACTTCGACGCCATCGTGCTGGACATCGCGCTACCCGGCCGCTCCGGCATGGAATGGCTGCGCAACCTGAAGAACGACGGTTTCGCCGGCGACGTGGTGCTGATCACCGCCTTTGCCGACATCGAGACCGCCATCGACGCGCTGCGCGCCGGCGCCTCCGACTTCGTCCTCAAGCCCTTCCGCGTGGACCAGATCGTCAACTCCCTGCAGCGCTGCTTCGAGCGCGCCCGCCTCGACCGGGAGAACTTCGTGCTGCAGCGCCAGGTAGCCGGCCTCGGCGGGCTGGTAGACGGCATGGTCGGCCACTCGGAGGCGATGCGCCGCCTGTCGGAGCTGATCCACCGCGTCGCCCCGACCCCGGCGACGGTACTGATCCTCGGCGAATCCGGCGTCGGCAAGGAAGTCACCGCCCGCGCGCTGCACCAGATGAGCCCCCGCGCCGAGCGCTCCTTCGTGCCCCTCAACTGCGCCGCGGTGTCCGCCGAGCTGATGGAGAGCGAGCTGTTCGGCCACGTGCGCGGCGCCTTCACCGGCGCCCGCGAAGCGCGCCGCGGCCTGTTCCACTACGCCAACGGCGGCACCCTGTTCCTCGACGAGATCGGCGAACTGCCGCTGGCCATGCAGACCAAGCTGCTGCGCGTCCTCGAAGAACGGCGCATCCGCCCGGTGGGCAGCGAGGCCGAAGTGCCGGTGGACGTCCGCATGGTGGCCGCCACCAACCGCGACCTACGTGCCGAGGTTGCCGCCGGGCGCTTCCGCCAGGATCTGTTCTACCGCCTGGAAGTCGTCACGCTGGCGATCCCGCCGCTGCGCGAACGCCGCGAAGACATCGCCGAGCTGGCCGTGCACTTCAACGCCCAGTTGGCCAGCCGCCTCGGCCTGCCGCCGCTCCCCCTCAGCCAGGCCGACCTGGCCCGGCTGGCCGCCTACGCCTGGCCAGGCAACGTGCGCGAGCTGCGCAACCTTATCGAACGCTCCCTGATCCTCGGCGGCCTGCCGGCCGACAACAACCAGGCGCCGGGCTTTGTCGAACCGTTGCCGCTGAGCCTCGCCGAGGTCGAAAAGCGCCACATCCTCGCCGTCCTCGACCAATGCGGCGGCAACAAGGCACGCGCAGCCACCCTGCTCGGCGTATCCCGCAAGACCCTCGACCGCAAGGCCATCGAATGGGGCCTGGCCTGAAAGCCGCGATCCCCATGGCAGGTTCTTCCCCACCCCGTGGGGGCGAATTCATTCGCCCGCAATCGGTTCAACGAAGTCTCTGGGCGAATAAATTCGCCCCTACGGTTCCATCAAACCGATGATCCGCCGCGTCCTTGCCCGCTTCACCGGCTCGGTCCGCGCCAAGCTGCTGGCCATGGTGCTGGCGCCGCTGTTCCTCGGCGTGCCGATCCTGCTCGGGCTGGTGTGGCTGTGGGGCAACGACGGCTATCACCGCCTGCTCAGCTACAAGGTCGGCTCCGACCTCGTCACCGCCCACGAGTACTTCGGCCGCATGCAGCATACGGTGGCGGTGGATCTCGGCGCCGTCGCCGGCTCCCAGCGCCTGTCCCAGGCCATGGCCGCCAACTCGCCAGCAGCCCTCGCCGACTACCTGGACGACGCGCGCCGCCAGGCCGGGCTGGATTTCCTGTTCCTCCTGGATAGCCGCGGCCGCCCACTCGGCCGCCAGTTGCCCGAACACCTGCCGCGTACCCGACGGACCGCCTGGCCGGTGGTCAACGCCGCACTGGCCGGCTCTGCCTTCACCGCCATCGATGTCTTCGACGCCGACCACCTCGCCGCCATCGACCCGGCCTTGGCCCGACGCTGCCGCCTGCCGCTGCTGCCCACCCCCAATGCAGCACCGGACAAGCGCAGCGAGGAAACCCGCGGCCTGCTGATCCATGTCGCAATCCCGGTACGCGACAGCGGCGACCGCCTGGTCGGCGTACTGGAAGGCGGCGTACTGCTCAACGGCAACACCAACCTGGTAGACAGCCTCAACACCATCATCTACCGGGACGGCACACTGCCGCTGGGCAGCCAGGGCACCGCCACGCTGTTCCTCGGCGACACCCGCATCGCCACCAACGTGCGCCTGTTCGGCGAGCGGCGCGCCCTCGGCACCCGCGCCTCCCAGGCGGTACGTGACCACGTGCTGAACGAGGGCAAAACCTGGCTCGATACCGCCTTCGTGGTGAACGACTACTACGTGTCCGGCTACGAGCCGGTGGTGGACAGCTTCGGCGAGCGGGTTGGCATGCTCTACGTGGGTTTCCTCGAAGCGCCGTTCAGCATCGCCATGCGCAACGCGCTGCTGACCCTGTTCGTGGTCTTCATCGGCGTGAGCCTGGCCGGCAGTGTGCTATCCCTGCGCTGGGCGCGCGGCATCTTCAAGCCGCTCGAAAAGGTGAACGCAACGATCCGCCGCATTGGCGCCGGCGATGCCGATGCCCGCGTCGGTCCGGTGGCCAGCCGCGACGAGATCGGCCTGCTCGCCGCCGCCTTCGACGAGCTGCTCGACAACCTGGCCGCCCGCCGCGCCGAACTGCAGCGCTGGGGCGACGAGCTCGACCGCAAGGTGGCCGAGCGCACCCAGGCCCTGCAGGAAGCCCTGGCTACCCTCGAACAGGCCCGCCGCCACCTGGCGATGACCGAGAAGCTGGCCGCCATCGGCGAACTCACCGCCGGCGTTGCCCACGAGATCAACAACCCGGTGGCGGTCATCCAGGGCAACCTCGACGTGCTGAAGGAAATCCTCGGCCCCGCCGCCGAGCCGGTGCGCGAAGAAATCCGCCTGATCCACGAGCAGACCCACCGCATCTGGCTGATCGTCACCAAGCTGCTGCAGTTCGCACGACCTGGCGAATTCGCCGGCTACAGCGAAGCCATCGATCCCGCTCCGGTGATCGCCGACTGCCTGGTACTGACCCGCCACAACCTCGACCGCCGCAACATCACGGTGCAGGTGGACAACGCCGCGACCTGCCGCATCGAAGTGAACACCGGGGAACTCCAGCAGGTGCTGATCAACCTGATCGTCAACGCCATCCAGGCCATGCCCGACGGCGGCACCCTCAGCATCAGCACCCGTGACTGGGCCGATGAACACGGCGACACCCAGGGCGCCGCGATCTCCGTCTGCGATACCGGCCACGGCATCGCCGCCGAGGATCTGTCGCGCATCTTCGACCCCTTCTTCACCACCAAGAAGGGGTCCGGCACCGGCCTCGGCCTGTCGATCAGCTACGCCATCGTCGAACGCTACGGTGGCCGCATCGAGGTCAGCAGCCGCCCGGGCGAAGGCGCCTGCTTCACCATCCAGCTGCGCCGTGAGGCCCGCTACGCCGACACCCCGTCGGCCCCCGGCTTCACCGCCCGGCGCATCGAGCCGGGCACCAGCCAATCTGCCGGCTAGGCCGACGCCCGCCGCAGCCAGGCGCTGGTGCCATCCACCATGATCGCCATCGCCAGCATGGCGAGGATCACCGTGCTGGCCTCCGCCTCGTGGAACAGGGACAGGCTGAAGTAGAGCAGCGCACCAAGCCCGCCGGCACCGACGAAACCGAGGATCGCCGCCATCCGGATGTTCATCTCCCAGCGGTACAGCGCGTAAGCCAGCCACTGGGCGGCGACCAGCGGGAAGGTGCCGTACAGGAAGGCCGCCAGGGACGGTGCCCCCGTACCGGCCAGCGCCTCCGCCGGCGCCGACGGCGTGTTCTCCAGCGCCTCGGCGAACAGGCGGCCAAGCACGCCGGTGGTGTGCAGGGCCAAAGCCAGCGTACCGGCAAAAGGCCCAAGGCCGGCAGCCAGCACCATCAACGTGGCCCACACCAGCTCCGGCACCGAACGCAGCAGATTGAGGACAAAACGCGCCGCCACCCGCCCGGCCACGCCATGGCGCCCGGCCGCCGGCAGCGCCAGCAGGGCGCCGGCAACGGCCGCCAGCACGGTGCTGACCAGGGAAATTGCCAGCGTTTCCAGCGCCGCCCAGCCCACCTTGGCGAGAAAATCCGGCCCCAGCTCGGGCGGGAAGAAGCGCCCGACGAAATCGGCGATCTCCCCCACCGCCGCGCCGGTGAACAGCGCGCCCAGCGGCATGTCGAGATAGACGAAGCTGCCAATCACCGCCGCGATGACCAGCACCACGGCCAGCAAGCCGCCGAAGGACACCCCGGCCCTCATAGCCCAACTCCCCGTGGGGGGGGGAATTAATGAAAACAACAATAGTGAGACAAACATAACTATTTTTAAATATAAACCACCACCAAAATACAAAC